>NZ_CP028271.1:2506452-2819759 GCF_009914055.1 Mixta intestinalis
GAAATAATAGTAGAGAAGCCGTTGGCAAACATGGAACGATGCAGGCCCGGATCGCGAATAAGATCTTTTTTCACGATATTCGCGGTCACAACCAGATGACCTACGTGCTCGGCAATCACCACCAGCGCGGCAGGCAGAACGGTCAGCATCGCATACCATTCAAAACGCGGCGTATAAAAGGTTGGCAATGCGAACCAATGCGCCGTTTCTACTCCGCTCCAGTCAACGATACCCATCGCCCAGGAAAGCAGGTAGCCTGCAACCACGCCGATCAGAATCGGGATAATGGCCAGAAAACCGCGGAACAGCACAGAGCTGAAAACCGTTACGCCCAGCGTCACCAATGAAATAGTGATAGTGGTGCTGTCAACCGCAGCGCCATCGGCAGGCAGCAGGCCCGCCATATTGGCCGCCACACCCGCCAGCTCCAGGCCGATAACCGCTACAATCGCCCCCATGGCTGCCGGAGGGAACATCACATCCAGCCAGCCGGTACCCGCTTTTTTTACAATCAGCGCAACCAGGCAAAACAGTACGCCGCAGAGAATAAAGCCGCCCAGCGCCAGCTCATAACCCAGCGGCAGGAGCAGCAGAACCGGTGAAATAAAGGCAAAACTGGAACCGAGGTAAGCGGGGATTTTACCCTTACAGATAAACAGATAGAGCAGCGTACCAAAACCGTTAAACAGCAATACCGTTGCCGGATTGATGTGAAACAGGATCGGCACCAGCACGGTTGAGCCAAACATGGCAAACAGGTGCTGTAAGCTGAGCGGAATCGTTTGCAGGAGCGGTGGGCGTTCGTTAACGCCAATCGCGCGACGAGTCATGAATTATCCCCTTGAGATGTTTTTGGCAAAAAAAAAGCCGACTCTGGCGGTCGGCTGAATAGGTTATTTTGTTCCGAAAATCTTGTCGCCCGCGTCACCGAGACCGGGGATGATGTAGCCCTTGCTGTTCAGGCCCTGATCGATAGAGGCGGTGTAAAGCTCCACGTCCGGGTGCGCTTTCTCCAGTGCCGCGATACCTTCCGGGGCCGCTACCAGCACCAGCACCTTGATCGTGCTGCATCCCGCCTTTTTCAGCAGATCGATAGTGGCAATCATAGAACCACCGGTTGCCAGCATCGGGTCAACCACCAGCGCCATACGTTCTTCGATATTGGAAACCAGCTTCTGGAAATAGGGCACCGGCTCCAGCGTCTCTTCATTACGGTAGACGCCAACCACACTGATACGCGCGCTCGGTACGTTCTCCAACACCCCTTCCATCATGCCGAGACCGGCACGCAAGATAGGAACAACGGTAATCTTCTTGCCTTTGATCTGATCTACTTCCACCGGGCCGTTCCAGCCTTCGATGGTTACTTTTTCTGTTTCCAGATCGGCGGTAGCTTCGTAGGTCAGCAAACTTCCCACTTCCGACGCCAGCTCGCGAAAACGCTTGGTGCTTATATCTTGCTCACGCATCAGGCCCAGTTTGTGTTTGACGAGCGGGTGTTTGACTTCCACGATCTTCATTGTTGTACTCCCGGAGTGTTGAGCTGAAAAAAAATCGCGGGATTATACCGCCTTTTCTTAAAAGCGCCATATGCGATCGGGTAATAAAGCGCAAAAGAGAAGTGCTGTGCTAAGCATCAGCCAAAAAGAGGTAATCCGCAATGTCAGCCGCAGATGGCGCTCGCAAACGTTTGCCTGCGCTGTTAGAATTGCCGCGCTTTAATTCAAACCGAAACCGCGTGGGGAAACCGCTGTGACCGACAAGACCTCTCTCAGCTATAAAGACGCCGGCGTTGACATCGATGCAGGCAACGCGTTAGTCGATCGTATTAAAGGTGTGGTGAAACAGACTCGTCGTCCTGAAGTTATGGGCGGGCTGGGCGGTTTTGGCGCATTGTGCGCGCTGCCGCAAAAGTACCGCGAGCCGGTGCTGGTGTCCGGCACCGACGGCGTAGGTACTAAGCTGCGTCTGGCGATGGATCTTAAACGTCACGACACCATTGGTATCGATCTGGTGGCAATGTGCGTGAACGATCTGGTGGTTCAGGGCGCAGAGCCGCTCTTCTTCCTCGACTATTACGCCACCGGCAAGCTGGATGTGGATACCGCCTCCGCCGTTATCGCCGGGATTGCTGAAGGTTGTCTGCAGTCAGGTTGCGCGCTGGTTGGCGGCGAAACCGCAGAAATGCCGGGAATGTACCACGGCGAAGATTACGACGTGGCGGGCTTTTGCGTTGGCGTAGTGGAAAAGGCAGAGATCATCGATGGCAGCAAGGTTAAGGATGGCGATGTACTGATTGCGCTCGCCTCCAGCGGCCCGCACTCCAACGGCTACTCGCTGGTACGTAAGATTTTACAGGTCAGCCAGACCGACGCGCTCAGCAAACAGCTGGACGGTAAGCCACTGGCCGATCACCTACTGGCACCAACGCGTATCTATGTAAAAAATATTCTCAGCCTGATTGAGCAGATTGACGTTCACGCCATCGCCCATCTTACCGGCGGCGGCTTCTGGGAAAATATTCCACGCGTACTGCCGGAAAATACCCAGGCGGTGATTGATGAAGCAAGCTGGCAGTGGCCTGCTGTCTTCAGCTGGCTACAGCAGGCGGGTAACGTCAGCCGCCACGAGATGTATCGCACGTTCAACTGCGGCGTCGGCATGGTCATCGCCGTCAGCGCCAGCGAAGCAGATAAAGCGATAGCGCTGATGAACGCTGCGGGCGAACAGGCGTGGAAAATCGGTGCGATTCACGCCTCCGACAGCGAAGAGCGCGTGGTTATCAAATGAAGCGGCTGGTAGTGCTGATTTCCGGCAACGGCAGCAACCTACAGGCGATTCTGGATGCCTGCCAGCAGGGGCGCATAAAAGCGAATGTGGTCGCGGTGTTCAGCAACCGCGCCGATGCGTTTGGCCTGGAGCGTGCGCGCGCAGGCGGTATTGCGGCGCACGCGCTGTCGGCAACGCACTACGCCAGCCGTGAGGCATTCGATCATCAGCTAATGGCTGAAATCGATGAATATAAGCCCGATCTGGTGGTGCTGGCGGGCTATATGCGCATCCTCAGCCCGGCTTTTGTCGCGCACTATCATGACAGGTTGCTCAATATCCATCCTTCTCTGCTGCCGAAATATCCCGGCCTGCATACCCACCGTCAGGCCATTGAAAACGGTGACAGCGAGCACGGCACATCAGTGCATTTCGTTACCGATGAGCTGGACGGCGGGCCAGTGATTTTACAGGCTAAGGTGCCGGTTTTCGCTGACGACAGCGAAGAGGACGTTACCGCACGCGTGCAGCATCAGGAACATGCTATCTACCCGCTGGTCATTAGCTGGTTTGTCGACGAGCGGTTAATCATGCGCGATAACGCCGCCTGGCTGGACGGCCAGCGGCTGCCTGCCCAGGGTTACGCAGGCGACTAGTTTCATCAGACAGAGCCAACCGGCTCTGTCTTTTTCTTCTGCTTAGCCAGAGCCGTTCCCTGCCCTTTCCTTCAGCTTAACCAAAACGCCCGGTAATATAATCTTCGGTACGCCGCTGCTTTGGCGTGGTGAACAGCGTATCGGTATCGGCGAACTCTACTAATCTGCCCTGATGCATAAAGGCGGTATAGTCGGAGACGCGCGCCGCCTGCTGCATATTGTGCGTCACCAGAATCAGCGTAAAGTGCTGCTTCAGCGTAGTCATCAGCTCTTCGATCACCAGCGTAGAGATGGGATCGAGCGCCGAGGTTGGCTCATCGAGCAGCAGTACCTCCGGCTCAATCGCAATTGCTCTGGCGATCACCAGCCGCTGCTGCTGGCCGCTGGAGAGCGTCAGGGCGTTTTGCCGCAGGCTATCTTTGACTTCCGGCCACAGCGCCGCCGCCCGTAACGCCCGTTCTACCGCCTCGTTCAAAATGCGTCGATCGCGCACTCCCTGCAGGCGCAGACCATAAACCACATTTTCATAGATCGATTTGGGAAAGGGATTAGGACGCTGGAACACCATCCCAACGCGACGGCGCAACGCAGAAAGATCGCTTTCATCCTGTAAGATATTGCGTCGATCCAGCCAGATCCCCCCTTCTGTACGACAGCCGTCAATCACATCATTCATACGATTAAAGCAGCGCAGTAGGGTCGATTTACCGCAGCCGGAAGGACCAATCAGCGCGGTGATACGATTTTTCGGAATCGACAGGCTGATGTCATCCAGCGCCTGCTTATCGCCATACCAGAGGGAAAGATGATTAATTATCAGCGCGGTTTCGATATCAGCCGTCATGGTTCTCACCGTTATTGCACCAGCGAGCGATAGCGCTCGCGCAGACGATGGCGTAACCCCATCGCCGTTAAGTTCAGCCCAAGAATAATTATCACCAACAGCAGCGCCGTGGCGTAAACCACCGGACGGTCAGCTTCGGCATTGGGGCTTTGAAATGCCAGATCGTAAATCTGAAAGCCAAGATGCATAAATTTACGGTCAAGATGCAGCCAGGGAAAGACGTTGTCTACCGGCAGCTCCGGCGCCATTTTTACCACGCCAACCAGCATTAACGGTGCCGTCTCACCCGCGGCGCGGGCCACCGCAAGGATTAACCCGGTCAGCATTGCCGGTATCGCCAGCGGTAACGTGACATGCCACAGCGTTTCCGCACGGGTAGCACCCAGCGCCAGCGAGCCGTGACGCAGCGCGGCGGGAATACGCGATAGCCCCTCTTCCGTGGCGACGATCACCACCGGTAACGTCAACAGCGCCAGCGTCAGTGCGGCCCACAGCAGGCCGGGCGTGCCAAAAGTGGGATTCGGCAGCGTGGTGGCATAAAACAGCTGATCGAGCGTGCCGCCGATCAGCCAGACAAAAAAGCCCAGCCCAAATACGCCGTACACGATTGAGGGCACGCCCGCCAGATTGACCACTGCGATGCGCACCAGCCGGGTGAGCGTATTCTGCCCGGCATATTCATGCAGCCAGACGGCGGCGATAACGCCCAACGGCATCACGACTACCGACATCAGCAGCACCATCAGCACCGTACCGAAAATAGCCGGGAACGCGCTCTGCTCGCCCTGCGAAGCCCCGCCGGGTGAATCCGCGACGAAGCGCCACAGCTGTTGCAGGAAATGGTGCAGTTTTTGTGTAAAGCTCATGGCGTTGGGATACCAGGCATCCACAATCTGTGCCAGCGGAATGCGGTGCAGCTGCCCGCTGGCATCACGCAGCATCAGCGCGCTACGCGCACTCTCCTGTAACAACGAAGCACGGCGCTCCGCCTGGATAGCGAACTGCCGCTGTAGCTCGGCGCGATTGGCTGACAGCAACGAGCGACTCTGCTCATTTTCCTGGCCCGCAGCCTTGCGCTTCAGCTCTTCGACTTCCAGCGCGTCAAGCTGCGCCGTGATGCGCGCCATCTCATTGCGCCGTAGCTGCTCGGCCAGCGCCAGCTGCTGCTGCGTCTGCTGCAAACGCTGTTGAAGCGCGAGACGCATATCCTGAGCGATGAGCGGCTGCTGATTTTCAAACAGTCCGGCAAACCAGCCCAGCGCCACGCCACCAACGCGGCGCTGTAACACCAGCACATCACGCGGCTGCTCGCGCTGCCGGATATCGCTCTCCAGCAGGGTACGAAAATCGGGTGCGGCGAAGTCGCGGTTGCCGGTTTTAACCAGGTAGCGGGTAGTCTGTTTCGGCAGCCGCTGTGCCTGCGGCAGACCGGCATCAATCAGCTGCTGGCGCGACAGCGACTGCTGGTCAATCACTTCGCCCAGCACGCGCACCTCACCGGCAGCGGGCTGCGACAGCGTAAACAGCGTGATCGGCTGCGGCCAGAAATGACGCAGCCCCTGCCAGGCCAGTAACCCCAACAGCAGCAAAAAAGCCAGCAGGCTGAAAGCCACCGCACCCGCTGTCAGCCAGCGCCAGCGATCGTTTTGACGTATTGCGCTCATCCCTGCCCCTCATACTGTCCGTAGCGACGACGCAGGCGCTGCCGTACCACCTCTGCCAGCGTGTTAAGCACCAGCGTAAAGATCAGCAGCACCAGCGCGCTGAGAAACAGAATGCGATAATGAGCGCTACCTGCCGCTGCTTCTGGCATTTCCACGGCGATATTGGCGGAAAGCGCCCGCACGCCGTGAAAAAGGCCGCCTTCCGTTACCGGCGTATTACCGGTCGCCATCAGCACAATCATGGTTTCCCCCACCGCGCGTCCAAAACCGATCATCACGGCGGCAAAGATACCGGAAGCCGCGCTGGGCAAAATAACCCGCGACAGCGTTTGCCAGGCCGTTGCGCCCAGCGCCAGCGATCCTTGCCCCAGCGCGGTCGGCACGCTGAAAATCGCCTCCTCGGCGAGGGTAAAAATCAGCGGTACCAGCGCAAAGCCCATCGCTACCGCAGCAATCAACAGGTTGCGCTGCTCATAGCCGCCGGGCAGCCGATCGGCCAGCGGTGCGCCCCACAGCAGACGATCCGTCAACGGCATCAGCCACAGACAAAACAGGCTCACCAGCAACAGCAGCGGAATCAGCAGCCACATCTCACGCCCCGGCGTTGCCAGCCGCTGCCGCCAGCGTGGCGGCAGGCGGCGCAGCAGCGGGCCGCATAACAGCAGCGTTGCGGTTAACGCGAAAGGCAATAGCAGCACGCCGGAGAGCGCAGAGGCGATATGCGGTGCCAGCCACAGGCTGGCAAACAGCCCGACCACCACGCTCGGCAGCGCGCCCATCATCTCAATCGCCGGTTTGATCCAGCGACGCAGCGCGGGCGACATAAACCAGGCGGTATAGATCGCCGCAGCCATCGCCATTGGCGTAGCAAACAGCATCGCCAGCGCTGCCGCTTTCAGGGTCCCAGCTACCATTGGCACCAGGCTGAATTTGGCCTGAAAAGGATCTTCCACCGCCGTTGATTGCCATACCCAGTCCGGCTGCGGATAGTTTTCATACCATACTTTTTGCCACAGGCTGCGCAGGCTGATATCGGGCCAGGGATTATCGATGCGCCAGTATTGCCAGCCGTTACCGCGCTCAACCAACAGCCCGTCGCCCTGTGGGGTAAAACTGGCGGCACGCACATCCTTCCCAATCGCCCGGTGGTAAAACGCGCCGTCGCGCTTGCTGGCATAAAATTTCATGTCTCCTTCGGCGCTCAGCGTGGCGAAAACCCGGCGCTGCGGTTCGGTAATCAGCAACGCTTGCGCACGCGCGCCGTCAACATCACGAATGCGATGCAGATGCACTCCTTTTTCATCGGCAATATCAAACCACTGGCTGATGCCGTTCTCATCAGCAATCAGCAGTGAACGCCCACCGCTCAGCAGCGCCATCTGTCGCGGTGGATGCGTCAGCGGCAGCGTATCGCGTAGCGTGACCTGTTCGCCATCAATGCGCCAGACGCGCAGCTGCCCGCCACCGCTGGCAAACAGCAGCCTGCCGTTTGGCGTCAGCAGCAGATGATCGATCGGGCCGCTGGCCAGCGTATCGCTGATTACCGGCTGGCCCACGCGCAAACGCAGCAGACGGATATGCTGCCCATCGCTGAGCGCCGCCAGCCAGCTATTTTCAGCAACGGCAGCCAGCGCCGCCTGGGTGAGCTGCCCGCTCACCCCAGTGATGAACCCATCGCCTAACGGAAATTTCCAGCGCGGCTGTTTATCCGCCGCGCTGAAATCAGGTTGGACCAGACGAAAATTGCCATTGGGCTGTAACAGCAGTACGCTGCTGTTATCGGCGCTTGCTGCGCTCACCAGGGGACCCTGCGCCAGTTTTAGTGCCGGTTCAGGTTGAGCGCCGCTTAACGGGAAGAAACGGCCTGCGCCCTGCGCATCGATACGCCATCCCCAGCTACCGTTAACGCCAAGCGCCACGGCAGGCTGAGCGGAAAGCGCAGGCTGAATCGTTCCGGACTGCATGCTGGGTGTGGCAAACAGTGGCATAACCACCCACAGTAGCCAGACAAACAGCAGCATCATGACCAGCAACACGCCAATACCGCAGGCACCAATCGCGCGCGCGGTCAGGCGGTCGACAAGACGCCGCGAGCGATTGCTGTAGTGAACGGGAATATGGTTATCGATCATCGTGCCTGTGGATTCCTTTCAGGTGAATCCGCTATGTTGCCCGTAGCTCTCTGATATGACAACTGTTGAGGTTAGACATTGCTGCCATACTCTCGCCATAATGAACAAGGAAAATAGATACCCTCGTCTTTAATCAGCACAACGGAGCCATGATGGGTCAGGAAAAACTATATATTGAAAAAGAACTGAGCTGGTTATCCTTTAACGAGCGCGTATTGCAGGAAGCGGCGGATAAAACTAACCCGCTGATCGAGCGGATGCGCTTTCTTGGTATCTATTCCAACAACCTGGATGAATTTTATAAAGTACGCTTCGCCGATTTGAAAAGGCGCATTCTGATTGGTGAAGAACAAGGGTCGCCCAGTACACCGCGCCACCTGCTGAAAAAGATTCAGCAACGGGTAATGCGCGCCGACCAGGAATTTGACGGTCTCTATAACGATCTGCTGCTGGAAATGGCGCGTAACCAGATTTTTCTTATCAACGAGCGCCAGCTGTCGCCAAACCAACAGAGCTGGCTGCGTCACTATTTTAAACATCAGCTACGGCAGCATGTGACGCCGATTCTGATCAACCATGAAACCGACCTGACCGAATTCCTTAAGGATGATTACACCTATCTGGCGGTAGAAATTATTCGCGGCGAGGAGATTCGTTACGCGCTGCTGGAAATTCCTTCCGATAAGGTGCCGCGCTTCGTCAACCTGCCTGCGGAGTCACCACGTCGTCGTAAGCCGATGATTCTGCTGGATAACATCCTGCGCTACTGTCTGGATGATATTTTTAAAGGCTTCTTCGATTACGACGCGCTCAACGCCTATTCGATGAAAATGACGCGCGATGCGGAATATGACCTGGTCACAGAGATGGAGTCGAGCCTGCTGGAACTGATGTCCTCCAGCCTGAAGCAGCGCCTGACGGCGGAACCGGTGCGTTTCGTTTACCAGCGCGATATGCCAAACGCGATGGTTGAGCTGCTGCGCGGCAAACTCAGCATTTCTAACTACGATTCGGTAGTACCGGGCGGACGTTATCATAACTTCAAAGATTTCATCAGCTTCCCTAACGTTGGTAAAACTAACCTGGTGAATAAACCGCTGCCGCAGCTACGCCATATCTGGTTTGACGGCTTCCGCAACGGCTTCGATGCGATCCGTAATCACGACGTGCTGCTCTACTATCCCTACCATACCTTTGAGCATGTGCTGGAGCTGCTGCGTCAGGCCTCGTTCGATCCCAGCGTGCTGGCGATTAAAATCAACATTTATCGCGTAGCGAAAAACTCACGCATTATCGATGCGATGATCCATGCCGCCTACAACGGTAAAAAGGTGACGGTAGTGGTAGAGCTACAGGCGCGCTTTGATGAAGAGGCCAATATCCACTGGGCCAAGCGGCTGACCGAGGCGGGCGTGCATGTTATTTTCTCAGCGCCGGGCCTGAAAATTCACGCCAAGCTGTTTCTGATTTCACGTCATGAAGGTGATGAAGTGGTGCGTTACGCCCACATTGGCACTGGTAACTTTAATGAAAAGACCGCACGTCTTTATACCGACTACTCGCTGTTGACCGCCGATGCGCGCATCACCAACGAGGTGCGCCGGGTGTTCAATTTTATTGAAAACCCCTATCGCCCGGTAAACTTCGACTATCTGATGGTCTCGCCGCAAAACTCGCGTCGTATGCTCTACCAGCTTATCGATGAAGAGATTGCCAATGCACAGCAGGGGCTGCCAGCGGGCATTACCCTGAAAGTTAACAACCTGGTAGATAAAGGGTTGGTTGATCGGCTCTATGCCGCCTCCAGCGTCGGCGTGAAAGTGAATCTGTTAGTGCGCGGCATGTGTTCACTGATTCCCAATCTGGAAGGAATCAGCGAAAATATTCGCGTCATCAGCATCGTTGACCGCTATCTGGAACACGACCGGGTCTATATTTTCGAGAACGGCGGCGATAAAAAAGTGTTCCTCTCTTCCGCCGACTGGATGACTCGTAACATCGATTACCGGATAGAAGTGGCGGTCGCGATCCTTGATCCTGTTCTGAAACAGCGCATCCTGGATATTATTGCCATCCTGTTCAGTGATACTGTGAAGGCCCGCATTATTGATAAAGAACTGAGTAACCGTTATGTTCCGCGCGGTAATCGCCGTAAGGTGCGGGCCCAGCAGGCCATTTACGATTACATCAAATCTCTGGAACAACCTGAATAATTCACTATGCCGATATCCCATAAAAATATGCCCCGACCGCAGGAGTTTGCCGCTATTGACCTCGGTTCCAATAGCTTTCACATGGTCATCGCCCGCGTGGTGGATGGGGCGATGCAGGTGCTGGGCCGCCTGAAGCAGCGCGTGCATCTGGCTGACGGGCTGGATATGAATAATGTGCTGAGCGAGGCGGCTATCCAGCGCGGCCTGAACTGCCTGGCGCTATTCGCCGAACGCCTGCAGGGCTTTAGCCCTTCGAACGTGACGATTGTCGGCACCCATACGCTGCGCCAGGCGGTGAACGCAGAAGATTTTCTGCGGCGCGCGGCGGAAGTGATCCCCTATCCGATCGAAGTAATTTCTGGTCACGAAGAGGCTCGCCTGATTTTTATGGGCGTGGAACATACGCAGCCGGAAAAAGGCCGCAAGCTGGTGATCGATATCGGCGGCGGCTCGACCGAGCTGGTAATCGGTGAAGATTTCGAACCGAAGCTGGTAGAAAGCCGCCGCATGGGCTGCGTCAGCTTCGCTAATCTCTATTTCCCTAAAGGCGAAATTAACCAGGAAAATTTTCGCCGCGCCCGTCTTGCCGCGGCGCAAAAACTGGAAACGCTGGCCTGGCAGTATCGCCTGCTCGGTTGGCAATACGCGCTGGGTGCCTCCGGCACCATTAAGGCTGCCTGCGAAGTGCTACAGGCGATGGGCGAAAAAGAGAAGCTGATTACCCCTGAGCGGCTGGAGCGGCTGTATGACGAGGTGATAAGGCATAAATCTTTTTCTGCGCTGAGCCTGCCGGGCCTGTCGGAAGAGCGCCAGGCGGTGTTTGTACCCGGCCTGGCCATTCTTTGCGGCGTGTTTGATGCGCTGGCAATCCGCGAGCTGCGGCTGTCGGACGGTGCCCTGCGCGAAGGGGTGCTGTATGAGATGGAAGGCCGCTTCCGCCATCAGGATATTCGCAGTCGCACTGCGCAAAGCCTGGCGAATCACTACAATATCGACAGCGACCAGGCGCGACGCGTGCTGGAAACTACCGATCAGCTGTGGGAACAGTGGCGCGATCAGAATCCCCGACTCGCCAACCCGCAGCTTGCCGCACTGCTGCGCTGGGCAGCGCTGCTGCATGAGGTGGGCTTAACTATCAACCACAGCGGTATGCAGCGCCACTCCGCCTATATTCTGCAAAATACCAATTTGCCAGGGTTTAACCAGGATCAACAGCTACTGCTGGCGACCCTGGTACGCTATCACCGTAAAGCGGTGAAAACTGACGATCTGCCGCGCTTTACGCTGTTTAAAAAGAAACAGATCGTGCCACTGGTGTTTTTACTGCGGCTCGGTACGCTGTTAAATAATCAGCGGCAGGCCACCAGTCATCCAGAGCGGCTGACGCTCATTACCCAGGATGGACACTGGACGCTACGCTTCCCGGCTGGCTACTTTAGCCAGAATACGCTGGTGCAGCTCGATCTGGAGCGTGAACAGACCTACTGGGAAGATGTTTCCGGCTGGAAACTGGTGATTGAAGAAGAGGCGTAACCAACGCCAGCGAATTCGGGCGGCGCTTTCTCCGCCCGCCTCAACCAGACAGATAAGCATGACGACACGTCCCGATAACTATTTCACTGAAAAATATCAGCTCACCGCTACCCATTCCGAAGTGGTCGCAGCACTGCCGTTACTGAAGCCAGGCAAAGCGCTGGATGTTGGCTGCGGTAACGGGCGCAACAGCCTTTTCCTGAATATGAAAGGCTTTGAGGTCACCGCCTGGGATAAAAATCCACAGAGTATTGCCCGCCTGAATCAGATTATAGAAGCGGAATCACTCAGCGGTATCACCACGCAAATCACCGATCTGAACAGCACGCGCTTTAACGGCGAATACGATTTTGTGCTGTCTACGGTGGTAATGATGTTCCTGCAGCCGGAAACCATTCCTCAGCTGATCGCCGATATGCAGGCCAGCACGGTAAAAAATGGCTATAACCTGATCGTCGCGGCGATGGATACCGATGATTATCCCTGCACCATGCCCTTCCCGTTCACTTTCAAATCGGGCGAGCTGAGCCACTACTACCGCAACTGGAATATCGTTAAATATAATGAGAATCCAGGCCAGTTGCACAGAATCGATGAAAACGGCAACCGCATTAGCCTGCGTTTCGCTACTCTGCTGGCGCAAAAATCGCCTGCGGAATAATCAGCTATCCGCCAGCATCGTTAACGGCTGCGGCTCGCTAATGGCGTCGCCCTGCAGGTAATCAATGCCCAGGGCGCGCAGGGCCGCCGCCACCGCCTGGGATTCTACCGATTCCGCCACGATCTGCATCCGCTTTAACCGGGCGACGCGACAGATGGATTCCACAATCTGATAGTTCAGCGGACTGTTCAGCATATTGTGAACGAAGCCACCGTCAATTTTGAGCATATCCGCCTCTAGCGTGGTTAACTGCAGATAGCTGGCATAACTTACGCCAAAATGTTCGATGGCGATGCGGCATCCCAACTGACGTAGCCGATTGATTGTGCGCTGGCCCGCCAGCGACTCTACCGCCCCTGACGTTTCGCTAATGACCAGTATCAGCTGCCAGGGCTCCACCTGATGCTGTTTTAACAACCGTTCCAGCTCGCTGAGGAAGAAAGGTCGACACAGGTTTACCGCATGGATATTAACCGCAAAGCGAGCGGCTGGCAGATGCTCGCGGCTGCGATCGATAAAGCTCAGCGCATGATTCAGCACCCAGCGATCGATTTCCCATGTCAGACCGAACTCCTGCACTACCGGCAAAAAACGCTCCGGCGATACCTGCTCACCGCGTGAGTCAATCAGGCGAAGCAGCAGATCGTGGTAATCATCGCCGCGCAGCCCTTCAATACGCTGCGCCATCATGATAAAGCGCTCATTATCCAGCGCCTGCTGTACTTCATTCAGCAGCGCCAGCTTCTCTCTGATCTGACGCTGTGCGCCGGTATTATCCTGCTGCAGGCTTTCAGGCTGATGGCTGTGCAGCGATACTTCGGCCATTTCGCTCAGCTCGCCCAGCAGCCCCGGCAGATGATTCACCGGCGGCACCACGTGGCAATAGCTGATGCCGATGTCAGGCTGTAGCGGCAGCCCTTTCCAGCGCAGGCTGTAGCCGTCAAGCCGCGCGCAAATTTGCTGAATGCGCTCTTCATGCGTCGATTTATTCAGCCGCAGCGCCAGATCGAAGCCTGGCAAGTGGTATACGGTCTCGTTTGAATGCAGCAGCGGCTGCAAATGTGCAGCTAACCGACGCTTATATTCAATCCGCAAATCCAGCCCCCAGGTGCGGCTGAGCCGATCGATATCGGGAATGCGTAAAAAGCAGAGCGTAGATGACGCCTGCTGCGCCAGCATATTTTTTAGCGCCCGCAGGTTGGGCAAATCGATAATAGGATCGATGAGCGCGGCCTGACGCGATTTTTGTATCAGCTGGCGCTGGCGTACTCCGCTAACGGCAATAAAATAGATGATTAACGTCCACACCAACAGGTTGGTGCTGATTACTGCCAGGTGCAGTGAGATATCCGGCTGTGCACGAAACTGATAAAGCGCAATCAGAACCAGCGCCCATACCAGTGCGGTAAACAAAAAGCCGAATCGCACCGCTGACCAGAGCATTGTCGGCAGCACCAGTAACAGGGCAAAATCACCAATTAGCTGATTCTCCAGCTTGCTGTGCAGTACCATCAGCAGCATCACCAGTAAAACCAGCCAGACAAGCCAGATTTTTATTTCCGCCGTGCTAACGCTATCGGCAATTTGCTGGCGCAGCAGGCCAAACTGACGTGCAAGATAACCCGGATGGCGGAAACAGCGTATCACCATGTAATAAAAAGGCATGATGGCAACACAGGAGAGTAAAATTGCCTGATAGTTGATTAGCGTACGCAGCGTTAGCGGATTACGGTTAAAAATAGAGTTGGTAGCAGGTACAGCGTTAAGGGTAACGGTAATCTGCATCAGAAAGACCAGCAGCGTCGGCAGAAAAAAACCGATCCAGAACAGCCGCATCACGCCCAGCTGCAGCATGCCGGGTTCCGCTCCCCAGTGTCGCCCTGCCCAGATACGATAGCCCAGCCAGCAGATACTAAGCCCGCTGATAAATACGATGCAGGTGAGCAGTGCATGTCCTGGTGAAAAAAGCGTGATATAGCGCCACAGCAACGCCAGAGCAATGCCGGGCAGCGCCGCCCAGTCAAACACCATCAGCAGCGCTACGTTTAAAGTGATCGGCAAGAACAGCAGATAAATAGGGCCATCGGGTAAGGTCAGCTTTACCGAAAGTAAACTGGAAAGGGGCATCAGCAGCAGCGCCAGCCATAAAGGCACGCCCCACCAGCTACAGCGAAAGCGTCTTAGCGCAGGCAATTTTAACCTGGTAAACAAAACGGCCTCTCCAGTAATTATAAGGCTTATACAAATAAGCCGCATAAAGCTTAAAAACCGCACCATACTAATTTCCGGTAAGCATTCCGGTTTGATACAGGTCAAAATTGATCATTAAAAATAGTTCACAGCACATTTCATTCGTTGTCTGCGATACCAGTGCGACAAATTAGCAGTAGTGAACGGCAATGCGTCATTGACCTTAAGGTTAGGCTGTGCCTAAATTATCCTATCGCCTTCGGGCTTAATACAGGAATCCCTGAGTGAACAGCGTTACGTCGTTACGAAGACGTCCAAAAACTGGCCGAATGACCCGCATTATTTTGCTGATTAGCTTTATCCTGCTGTTGGGACGGCTGTTTTATGCCTTACCTGGCGCATTTCAGCATTATCAGAACAACAAAGAGAACGCTGAAGTACCGGTAATTACCCAACCTGGCGGTCAGTAAAGGTCATGACGCGAGCATCAAGTTGTCTTTACCAGGGCAACTTACCTTTTCCTCATGTCTGTAGAAAATGAGGAAGTATCTTTAGCCTCGTCCTCCAGACACAAGGGATTTTTTTATGTCTGTATCTCAGGCACAGCAGCTTGCTGATATCCGCAGTCGTATCCTCACGCTTCTGCTTGATGGCCCGCAACTGGTTGAGGATTTACTCAATCCTCCCGCTTCACCCGATTCTTACGCACCTGAAACCCTGGCAAAAATCACCAGCCTGCAGCAGGATTTAACGCTGCTTCACGCGGCTGATATCGCCGATATTCTTGAGGCGCTGCCGGAAGATGAACGACAGGCGCTGTGGCAGCTGGTGGATAACTCGCGTCGCGGTCAGGTGCTGGTGGAAGCCTCGGAAACGGTCTGGGAAAGCCTGACCGAGGGAATGAGCGATAAGGAAATTTTACAGGCGATCGCGCCGCTGGATATTGACGATCAGGCTTATCTGGCCCGTTATCTGCCACGCGATCTTACCGGCAGGTTGCTGGCCTCGCTCGATCCGGCATTGCGCGCCCGCGTGCTGAACGTGGTCAATTTCGATCGCGATCTCGTCGGCCGCATTATGGACTTCAATTTTATCAGCGTGCGCGCCGATATTACGCTGGCAACGGTGCAACGTTTTTTACGCCGCCGTCGCGCCATCCCCGAAGGCACCGATAAGCTGTTTATTACCGATAAAGATAACGTACTGCTGGGCGAGCTGCCGCTGACCGATATTTTGCTTAATCAGCCGGAGACGCAGGTTTTCTCCGTAATGAACGATCGGCCTAATACTTTCCGTCTTGACGATAAGGCTGAAGAAGCCGCCGGTGCGTTTGAGCGCTATAACCTGATCTCTGCGGCGGTAATTGACGCGCAGGGAAAGTTGATCGGGCGCGTAACGGTAGAAGATGTTATCGATCTGGTTAATGAAGAGAACGAAAGCAATATTCGTAAGATGGGTGGTCTGAGCCAGGAAGAGGAAGTCTTCGCGCCGGTAAAAAAGGCGGTACGCACCCGCTGGACCTGGCTGGCGATCAATCTCTGTACCGCTTTTATCGCCTCACGTGTGATCGGCCTGTTTGAGGAAACCATTTCTCAGCTGGTGGCACTGGCAACGCTGATGCCGATCGTCGCGGGCATCGGCGGCAATACCGGCAACCAAACTATCACGATGATCGTGCGTGCGCTGGCGCTGCATCAGGTGGAACCAGGCAACTTTAGCTTTCTCTTTTTGCGCGAACTGGGCGTTGCGTTGATCAACGGTCTTTTCTGGGGCGGCATCATGGGCACTATTACCTGGCTGATGTATGACAATCTGGCGCTCGGTGGCGTAATGATGCTGGCAATGGTGCTGAATCTGTTACTGGCAGCCCTGATGGGTGTTCTGATCCCACTGGTCATGACGAAGCTAAAGCGCGATCCGGCCATTGGCAGCAGCGTGATGATTACCGCGCTGACCGACACCGGCGGCTTTTTTATTTTCCTTGGGCTGGCGACGCTGTTTTTATTGCATTGATGGGGGATGGAAGCCAGAAAATGCCAGCCCAAAAAAAGCCCGCGATTACGCGGGCTTAGCGGTATTTTACTGCTTATACGTGCAGGCTATTGCCAGACGTAAAATCATTCCCACTCGATCGTGGCCGGTGGCTTGCCGGAAATATCATAAACCACGCGCGAAATACCGTTGATTTCATTGATAATACGGTTAGAGACGCGGCCCAGGAATTCATAAGGCAGATGCGCCCAGTGCGCAGTCATAAAGTCGATGGTTTCTACCGCACGCAGCGATACGACCCAGTCATATTTACGCCCGTCGCCCATTACGCCAACGGAGCGCACCGGCAGGAAGACGGTAAAGGCCTGGCTCACTTTGTTGTAGAGATCGGCTTTACGCAGCTCTTCAATAAAGATGGCATCGGCACGACGCAGCAGATCGCAATACTCTTTCTTCACTTCACCCAGCACGCGCACGCCAAGGCCTGGGCCTGGGAACGGATGGCGATAAAGCATATCGTACGGCAGGCCCAGCTCCAGACCAATCTTACGTACTTCGTCTTTAAACAGCTCTTTCAGCGGCTCGACCAGACCCAGCTTCATCTCTTTCGGCAGGCCGCCGACGTTATGATGCGATTTAATCACGTGCGCCTTGCCGGTTGCTGAAGCAGCGGATTCAATCACATCCGGGTAGATGGTGCCCTGTGCCAGCCATTTCACATCGGTCAGGCTGGTTGCCTGCTCGTCGAAGACTTCAACAAATACGCGCCCGATGGTTTTACGTTTCGCTTCTGGCTCATCAATTCCCGCCAGCGCATCAAGGAAACGCGCTTCCGCCGGAACATGGATGATGTTCAGGCCGAAATGATCGCCAAACATATCCATCACCTGCTCTGCTTCGTTCAGACGCAGCAGGCCGTTATCCACGAAAACACAGGTCAGGCGATCGCCAATGGCACGATGCAGCAGCATAGCGGTTACTGATGAATCAACGCCACCGGAAAGACCAAGAATCACTTTATCGTTACCGATCTGCTCACGCAGGCGCTCAACGATATCTTCAATAATTTTCGCCGGGGTCCACATCGCTTCACACTGGCAAATATCCAGCACAAAGCGCTCCAGCATACGCTGCCCCTGGCGGGTATGCGTCACTTCCGGGTGGAACTGTACGCCGTAAAAACGCTTCTCTTCGTTAGCCATAATGGCAAACGGGCAGGTTTCAGTGCTGGCAACGGTAACGAAGTCAGACGGAATCGCGGTAACCTTATCGCCATGACTCATCCAGACATCCAGCAGCGGCAGTCCGGCAGCGCTGACGGAATCTTCAATGCCGCGTACCAGTTCGCTATCAAGTCGAACTTCTACCTGCGCATAGCCAAATTCACGTTCGGTAGAGCCTTCCACCTTACCGCCCAGCTGTAGCGCCATAGTCTGCATGCCATAGCAAACGCCAAGAACCGGCACGCCCGCGTTAAACACATATTCCGGCGCGCGCGGGCTGTTAAGTTCAGTAGTACTTTCCGGGCTACCGGAAAGGATGATACCGCTCGGATTAAATTCGCGGATCTGCGCTTCGGTCACATCCCACGCCCACAGTTCACAGTAGACACCGAGTTCGCGCACGCGACGCGCTACCAGTTGGGTGTACTGCGAACCAAAATCGAGGATCAAAATACGATGCTTATGAATATTTTCCGTGGTCATTAAGACAATTCCAGGACGATAGAGTGATCAATAAAAGCGCCCGGCAGATACCGGGCGAGGAAGTTCCTGGGATTACGATCCCATGCGGTAGTTCGGCGACTCTTTGGTGATGGTCACGTCATGAACGTGGCTTTCCGAAATACCCGCGCCGCTGATACGCACAAATTCCGCTTTGGTGCGCAGCTCTTCAATGGTGGCGCAACCGGTCAGGCCCATACAGGAGCGCAGACCACCCATTTGCTGATGAACGATCTCTTTCAGGCGGCCTTTATAGGCAACGCGCCCTTCGATACCTTCCGGCACCAGTTTGTCTGCCGCGTTATCGCTCTGGAAGTAACGGTCAGAAGAACCTTTAGACATCGCGCCCAGCGAGCCCATACCGCGGTAAGATTTAAAGGCGCGCCCCTGATACAGCTCGATTTCACCCGGAGATTCTTCAGTACCAGCCAGCATAGAGCCAACCATAACGCAGGATGCACCTGCGGCAATCGCTTTAGCGATATCACCAGAGAAACGGATACCGCCATCAGCGATAACCGGCACGCCGGTGCCTTCCAGCGCTTCTACCGCGTCAGAAACTGCGGTGATCTGCGGTACGCCCACCCCGGTGACGATACGGGTAGTACAGATAGAACCCGGGCCAATACCAACTTTTACCGCGCTCACGCCTGCCTGGGCCAGCGCCAGAGCGCCTGCGCCGGTAGCGACGTTGCCGCCGATAATTTGCAGATCGGGATATTTCGCGCGCGTTTCACGAATGCGCTGCAGCACGCCTTCAGAGTGGCCGTGAGAGGAGTCGATCAGCAGTACGTCAACGCCTGCGGCTACCAACGCATCCACACGCTCTTCGTTGCCTGCGCCTGCGCCCACCGCTGCGCCAACGCGCAGACGACCGTGCTCATCCTTACAGGCCAGCGGTTTACGCTCTGCTTTCTGGAAATCTTTAACGGTAATCATACCCAGCAGGCGGAAGCTGTCATCCACCACCAGCGCTTTTTCCACGCGTTTTTCGTGCATTTTTTGCAGCACTACGTCGCGCGCTTCACCCTCTTTGACCGTAACCAGACGATCTTTCGGCGTCATGACAGCGGTAACCGGCAGGTTGAGATCGGTTACGAAACGCACATCACGCCCGGTAATAATACCGACCAGCTGGTTATCTTCCGTCACGACCGGGTAGCCGGCAAAGCCGTTACGCTCGGTCAGCTCTTTTACTTCGCGCAGCGTAGTGGTTGGCAATACGGTCTGTGGATCGGTGACAACGCCGCTTTCATGTTTCTTCACCTTGCGCACTTCTTCCGCCTGGCGCTCAATGGACATATTTTTATGGATAAAGCCCAGACCGCCTTCCTGCGCCAGCGCGATAGCCAGACCCGCTTCGGTCACGGTATCCATGGCGGCAGAGAGCATAGGAATGTTCAGACGAATGGTTTTGGTCAGTTGGGTACTGAGGTCAGCCGTGTTAGGCAGAACAGTGGAGTGAGCAGGAACGAGCAAAACGTCGTCAAAAGTGAGTGCTTCTTTAGCGATTCGTAGCATGGCAATATCTCAACCTGGGGTGAATGAGAACAGATAAAATATTGCCGCGGCATTATACAGGGCGTAATCGGTTGCCTCCAGCTTTTTTTCAGAAAATGTCTTGATCCCCTGCCTGAGGCATGTAGTATCGACTAATTAACTTGCTGATTTACTATTTGATCCTCATCACATGTCGCTACCGCCTTCCGCTAATATTTTTACCGTCAGCCGCCTTAATACCACGGTGCGTCAGCTGCTGGAAGGCGAGATGGGTCAGATCTGGCTCAGCGCTGAGATTTCTAATTTTACCCAGCCCGCCTCTGGTCACTGGTATTTTACGCTCAAAGACGATACCGCCCAGGTGCGCAGCGCCATGTTCCGTAACAGCAACCGGCGCGTCACTTTCCGCCCACAGCATGGTCAGCAGGTGTTGGTGCGCGCTACGGTAACGCTCTACGAACCGCGCGGTGATTATCAGCTGATTGTCGAAAGCATGCACCCGGCTGGCGAAGGCTTGCTGCAACAGCAGTTTGAACAGCTGAAACAGCGGCTGGCGGCGGAAGGCTTGTTTGAGCAGCAGCATAAACAACCGTTGCCGGAACCGGCGCGTCAGGTAGGCGTAATTACGTCTGCTACCGGCGCGGCGCTGCACGACGTGCTACGCGTATTGCACCGGCGCGATCCCTCTCTGCCGGTCATCATCTATCCCACGGCGGTACAGGGCAACGAGGCACCGGCGGCGATTGCACGAGCGATTGAACTGGCTAACCTGCGTAATGAATGCGATGTATTGATCGTCGGGCGCGGCGGCGGTTCGCTGGAGGACCTCTGGAGCTTTAACGATGAGCGGGTAGCGCGCGCTATTTTTGCCAGCCGCATTCCCATCGTCAGCGCCGTCGGTCACGAAACCGATGTCACCATCGCCGACTTTGTCGCCGATTTACGCGCCCCTACTCCTTCCGCCGCGGCGGAGATTGTCAGCCGCAATCAGGTAGAGCTGATGCGTCAGCTACAGGCACAGCAAACGCGGCTGGAAATGGCGATGGATTATTACCTGGCCCAGCAGCAGCGTACCTTTACCCGCTTGCAGCATCGCCTACAGCAGCAGCATCCGCAGCTACGGCTGGCACGGCAGCAAACTGCGCTGTTTCGCCTGCAACGCCGTCTGGATGAAGCGATGCAGGGACACCTGCGCCACGCCATGCGCCAGCAGGATTGGCTAACGCAGCGGCTGGCGGCCCAGCAGCCGCAGAACAGCATTAATCACGCACAGCAGCTATTACAGCAGTGGCGCTACCGGCTGACGCAGGCGATGCAGCAGCGCCTGAGCCAGGATAAGCAGCGCTTCGGCGTACAGGTTGCGCACCTGGAAGGCGTCAGTCCGCTGGCAACCCTGGCGCGCGGTTTTAGCGTTACCCAAACGCCGACGGGCGAAGTGTTGAAGAAAACGGCCCAGCTCAAACCAGGCGATACGCTGCAAACCCGGCTGGAAGATGGCTGGGTAGCAAGCGAAGTCAAAGCCGTCACGCCGCTAAAGAAAACCCGCAAAAAGCGGGCATAAATTACCGTTACGCTGTGGGAAGAGCGCATCGCCCCGCCAGAGCGTTACCGCTGCGCCATGCGCAGCGGTGTCAGCGGTTACAAACAGCGCCGGCTTTTTAGTCCGCCTGCCGCAGGCGATATGCGGTCGCCGGCTCGCCGTTGATCCACAGCTCGCGCCGTTCGCCAGTCGGCAGCGTAATATCCAGCTGCCGCCACGCGGGCTGATAGCGTCCTTCCTGCGATACCTCCAGCGCAATGCGCGTTGCGCTGCAATCCATTCGCCAGCGCAGCCAGAGCGCATCGCCCTCGCGCCAGCCGTGGCTTTCGCCGTCATCTTCAAAAAGCAGCCCTTCGCTCTGCCCTGCCGATAAGGGAAACAGTCGCAGCTCGCGCCGATCGTCCGCCGCCGCGTCCACGTGCGCCATGCGCTGCGACATCGGCAGGCACGCGCCGGCACGCGCCAGCAGCGGCAGTCTCTCCAGCGGCGCGTCCAGCGTAATCCACTGTCCGCCGCCGTACCACTGGTCGCTCCAGAAACAGTACCAGCCCGTACCGTTATCCGGCAGCCACACCCGACGCTGGCGCTCTGCTGGCTCCACCACGCTCGCCACCAGCAGGTCACGACCGAGAAGAAAATCGTCCGTTTCCTGCCAGGTTTGCACATCATGCTCGTGGTCAAGGAAAGTGGGCCGCAGCATCGGCTCATCATCGACGCTCGCCTGCCACAGCAGGGTGTAAAAATAGGGCAGCAGGCGGTAACGCAGCCGAATCGCCTCGCGCACGCTATCCGTTACGCCGGGATACATCCAGGGCTCGTTTACCGTACCGTCATCGTTCCATGAGTGAATGGTAAAGCGCGGATGCATGACGCCATTCTGCACCCAGCGCACAAACAGCTCCGCATCCGGCCTGTCGCCGGAGAAGCCGCCGACGTCGTGACCAACGTTATACAATCCTGACAGACTCATCCCCAGCCCCATGCGGATATTGTAGCGCAGCGTCTGCCAGCTGGTGCGGTTGTCGCCGCTCCAGGTCTGCGCGTAGCGCTGCATACCGGCGCAGCCGGAGCGTGAAATCAGGTAGGGGCGCCGCTGCGGCGCAAATCGCTGCTGCGCCTCCAGCGAGGCGCGCATCATCAGCAACGGCATTACCGGACGAATGTGCTTAATCGCTACCGGCCGTCCAAAGCCGTGGCAGCGCGCCTCGCCATCCCAGATCTCATATTCGTTGTTATCATTCCAGGTGGAATCGATCCCCATCTCCAGCAGCTGACTGGTGACGCCCTGCTGCCACCAGCGGATCGCATCGGGATTGGTGAAATCGAGGTGCGAACCTTCATCGTCCCAGAAACAGGATCGCTCCGGCGCATCCGTCTCTGAATCGCGGACAAACAGCCCCTGCGCCGCCGCCTCTTCATAGCGCGGATGATCCTGCAACAGACAGGGTTTAATATTGGCTGCCAGCCTTAGTCCCGCCTCATGAAACGCGGCGCTCAGCTGGCGCGGCTGCGGCACTTTTTCATAGTTCCAGTTAAATACGTAGCGCTTATTACCGATGGAGGTGTAGCCGGACGAGAGCTGAAAAGCGTCGCAGGGGATGGCGTGCCGGCGGCAGAGCTGGATAAACTGCTGCAACTGATGCTGGGCGTCGGGCGCATCGGTATAGTGCATCGTGGAGCCGCTGTAGCCCAGGCTCCACTTCGGCCCAAAACAGGTTTTACCGGTAAGCCGCACAAAAGCTTTGGTAACGTCCAGCACGCGTGGGCCTAACATCAGGTAATAGTCGAGATCGCCCGCCTCCGCCTGATAGCGTCGGTAAGGCTGATGATAGTTGTCCAGTTCGTTGCCGAGATCGAGCCAGCAGCTGCTGAGGTTATCGTAAAACAGGCCGAAGCTAACCTGCTCGCGACGGGTAATGGTGAACGGAATATGCTTGTAGAGCGGATCGGTGCTGGCGGCGTTATAGCCCATGGCGTCAAGATTGCGCATTTCAAAACGCCGGCCGCTGCGCTCAAGATCGCCCGCTTTCTCCCCCAGCCCATAGTAGCGTTCGTTGACGAAACGGCGCTGATAGTGCGCCACGCCGTCGCCATGTTCATTCAGCAAATAAGCGCTGGTACGCCGATCTTCAGCCAATGGCTGCCACTGGTTATCGGCATCAAGATATTCCCATGCCAGCCAAAGCGGCTGATGTATCGTGACGCGCAACTTCTGACTGCTGATTATCAGCCGGTCATCGCAGGTTTCCAGCTGATAGCCCGGCAGGCTGAACCCCGCCACGCTCAGACGATCGCGTCCCTCCCAGGGCACGTCCTCTTCCGGCGCGATGCTCCAGGTGCGATCCAGCGCCAGCTCGCCGTTGCGTTTGATCAGGATGCGGAACAGCGACGCCTCCAGCACGTAGAGGCAAAACAGATGCCGCCCGTCAACCCGCAATTCGATCCTGTCGGCGTACTTGCCCGCCAGCGTCCAGTTTTTCAACGTCTTCATATCCACTCCAGCATTTAAGGTTTTTTAGCGCGGCGCTCGGCCAGCAGAGCAATCAGGAACAGCGCGCCGATCAGGTCGAAAAAGCCCATCGCCACAAACAACGGGCCGAAACCGACCGTGTCGGAAACCGCGCCGATCAGCAGGGAAAAAAGGAAGCTGGCGATCCAGGCGCAGGAGCCGCGCATGCCGTTAACCGTCGCCATCTGGTTTTTATCGAACGACTCCACGACCAGCGCGCTCAGCATGCAGGAGATCACCTGGTGGCCAAAGCCGCCAATAGAGATCAGGGCGATCGCCAGCAAAGGATCTTTAGTTACGGCGACCAGCGTCAGCGACAGCATCAGAAAAGCGCCGGTGACGGAGCTGGCGATCACTGAGTTAATGCGCTGAAAGCCGAACCATTTACGATACAGATTAGTGAGATAGCCGCTGGCGACGCTGCCGATATCGGCCGCAAGGAATGGAAGCCAGGCGAACAGCGCGATCTGTTTAAGATCCATCCCGCGCTCGGTGGCGAGATAAAGCGGCACCCAGAAGCTAAAGACCGCCCAGGCCGGCTCGGCGAGAAAAGCGGGAATGGCGATGCCGTAAAATTTCTTATCGCGGCAGAGTCGCGCCAGCGAGGTAAAAAACGGCAGCTTCGGCAGATCCGGTTCGTTATCTTCGCGGATCAGTTCCAGTTCCTGCTGGCTGAGGTTTGGGTGCTGCTGCGGCGCATGATAGAAACGCCACCACAGTGCCACCCAGATCAGCCCCAGCGCGCCGGAAAAGAGAAAGGCGCCCTGCCAGCCCAGCGTCAGATGAGCGACGACGATAATCGGCGGTGCCAGCATCGCGCCGACAGAAAAGCCTACTCCGGCCCAGCCGGCGGCAACAGGACGCTCTTTTTTTGGAAACCAGTCGGCAATAGCGCGGGCATTAGCGGGCGTGGCGGCCGCCTCAGCACCGCCCATAAAAAAGCGCAGCAGCGCCAGCTGCATCCAGCTTCCTGCCCCGGCGTGCAGCATACATACCAGCGCCCAGAGGGTCGCGCAGATCAGAAAGCCGGTTTTCAGGCCGATCACATCAATCAGCCAGCCGCAGAGCGGCTGAAACAAGGTATAGGCGAGCTGAAACGCCGCCACCACCCAGGAATATTGCTCGGTGGACATATTCAGACTGTCTTTCAGCTCCGGCGCCAGAATCCCCAGCGAATTACGGGTGATGTAGTTAATAGTGATGCCCAGCAGGAAGAGCGCCAGCATCCACCAGCGCAACGCTTTAAATTTGCGGGCGGAGCGGGCTACGGTTGTCTGTTCGGTTTCAATACTCATTTGTCTTCTCCGTCGCCGTCTGTGTTACGGCACGCCCGCCAGCGGGCGTTTCAGTGGGGTATCGAAGGCGACAACAGCGGTGCAATGCGACGGCTTTCACAAAACAGTCCTGTCACCAGCTTAACCCTATGATTATCATTTGCTTTTTCCGGCACGCCATCCACATAGTGAAACGCCGCGCCCGCCCAACAGGGACACCGTTGCAGACTAGCCAGCGGCGTTGGCGGACGAAACCATGTTTTTTGCAAAGATTTTCATTCGCGGGCGTGATGACAACGGCGGCATCGTCTGTAGCCACAGCGGCAGGCTGACCGCTGCTGGTGAAAAAATTTTCATCCGCTGATTTGAAGGGGATCACAAAATGAACGGAAAGTTAAAAATCACTCTGATCGCTCATCAAACCGGGCTATCGATTAGTACCGTTTCACGGGTTCTGGCAGGCAAAGCCAACACCAGTGAATCAGCCCGGCAGAAAGTGATGGCCTGCGCGCGTCAGCACGGCATTTTGCAGCAGCTATCACAGGGCCGACTGATGCTGAACAATCTGGTAATTTTCGCGCCGCCACGCGCCTTCTCAGTACGCACCGATATTTTTTACTACCGGGTGATTCAGAGCATCGTTGAAGCGCTCAGCCCTTATGAAGTTCACCTCAGTTCGTGCGGGCTGGAAGAGGAGCACAGCGACAGTGCGCTGTTCGTCGCAAGGATGAATCATCCGCAGACCCAGGCGGCGCTGATTATCGGCATTGACGATCCGCATATCCATTCGCTGGCGGCGGATCTGAATAAGCCCTGCGTGTTGATTAACTGTAGCGACCGTGAAATGCGTCTCGACAGCGTCTCGCCCGATCATCAGCTGATCGGCGAGTTTTCCGCCAGCTATCTGTTTCAGCAAGGGCATCGCAACATTCTCAATCTGCAGTGCCTGCGACGCACCACTATGGAGCGGCGTCTTGCGGGTATTCGCCAGGCGTGGATGCGGCAGAACCTGACCTTTGAGGCGGAGCAGCATCTGATCGCCACCACCGGCTTCAGCGCTGAAGAGGCGGAGCTGGCGATCGCCAGCTGGCTCAGCGCCCTGCCCGATCGCAGCCGCTGGCCGAGTGCGATTCTCGCCGGCAGCGACTTTATGGCGATGGGCGCGGTCGCAGCCATTCACAAGCTGGGCCTGTCGGTGCCGGATGATATTTCCGTAATGAGCACCGACGGCTGGAATCTGACGGAGATCCACGATGTGCCCCTGACCTCGGTACAGGTGCCACGCGATGAGCTGGGATTTGAAGCGATTCAACTGCTACAGCGCCGACTGCTGCGGCCTGCCGCCCCGCCTTGCAACCTGCTGCTACAGGGAAAACTGACGCTAAGGGAATCGGTGCGCAGCTTCAATGCGCATAAGATGAAACCGGCGCTAAGCACCCACCATCCACAGCTCTACGACGAGGCACATATCATTAATCTTTTTGATAAATAAACTGTCGAAGCGGGCGAACAGCCGCAGGAAAGATCTGAACTACACTTAGCAGGATAAGCTTTCATCAATAAGGGTTATTTCAGCCTAAGGAGAGCATTAATGCTTCGTTTACCTGTCAGCTCGGTTATCCCTCCCTATATCCTGCGTAAAATTATCGATAATGGATCGGGACATCAGCAGGACTATGCGCGCCGTACTTTAAATCACGTTCAGCATCTGATGGCGCAAAGCTGGCAGAAGCCAACGGCCCCCAAAAACGCCAACGGCGGCCATGTCGATCGTGAGATCTACGATGCGCAAAACAGTGAAAGTTTGCCCGGTACGCTGGTGCGTAAGGAAGGGCAACCCGATAATAATGATGTTGCGGCCAGTGAAGCCTGGGAATACCTCGGCGTCACCTGGGATTTTTTCTGGCAGGCTTACCAGCGCAACTCGCTGGATAATCAGGGCCTGACGCTCAAAGGCACCATTCATTACGGCAAGGAATATCAGAATGCCTTCTGGAACGGGCAGCAGATGGTGTTTGGCGACGGCGACGGCGAGATATTTAATCGCTTTACTATCGCGATTGATGTGGTTGCGCATGAGCTGGCGCACGGCGTCACGGAAACGGAAGCGGGCCTGATCTATTTTGAACAGGCCGGTGCGCTGAATGAGTCGGTTTCCGACGTTTTCGGTTCGCTGGTCAAGCAATTTCATCGTCGTCAAACGGCGGATCAGGCCGACTGGCTTATTGGCGAAGGATTATTAGCGGAAGGCATTAACGGACGCGGGCTGCGTTCGATGGCCGAGCCGGGCAGCGCCTATAACGATCCGATGTTGGGTAAAGATCCCCAGCCCGGTCATATGCGCGACTATATTAAAACACGCGAAGATAATGGCGGCGTCCATCTTAACTCCGGCATTCCAAATCGGGCGTTTTATCTGGCGGCGAAAGCGCTGGGCGGCTACGCCTGGGAGCTGGCGGGGCGTGCCTGGTATGATACCGTCTGTGATAAGGAGCTGCCACAGGATGCGGACTTCGCTACCTTTGCGCAGTTTACCGTGCGCCATGCCCAGAACCGCTTTAACAAAGCGACGGCGCAGACCATTGAAAACGCATGGAAAGAAACGGGTGTTTTATCATGAAAACGTTGCCGGAACTGACCGACGACGCCGTGATCGATCTGGCGCGCGAAGGCGGTTTTGCCTGGATACCTAAACTGGCCGGGCAGCGCCGTATTGCGCTGGGGCAGCTGCCCGATCCACAAAAGGAACGGGTTTGTGAAATCCTGCGTCATTCGCTACCGCTGGGTGAGCCCGCCGATAAGCCGCTTCAGGCAGGGCGCGGCGATCAGTACTACTACCGCATTCAGATCAGCTACAGCACGCAGCAGCACAGCGGCGATATCGTTATCGTTATTCCTGACAGCCTGGCGCCGCCGGAGCTGAAGGCGCTGTGGAAAGAAGGAGAGTAGCTTAGAGATAAAGCCCTGCCGCCTGCAAGACATCGATGCTAAAAAGGGGTGGCATGGCGCGGAATGAAACAAGGCCCCTTACGGGGCCCTGCGGCTTTTACTTATCTGCCTTATCGTCCAGCGCATAGGCAATCACATAATCACCGCGATCCGGCGACTGACGCGCGCCGCCTGCGGAAATCAGGATATATTGCTTGCCGGTGGTCGGTGAGACATAGCTCATTGGGCCGCCCTGACTGCCTACCGGCAGACGCGCTTTCCACACTTCCTTACCGGTTGAGCTATCAAAGGCGCGCAGATAGTAATCCTGCGTACCGGCGATAAATACCAGCCCACCCTGCGTAGCCAGCGTGCCGCCCAGCGTCGGCATACCGATCGGCATCTTCATACGCATTTTCACGCCAAACGGCCCGGTATCCTGCACGGTGCCTACCGGCACCTGCCAGACGATCTGGCGCGTTTTCAGATCGATAGCACTTAGCGTGCCGAACGGCGGAGCCTGGCAGGGAATTCCCAGCGGCGACATAAAGCGGTTTTTATTCACCGCATACGGCGTGCCTTTCAGTGGCACTGCGCCCATACCGGTATTGATAGATTCACCGCCGTTACTGCCGCGTGAAATCGCGTCAGTATTCGCCGGGATCATCTGCACCCACAGACCCAGGCGCATATCATTAACGAAAATATAATGATTATTCGGATCGGTAGAAAGGCTGCCCCAGTTCATGCCGCCCAGTGAACCCGGAAAGCTCAGGGATTTATCGGTACCCGGTACGGTAAACAGACCATCATAACGCATCGATTTAAAGGCGATACGGCAGACCAGCTGATCAAACGGTGTCGCGCCCCACATATCAGACTCTTTCAGCGTCTGCGCGCCGATTTGCGGCATCCCTACCGAACGCGGCTGCGTTTTGGTGTACTGCTCATTCGGGATATTACCTGGATTAACCGGCTGCTCTTTCACTTCGGTCAGCGGCTTACCGGTCAGACGATCCAGCACATACACCTGCCCTGCTTTAGTACCAAATACCACGGCGGGTTTAGTGCTGCCATCCTGCTGCGGGAAATCGATCAGGCTTGGCTGCATCGGGATATCGAAATCCCACAGATCGTTATGAACGGTCTGATAAACCCACTTCTCCTTACCGGTGGTGGCGTCCAGCGCGAGGATCGAAGCGCCATATTTATGATCCAGCGGTGTACGGTTAGCGCCCCACAGATCGACAGAAGAACTGCCCATCGGAATAAAGACAGTGTTCATCGCCGGATCCCAGGACATCGGCGCCCAAGAGTTCGGCGTACTGCGCGCCCAGGTCTGGCCTGGCTGCAACGGCGCGTTCGGTTCAGCGTTGCCCGGATCGAAGGCCCAGCGCATTTGGCCAGTGATTACATCAAAGCCGCGCAGCACGCCGCCAGGCATATCGGTCTGAACGTTGTCCGCAACACGTCCGCCCACTACCACGGTAGTACCTGCCATGGTTGGCGCGGAGGTCAGCTGATATTTGGGATCCTGCGCGTCACCAAGGCCCGCTTTCAGATCGACGATACCGTTCTGACCAAACTGCTGGCAGAATTCACCGTTATCCGCGTTAATCGCGACCAGACGCGCATCGATGGTATTCATCAGAATACGACGCTGACATGTGTCACCCGCAGGCAGTGAAACCGGCGTAATCGGCGTTGAATCAGGTGCCGTTGGCTGCGGTAGCGGCTTATTGATATCAAAGTAAGCCAGGCCACGGCAGCGATTCCAGACTTCTGACTGCGCGTTAATTTCACGCTTCCAGATCTGTTTACCGCTGTCGGCATCGACTGCAATCACGTTGTTATGCGGCGTACACATATAGATACGGTTGCCGATTTGCAGCGGCGTTTGCTGATCTTCTGCACCGTTACCGGTCGGGCTTTCCGGGATATCGCCAGTATGGAATGTCCAGGCGACCTTCAGATCTTTCACATTATCGCGCGTGATCTGATCAAGCGCCACGAAGCGGCTGCCGCCTGAGGTGTTGCCATAATTTTCCCAGTTTTTCTGCGCGTGTGCTTTATCTACCGGCACCAGCGGCAGCGGCTCGCCATCAAAAGCGACGGTCGGATGCGGCTGAAACATCTGCACCAGCGCCACGATCATGCCCAGCGCCAGTACGGCGCTGCCCAGCCAGGCGGCTTTAGCGGCAGGTGCCTTACCGGCCCGCCGACGCAAAGCTGGCAAGGTTAACAACGCAAGAATCATAAAGCCGGTCGGTACCATCAGGCGCGATATCAGCGGCCAGAAATCAAAACCGCCATCGAGAGGCGCCCAAATCAGCGAGCCGATGAATACCAGCGCAAACAGCAGTACGGCAGATGCTTTGCGCCGGAAAAACTGAATAGCGGACAGAATGGTAACAATACCTGCGATCAGGAAGTACTTGCTACCACCAAGCGCTGCGAGCTTACCGCCAGCGATAGCAAAGAACAGCCCGGTGGCCAGCAGCACCAGACCCAGTAGTATGCACCATATACCCAGACCTTTTGCAGGCCGGGTGGTTGTTTGAACCATAATAACACTCTCCTGGTGAAACCAAGGCTTAGCAATAAAACAGGAGTCACCTGACCCTTTTTTCGGGCCAGTGCGGCTTTTATTATCAAGCCATTACATACAGATAACTTTGGACGGAATTATCCCATCGTCAGCATCCTGCCTTTTTACCGCCAGCGTCTGCTGCGCGGCTCAAAAAGAAGGTAGACCAACGAAGCGAATTGTACCAATCGGTACGTAATGAGATAAACAAAAAATTAACAACAATATAAAAATCCGCACTTTTGCTGCAAAAAATTAAAATATTGAGAGGGGATAAGATCGGTAAAGAAGGAGAAAGACAGAAGCAGAAGCAGAAGCAGAAGCAGAAGCAGAAGCAGAAGCAGAAGCAGAAGCAGAAGCAGAAGCAGAAGCAGAAGCAGAAGCAGAAGCAGCCTGAACCAGCTTTCTGTTACAGGTAAACAAAAACATTTATCGGAGGATAGAAGTTAACCAAGCTGCGTAAAGAGCCACCAGCCAGCCAGGATAAATTAACCGAAAAGCTTTATTTAAGCAGGCGCTGCGCCACAAATTCGACGCGCTTTTTTGATATCAGGCCGTGACCGTGCTGACAAAAATAATCCGTCGCGCCACATGCTTTCAGCACCTGTAGCGGCTGATGACAATCGGGACATTGCGCCTGTCTCTCATAGCGCGTGCCGCACTGTTCGCAATAAAACTCGCTATCGTCGAAAACCAGCGGCTGCTGACATTTTTCGCACTGAGGCATACAAATCTCCTGACTGGATACGGCTGAAGCGAAGTCGTGGTATCACATAATGATAAAGCGGCCCGGAAAAAGAATCATGCGATAAATCATACTGGCGCTTCCGCTAAACAAAAAGGCCGCATTTCTGCGGCCCCTGAGCTTAACGCTTATTCTTTTTCAAATGTGACATTAAGCGTTTACGCTTGCGCTGCTGGTTAGGTGTCAGCAGATTGCGCTTACCCGCAAAGGGGTTGTCCCCTTCTTTAAACTGGATACGAATCGGCGTACCCATTACGTTCAGTGAACGACGGAAATAGTTCATCAGGTAACGCTTGTAAGTATCGGGCAGGTCTTTAACCTGGTTGCCGTGAATCACCACAATTGGCGGGTTATAGCCGCCCGCGTGTGCATACTTCAGCTTCACGCGTCGTCCACGTACCAACGGCGGCTGATGATCTTCAGAAGCCATATTCATAATGCGTGTCAGCATTGAGGTACCGACGCGGCGCGTTGAACAGTCATAGGCTTCGTTGATTGACTCAAACAGGTTACCCACCCCGCTACCGTGCAGCGCAGAGATAAAGTGAACACGGGCGAAATCAATAAAGCCCAGACGGAAATCAAGCGTCTCTTTTACCTGGTCTTTAATTTCCTGCGACAGGCCATCCCACTTGTTAACCACAATTACCAGTGAGCGCCCACTATTCAGGATAAAGCCAAGCAGCGACAGATCCTGATCGGAAATCCCCTGACGGGCATCAATCACCAGCAGTACCACGTTAGCATCTTCAATCGCCTGCAAGGTCTTAATCACCGAGAACTTTTCTACCGTATCGGTAACCTTGCCGCGCTTACGAACCCCTGCGGTATCGATCAGAATATATTCACGTTCGTCACGTTCCATCGGAATATAGATACTATCGCGCGTGGTGCCGGGCATATCGTAAACCACGACACGGTCTTCGCCCAGAATACGGTTGGTAAGCGTTGACTTACCTACGTTTGGACGACCTACGATAGCGATTTTCACCGGCAGCCCCGTAGGATCAAAATCCTCTTCTTCCGCTTCGGCGTCCGGATCTTCACCACGCTCTTTCGCTTCCAGCGCGGCCCAGTAGGCCTCGTTTTCTTCCTCTTCGCTCAGCGGCTCCGCTGGCACAACCTTATCCATCCATGGCAGCAGCGCCGTTTCCAGCAGCGTCGTCACGCCACGTCCGTGCGATGCGGCGATAGCGTGAATATCTCCCAAACCCAGCGCGTAGAAATCCACGATCGCGCTGTCGGCATCCAGGCCATCGGTTTTATTCGCTACCAGAAACGTTGCCTTTTCACGTGAACGCAGATGTTTGGCAATCGCCTGATCGGCTGGCATCAGGCCAGCACGGGCGTCAACCATAAACAGCACCACGTCCGCCTCTTCAATCGCCAGCAGCGACTGTTCCGCCATACGCGTTTCCACACCGTCTTCGGTGCCGTCAATACCGCCGGTGTCGATGACGATAAATTCCCGTCCTTCTACCTCGGCGCGCCCGTACTTACGATCGCGCGTCAGACCTGGGAAATCTGCCACCAGCGCATCGCGGGTGCGCGTTAAACGGTTAAACAGGGTGGATTTGCCCACGTTAGGACGCCCAACCAGCGCGACCACAGGTATCATAGATAATGCCTCATTACGAAACTAAAAATCAGAAGCCGGAACAGGACAATACAGGGAGTCAAACTTATCCGGTTCAGGTTGAAGGCGCTAAGGATAACACGCCATCAGAAAAACGAAACGGCCCCTGTAGGCCAGGAGCCGTTATCAATAGTACAGCAGATGCCGACGATTAACGTGCGATAGAATAAACTTCGCCGTTTTTCGCCTGAATCAGCAGTCTGTCGCTGGCAACTACCGGTTCCGTCAGGAAGCCAGAGCTGTCAACCTTCTGCTGCGCCACAAAGCGCCCATCATCCGTATTCAGCCAGTGCAGATAACCTTCGCTGTCGCCAACCACAATATAGCCGTTATAAAGCACCGGAGAGGTCAGGTTGCGATGCAGCAGATCGCTTTGACGCCAGATGGCAACGCCACCGTCAGCATTCAGCGCAATCACGCGATCGTCCTGATCGACCAGGTAGATACGGCCCGCATCGACGATAAAGTCTTTCACTGAGCCAATTTCACGCTTCCATAAAATCTGACCGGAACGCAGATCCAGCGCCGTCAGATTACCGTTATAGGCCAGCGCGTACACCACGCCGTTAACGATAACCGGAGTGGTATCGACATCGCTCAGACGATCGATCTCTGTCGCACCGCTCGGCTGAGAAATACGCTGCTGCCAGATAAGCTGGCCCTGGTTGAGGATAACCGCGCTGACGCGTCCGTTATCACCACCAACGATCGCACCGCCAAATGCGGTAGCAGGCGCTGACTCACCGCGCAGCGAGAGTGCCGGCATGTCCAGATTTACCGTCCATTTCACCGCACCGCTGCTCTGATCCAGCCCCCTGCAACATACCGTTGCTGGTATGGATTAGCACCAGACCATCGCTGACCACCGGACGAGAAAGCGCTTCGCCAGCAACGTTGGTTTGCCAGGCAATGGAACCATCTTCGCTGTTCAGTGCATACACCTGCGCACGTTCACTGCCGATATAGATATGCTCACCGGCAGCAGTGACGCCGCCTGACAACAGCGCTGACGTATTTTTCGAGAAGAAACCGTTATCGGTAGAAAGATTAACCTTCCACTTCTGTTTGCCATCAATGGCGTTCAGCGCCTTAACGATACCGAAACGATCGGCCGCATAGACGGTATCGGCCTGCCAGGCTGGATGCAGATTTGAGTGGAAGTCGCCGATACCGTCACCGACGGAGGTGCTCCATATTTCCTGCGGATCAAACTGGTTTTCCACTTTCGGCAACGGGGCCATTTTAACGACATCTTCTTCGCCGCTGAACAGCGAGCAACCGCTAAGTAAGGTGACGGAAATCAGCCCTGGCAGCAGGTATTTACGTAATTCCATGCGCTCTCTCTTGAATGGCTTAGCCTAAGTTATTCATTTTCATCTGCATCATTTCTTTCAGCGCCGGTGACGCTTCGGAAGCGATCCCCTTGCTCCAGGCATCGCGGGCGCCCTGCTTATCGCCCTTGCTCAGCAGCGCTTCGCCACGGATATCCGCAACGATAGCAGACCAGCCTTCGCCTTTTACGCCATCCAGCGTTTTCAGCGCGTCGTCAGCCTGTTTCTGCTGTAGCTGAATGCGCGCCAGGCGCAGATTCATTACCGCCAGCAGATTGGCATCTTTGGTATTTTTAACTCCGTTTTGCAACTGCGTGGCCGCTTTTGCCAGCTCATTCTTATCGGCATACTGCTTCGCCAGATCGAGCGAAGCGAGCGCGCCATAGGTGTTGCTGTTTTCACTGACAAATTTCGCTACCGCTTCCAGCGTTTGCGGCTTACTGCTGTCCAGCGCACGGGTGAGCTGTTCATAGCTGGCCGAAACCTCACGTGCGGAACTATCCTGATGGGTGTTCCAGTAACGCCAGCCACCCAGCACGCCAATTCCCAGCACGATGCCGATCGCTAATGCTTTGCCGTTATTGGCGAAAAAACGACGGAGCGCATCCACCTGTTCGTTTTCGTTGCTGTAAACTTCCACGCAATCCTTCTCCTTAACTGTTCGCGCCGTAGGGTTTTATGCCAGCAGTGTCAGCAGCGTGGCGGCAACATCGTCCTGCGCCAGCGTCTGTTGCTCACCGCTGCGCAGGTCTTTAACCACCACCTGCCCGGCGTTCATTTCATCTTCACCCAGCACCAGCGCAACGCGAGCACCCCATTTATCGGCGCGGGCAAACTGCTTCTTAAAGTTACCACCGCCGAAGTTGGTCATCAGCTTCAGCGTCGGGGCGGTATCACGCACCCGCTCCGCCAGCTGCATCGCCGCAACCTGCACGCCCTGGCCCGAAGCGATAACATAGACATCAACAATGCGGGACGGTTCAAATTCAGGATTAACCGCCTGAACCAGCAGCACCAGCCGCTCCAGCCCCATCGCAAAACCGACGGCTGGCGTCGCACGCCCGCCCAGCTGTTCAACCAGGCCATCATAACGCCCGCCTGCACAAACGGTACCCTGCGCGCCCAGGCTGTTAGTCACCCATTCAAACACGGTACGGTTATAGTAGTCGAGGCCGCGTACCAGACGCTGATTGACGGTGTAGGCGATACCAACGCTATCGAGCAGCGCGCACAGCCCATCAAAATGAACTCGTGACTCTTCATCCAGATAGTCGCCCAGCGTCGGAGCATCGTTTAACAGCACCTGTACGTCCGGGTTTTTGCTGTCCAGCACGCGCAGCGGGTTGCTGTACATGCGGCGTTTACAATCTTCGTCCAGCTTATCTTTATGTTGTTCCAGGAAGGCAACCAACGCTTCACGGTAGCTGGCGCGCGCTTCCAGCGAGCCGATAGAGTTTAGCTCCAGGCGAACGTGATCGGCGATGCCCAGCGCCTTCCACCAGCGCGCAGTCATCATAATCAGCTCGGCATCAATATCAGGCCCCTGGAGGCCGAAAACTTCTGCACCAATCTGATGGAACTGACGATAGCGTCCTTTCTGCGGACGCTCATAGCGGAACATCGGCCCTATATACCACAGACGCTGCTCCTGATTATAGAGCAGACCATGTTCAATACCTGCACGTACGCAGCCAGCGGTGCCTTCAGGCCGCAACGTCAGACTTTCGCCGTTGCGATCTTCAAAGGTATACATCTCTTTTTCCACCACGTCGGTGACTTCACCGATCGCACGCTTAAACAGCGGCGTATGTTCAACCACGGGCAGACGGATTTCGCTATAGCCATAACTGGCCAATACCTGCTTTAAAATCCCTTCGATGCGCTGCCAGACAACGGTGTCGGCTGGCAAATAGTCGTTCATGCCGCGGATGGCCTGGATGTTCTTCGCCACGTCATTTCTCTCTTTATTCAAATTACACCGGACAAACTTTCCGGTCGTTCCTGCGATAGCGCCGGAATCTCAACAGAAAAAAACCTGCACGGCCAAAGCCGTTCAGGTTCAGTCAGCGCGCCATTGATATGACGCCGACAATTATTTTTCCACCTGCTGCACATCAATGCGGCGGGTTTCATCAAGCATCGCCGCTTTAGCGCGAATACGTGCTTCAAGCTGGTCGATCATATCCTCATTATCGAGACGGTCGCGCTGACGCACGCCATCCTCATAGAAGCCGCTTTTTTTATTGCTGCCGGTAACGCCCAGAGTAGAAACCAGCGCCTCGCCCGGCCCATTAACTACACAGCCGATAATGGAAACGTCCATCGGCGTGATGATATCTTCCAGACGCTGCTCGAGCGCATTAACCGTGCCGATGACGTCAAATTCCTGACGTGAACAGGTTGGGCAGGCGATAAAGTTAATACCACGGGTGCGAATACGCAGCGACTTCAAAATATCAAAGCCAACTTTCACTTCTTCTACCGGATCGGCCGCCAGCGAAATACGCAGGGTATCACCGATACCTTCGGAGAGCAGCAGGCCAAGGCCAATAGCAGATTTCACCGCGCCTGCACGTGCGCCACCCGCCTCGGTGATCCCTAAATGCAGCGGCTGATCGATCTGTTTTGCCAGCAGGCGGTAAGATTCTACGGCAAGAAAGACGTCAGAAGCTTTGACGCTAACCTTAAACTGATCGAAATTCAGGCGATCGAGGTGATCCACATGACGCATCGCAGATTCCAGCAGCGCCTGCGGCGTCGGTTCGCCATATTTTTCCTGCAAATCTTTTTCCAGCGAGCCAGCGTTAACGCCGATGCGGATAGGAATGTTTTTATCACGCGCGCATTCTACTACCTGGCGGATACGCTCATTATTGCCGATGTTGCCGGGGTTGATGCGCAGACAGTCCACGCCATATTCGGCCACTTTCAACGCGATGCGATAATCAAAGTGGATATCGGCAACCAGCGGAACATTAACCTGCTGTTTGATAAATTTGAAGGCTTCCGCCGCGTCCATAGTGGGAACCGAGACACGAACGATGTCTACGCCTACGCGCTCCAGCGCTTTAATTTGTTTAACCGTCGCTTCCACATCCGTGGTGCGCGTATTGGTCATGGACTGGACGGCGATAGGCGCGCCGTCGCCCACTGGCACCTTGCCGACGTAAATACGCGTTGATTTGCGACGGATAATGGGTGCTTCGTTATGCATGCTGTTTCTCCATAATTGCCGCGAAGCAGCGCTAAGGGGGATTACTGAGCCCCAAGCGTCAGGCGAGCAACCTGGTTGGTACGAATAAAACGACTTAAATCCACCGGCTGTCCCTGGTAATGAATCTGCACAGCCGCCGGTGCGCCAATTTTCAGACGATAAGGCGCAGTGCCGGAAAGGCTGAGTTTACCACCACTGCGTTGCATCCCGCTGAACAGTTTTTTCCCGGACGCATCGGCAACTTCCAGCCAGCAATCCGCATTGAAATTTAACACGATGGTATTGGCATCAGCCGCCGGTTCGCTAACGCTGGCGCTGCCGACAGGTAAAGGCGAAGCAGCATTATCAGCCGCAGCCGTTGCGGTATCAACCGGTGCCTGGCTGGGAGAAACGACATTATTGTCACTACTGTTGGCCACGGCAGCAGGCGCGGCAGGATTAGCCGTAACCGCTGGTGCAGCGCTATCGCCTGCCGTATTGCTGGCGTTTGTATTGGTGGTGGCAGCGCTATTCAGCGGGACGCTGGTGCTTTCAGGCTGCTGCGCCGGTACGGATGTCTGAGCAGCGCTGCTATTGTCGCCGCTGGTATCGGTTAAAGGAATGGATTGGCTGTTGTCGCCGCTGACGTTGCCCTGATCGGATAATGACACCAGATCTGCCTGCGCTGCCTTATGGTTTTGCCACCACCAGGCGCCGGTAAGGCCAACGACCACGAAGACCACCAGCCAGGTAAAGATCATCAGCCAGCCATCGCGCTTTTTACGACGTTTGCCCAATGAAAAGCTCTGCATCGGCTCGACTTTTGCTGCCCGCACCGGTGCCTGCTTCGCCATCATCGGCAGCAGATCCTCTTCCGGTACATGCACCAGACGGGCATAGGAGCGAATATAGCCGCGTAAAAAGGTAGACGCTAAATCAGCTGGCGCTTTGTCCTCTTCAATGTCCCGCACGGTTGAAAGTTTCAGGCACAAACGCTCAGCAACATTTTGCTGCGTCAGACCCATCTGCTCACGGGCGGCACGCAGGCGGGCACCTGTGGAATTTGCTGCTGTTGTATCTTGAGTGGCTTCAGTATTCATTAGCTAAAAAATGCTGGTACTGTATCGATTGTGGAAAATTTTGCGCCAGTTGCTGACCGTAACGTGCTTCATCTACGGCCCGCTGTTCCAGCGCAGCGAAACGAATCTCCAACCACAGGCTTTCTGCTGTTGCAGGTGCGCTGTGATGATATACCCCTAACAAAAGCCGCGTTGGTTCCGGCTCCTGCTGTTCAAGATGTTTTTCAGCTTCCGCCAGTAGCGCATCCGCTTTCTGCCGGTCAATCTGCAACGCCGCTAATAACGTCAGTCGTGCAGCTGCATAGTCACCCTGCTGCAGATAACAATAACCGGCGCGCTCCTGGCTGTCAGCCCTTGCTACGGAAGAATTCAGTGCCGCGGCAAGAGTAAATTGTTGATGCGCCGCATCATACTGCCCTAAACCGCAAAGAAACGCACCGTAATTGTTAAGCGCATAACCATTTTCCGGTGCATTTTTCAGCGCCGCCTGATAATACTGCTGCGCTTCGGCGATATGCCCCTGTTGCTGATGAAGACGCGCCATCGCCAGCAGAACGCGATAATCCTTTGGCGCATCCTGCAATGCTCGCTGTAAATTGCGTCTTGCCGCTGGCCAGTCACCCTGAGAAAGATAAATCAGCCCTAATTGCAGGCGTATTTCCCCACTGGCACTGGCCTGACGCTCTACGCTACAACCTGATAACGATAGCGCGCACAATAACATCAGCCACCGTAATCCCTTACGCATGCTGCCTCCGTTTGCTATGAAGTCTGGTATGTTACGCCAAACTCAGCAAGGCAGGCAGCCTGTAAAGCCGGAAAAAAGGATTTCCTGCTCGCTTTCAGAGCGCTCTCACAGATATTTGTTCACCAGCCATTTTTTTGCGCAGCGTACGCTTGGTACGGTCGATAACATCCCCAGCCAGCTGACCGCAGGCCGCATCGATATCATCGCCACGCGTTTTACGCACAATAGTGGTAAAGCCATAGCTCATCAGAACCTTGGAAAAACGATCGACCCGGCTGTTGGAGCTGCGACCATAAGGCGCACCGGGGAAGGGATTCCAGGGAATCAGGTTGATTTTACAAGGCGTATCTTTCAGCAGCTCAGCCAGCTGGTGCGCATCATCAGTGCTGTCATTGATATGATCCAGCATGACATATTCAATCGTCACGCGCCCCTGATTAGCGTTCGATTTTGCCAGATAGCCACGTACAGATTCGAGGAAAGTGGCGATATTGTACTTTTTATTGATCGGCACAATTTCATCACGAATAGTATCGTTCGGCGCATGCAGAGAAATAGCCAGCGCCACATCAATCATATCGCCCAGCTTATCCAGCGCAGGTACAACGCCTGAGGTAGAAAGGGTTACACGACGTTTGGAAAGGCCGAAACCGAAATCATCCAGCATAATTTCCATCGCCGGAACGACGTTAGTCAGGTTGAGCAGAGGTTCGCCCATACCCATCATCACGACGTTGGTAATAGGACGCTGGCCGGTTACTTTAGCAGCACCGATAATTTTCGCCGCGCGCCAGACCTGACCAATAATTTCAGAAACGCGCAGGTTACGGTTAAAACCCTGCTGTGCAGTTGAACAGAATTTACACTCCAGCGCACAGCCCACCTGGGAGGAAACGCACAACGTAGCGCGGTCGTCTTCAGGGATATACACCGTTTCAACTAACTGATCGCCGACGCGAATGGCCCATTTAATCGTGCCATCGGTAGAGCGTTTTTCTTCAGCCACTTCCGGGGCGCGAATTTCGGTTAACTGCTTAAGCTTATTACGCAGCACCTTATTGATATCGGTCATTTCATCAAAATCATCACTGCAATAGTGATAGATCCATTTCATAACCTGATCGGCGCGGAAAGGCTTTTCACCCAAAGAGATAAAAAATTCGCGCATCTGCTGACGGTTCAGATCGAGCAGATTAATTTTTTCATTTTTTGGGGAAACAACAGCAGGAGATACAGACGACGGCGTCACAGTATGTTCGGACATAATTTTCTCTGGCCTCGTTATTACACGTTATGGCCCTGGTTAGGGATAAAAAAGAAGCGCCCTCGCTGAGTAAACTCATGAGGGCGCATAATTGTACAAATAACTGTGGCGCGAAGCTATTGTGCGCCCGGATTACCTGACAATTAAATTGTAACTGTCGTTGTGCAACCAGACGTTCCGTTAATTAACGGGTACGCGGGCAAATTTCATTTTCACCGAAGAAGAAAGCGATTTCACGCGCCGCAGATTCCAGAGAGTCTGAACCGTGAGTCGCGTTTTCGGTGAAGCTGTCAGCATAATCCGCACGCAGCGTGCCTGCCAGCGCGTTAGCCGGGTTAGTTGCGCCCATCAGATCGCGGTGACGCTGAACGGCATTTTCGCCTTCCAGGACGGAAACTACGATCGGACCGGAGGTCATAAATTCAACCAGACCGTCAAAGAAAGGTTTGCCGTTGTGCTCAGCATAAAAACCTTCTGCCTGCTCTTTGGTCAGGTGCAGCATCTTTGCAGCAACAATTTTGAAACCTGCGGTTTCGAAACGATTATAGATGGCACCGATTACGTTTTTTGCCACCGCGTTCGGTTTTACGATGGAAAAGGTACGTTCTACTGTCATTTTGACCTCTGTCTTAACTTCCAGGTTAAGTCGGTTGTGAATAGTTTGATACCGACCTGTGAAAACGGCGCCGATTATAGGGATGTAAAGCCAGCTTGCCTACCGGAGTTTCCGCAATTTCCTGAAAAAATATGATCGGCTTCGCGTAGCTGACTTATTAATGCACTCTGACGCCTGTCACTCCACGCGAAAAGATACCGTAGCAACCTGACCAACATCATCCAGTACGCTGAGCTGATACTGCCCGGCCCGTTGAAAAACCATCCGCTGTGTAAACCCCTTTTTCTCTGTGTTCAACACTTCACCATTAAGAAACCACCATCGTTCCTGCCCTTCTCCTCCCTGCACCGTAATGCTGAGCGTCAGTTCCGTTTTTCCTGGTAAGCGGCGCAGGACTTGTCCATCACGCACGCCGGTTATCAATAATGGCAGCGCGCTATGCTGTAACGCTGGCGGACAGCTGGATGAAACGGGCGGCAGGCGCTGCGATCGCTGTTCACCCGCAAGCAGCCAGGGCTCCAGCGGCATAGGCCACAGCACAACGCGCCGTGGCTGCGCCCCGCTACAGTCAGCAGCAACCCGTTCGCCGGATTCATTAATCCAGACGGTTTGTTGCAGACCAAACAGACCTTCCTGACCTGCGGCAAGCAGCGTCGGCGGCGTAGTACCGTTTAATATCCAACTTTGCCGTTGCTGGCGGCAATTATCGTCATCTGCTGATAATGGCTGCCCACCCGGCCAGCAGAGTGTAGCGGCGCTAACGCTGGTCGGTCGCGGGTCAACAGGCAGAACTCGCCCACGTAGCTGTGGCGAAGCCATTAGCAGATGATGCAGCTGATTCAGTACCGGAACGGCACTAGCCACGCCATATTGACCGGCTACGGGTGTGCCATCGGGACGTCCTACCCAAACCCCAATCAGATAACGTGCATTGATACCGATAGCCCAGGCATCGCGGTAGCCATAGCTGGTGCCGGTTTTCCACGCCAGCGGTACCACCGCAGGCAGCATGCTATCAGGCCGTGGCTGCGCCTCACCAGCAAGAATGCGCCGCACAATCCAGGCGGCACCAGGCGATAACAGAGGCCGTTCTACCAGCACATCGTCCTTTAGCAGACGTAGCCGCGCCGCCCGTCCGTGACGGGCAAAAGCACCATATGCCGCCACGATCTCCTCCATACTTGCACCGGCTCCCCCCAAAATAAGCGACAAATTAGGCTCAGCCGCCGCAGGGAAACGTAGGATAAGCCCGGCATTACGCAGGGCTGCGGTCATCCGTTTTGGGCCATACGCTTCCAGCAGCTGTACCGCCGGAAGATTGAGCGAGCGCACCAGCGCCTCACTGGCGCTGACCGGCCCATGAAATCCAGTGTCAAAGTTTCCCGGCCGATAATCACCAAAGCGGCGAGGTACATCCTGCAACAAAGATTCAGCGGCAATCAATCCATCATCAAGCGCCAGCCCATACAGAAAAGGCTTTAGTACCGAACCGGGCGATCGCACACGGCTGACCATATCCACATGACCAAAACGACTGTCATCGTTTAAATCAACCGATCCCATCCAGGCACGAACCTGCATGGTGGTATGATCAACCACCAGCACCGCCATTGAGGTTCGCGGTGGTAACGTGCTTTTCCAGCCTTGTGCCAGTGCCTCAACCTGTCGCTGTAGTGAAGCGTCGATGGTGGTAGTGATTTTATTCTGCTTTGATAATGAGAGCGTTCGTCGCGCCAGTAGCGGTGCCAGCTGCGGCATCTGACGCGGTGCCAGCCAGACCGGCTCCTCCATGATTTCTTCAACGACGTTACGCGGCCAGACGCCGTAGGTTACCAGACGCAGCAGAACTTTATCGCGAGCTGCCCGCGCTCGCTCTGGCCAGCGATCGGGACGCAAGCGACTGGGAGCCTGCGGCAGAACTGCCAACAGCGCAGCTTCACCACGTGTAAGCGTCGCCGGTGATTTCCCCAGCCAGCTCCAGCAGGCTGCACCAATGCCTTCCAGCGTTCCGCCAAAAGGCGCGCGGTTCAGATAAAGGGTCAATATTTCTCGTTTAGAGAGATGCCATTCCAGCTGTAACGCACGCCATGTTTGATGCAGTTTTCCCGCAAAGGTACGCGGCTGCGGATCGATCAGGCGTGCTACCTGCATGGTAAGGGTGCTGCCACCGGAAACGATTCCACCACCACGCAGATCCTGCCAGGCGGCGCGTAAAATCGCCAGCGGATTGACACCCGGATGATGCCAGAACCAGCGATCTTCATAAGTCAGCAGTGCTTCCAGATACCAGGGAGAAACCTCTTCCAGCGTAACCGGATAGCGCCAGACACCGTTTTTATCAGCAAAACGCCATAGCGGAGTATCATCTTCCGCTACCACAACCCGTGCGGGATCCACCTCTCGTAACGGCAACGGCGAGAGTCGATCTGCCAGCCATAACAGGATGGAGAGAAGCAGTAAACCCAGCAGCAGGCTTTTTATCTTACGCAAAACAACCGTCATAAAAATAACGCCCGGAGTTATCCGGGCGCTCGGTTAGCGAACCGTCAGGCGCGTCGGCGTGATGCCGGTTGCGCGCCATTGTGGTACATACATTGATTCTACCTGCGGTGCCGGAATCTGGTAGCTGCCGGGCGTTACCGCCCGCGCCAGATAGAGCAGTTCAGCAGGGCGATAACCGTCCAGATCAATAGCGGCGACAAAACGATCGTCACGAAACTCGATATGCTTGATGCTGGCCTGCTGCATATCGTACATCAGCTCCTGCACGTCACTGGCGCTCTCACCCAGGCTGGCGCTGCTGTCGGCAAGGTTCTGGTTCTCCAGCTCCAGTCCGGCAGGCAGCAGATCGGTTACCAGCGCATCCGGTACGCGCTGCGAAGCTGAAACTGAAAGATGTACCAGCACCAGCTCCCCGCTTTTCAGCCTGTTCAACGCCACAGGTTTACCGTTAAGATCGAGATATTCACGACGCACAGAGAGCGTCTGGCTGACAGGTGACGGCGGAGTTTGCGCATAGCCCACGACATCCAGACGACCATATACCGGCGCAGCGTTCAGGCTGGTCAGAGTGAGATCCTGCGCCAGCTGCGCTTCACTTAGCGACAGAGTGCGGGTAGCATTACCGCTCAGCGGCTGGGCCTGCCCGGTCAGGCTGACCTGCCATTCAACGCCTTTATTGCTCTCCAGCGCTCGCCCGGCCAGGAATAACGCATTATTTTCCTGCGTTGATAGCCAGCGCTGTGCATTTAGCTGCTGCGACAGGTTAACGATCAATCGGTCCTGTGCCTCCGGCAATAGCTGATATTCACGCAACAGCGTCAGAACTTGCGCGCTATCGCGTAGCGGGCTGCCATAATCCTCCAGCCAGTAAATTCCTGTCGGCCGCGTACCGCTGGCTCCCTGCGCCAGCAGCGTGCTGGCGCGTGGCGCATCGCCCATGAGCTTCAGCGCGACGCCCAGCTGTACCAGCGCCAGTCCCGATTTTGCCTGCTGACGTCGCTCATAGAGCGCGCGCAATGCACCCAGCGGTGCCTTTTGCTGTCGCGCCAGCACCAGCGCGGCGTAGGCCTGCGCACTAAAACGCGTGGCGTCGGCGTTACTGCTGTAATAGGTCGCAATCTGGCTACCATCCTGCAGATAGCGCAGCAGGCGCTCATTACCCTTATCCAGCATCGTTTTTTCAACGCTGTAGCCCTGTTCGCCAGCCCGCGTCAGAAAATCCATCGCGTAAGCGGTAAGCCAGAACTCTTCGGCGCTCTCTTTGCTCCACAGGCCAAAACCACCACTGTAGCGCTGCATCTGCCTGATGCGATCGATACCGGTATCAATCGCCGCATGACGTTCGCTATCGCTGCCGCTCTTGATGCCCAGCGCCGTAAGCTCGGCATGATTAGTGTAAAGCGAAGGCCACAGGCCGCTGACAGTTTGTTCCAGACAGCCATAGGGATAAGCATAGAGTTCACTAATGTAGCGGGCGATATTTAACGGCGGATGCGCGCTGAGCGCCAGCCTGGTTTGTATCGTACCCGGTGCCAGATCCCTGAACGCTTCCGCAGGAAGCTGCCACGGCATATCGGGACGTATTACAGCGTTAAAGCTGCGCGTTTCCGCAGGCCAGGCGGGACGCACGCCTATCGTCCAGTGCTCTTTATCCGGCGCCAAAGTTTCGCCCGGTATTTTCAGCCCGGTGATAGTGGCGTCAAGGCTGCCTTCGCCATAGCCCATGACTGCGCTAACAGGAATGAACAACGTAGTTCGCTGGCCCGCCTGTAGCTGGACCTGCCGCGAAGCATCACCTTGCAGCGTTAACAGGCCGCCAGCCCTTAAATTAACCGTCAGCGTTTGCGCATGGTCCGTCAAGTTGGAGATATCCAGCGCCAGGCGACTGCTGTCGCCACCGGCAAGGAAACGCGGCATCGCCAGCTGCGTTGTTAGCGGCGCGGCGACCATGACGCGGCTTTCTCCTTCGCCAAAATGTTCTTCGCTCCAGGCCTGCGCCATCAAACGTATCTCGCCGTTAAACGCCGGAACTGGCAGAGTAAGCGCCCCTTCGCCATTGGCATCCAGCGTTACCGGCTGTAGCTGCATCGCCAGAATATTAACGTGGTTCACCGGCTGCCGCCCGCCGCGCGCCAGCGGATCCTCATCGTCGCCGTCACCGCCGAAGCGCAAGGTAGCCAGCTGGCCCTTCCCTTCAATAAGTTGATCGTAAACATCATATTGATCAGCGTTATAACGTTTGCGATCAAAGAAGGCCGCGTACGGATCGGGCGTTTTATAGTTGGTAATGTTCAGTACGCCGCTATCTACGGCTGACAGCAGCACCTGTACCTGTTTTGGCAGTTCGCCTGCGGCCACGGTAGCTTTTACCTTCACCGTCAGGTTCTGCTCAGGACGTATTTTCTCCGGTGCTGACAGCGTCAGGTTCAGCCGACGCGCCTCATCCTGCATCGGTAAGTGCAGAATACCTACCGCCCGCTTCGGTGTGGTTCCCTGTGCTTTATCTCCAGGGCGGATCACCAGTGCGCTAAAATAGAGGTCGTGGCGACGCCACGCGCTATCAACGGGCACCTCCACATCCACACCTCCATCTGGCACATCAACCGTTTGCCACCAGAGCGGGCCATTGCCTGACTCCACCAGCAGGTATCCCTTACCTGCGGCAGGCGCTTCAATATGCACCCGCGCTCTGTCACCGGGACGATAGTTAGCTTTATCCAGCTTCAGTTTTACCCGATCGGGGCGAACCGCGCCGGTGCCGTCAGTGTTATCCTGCCAGCTGTAGCCAGCCCAGAAGCGTACGCTGCTGCGCACTTCTTCATCTGGTAGCGTTACCTCAATACGATACGCGCCCCACTCCACCGGGAAAGCAACTTTAGCTTCCCCCTGGGCAGAGAGCGTGATCTGCTGTGTCTCTTCAACCAGATCTTTCTGGTCATAGTGTGACTGCCAGCCCTCGCCTTCAGCAAAGCTCCAGTAATAGTCACGTCGCTCGCGAATCAGGCGCACCTCCACATCCTGCCCGCCCTGCTTTTCACCACGTGCATTCGCCAGCACAATACTAAACTCCGCGCTGCTGTTTTCCTCTACAACTGGCTGACTGGAAGAGGTGTCGCTGCGATAGTCATAGACCGCTTTACTGGCGAAAAGTGGACGAATACCGGGTAATACCTCCGCTGGCCAGATGGACTGGCTTACACGTCGTGTTACCGGGCGGCCGCCGCTTTCCAGCAGGCTGGCCTGTAGAATCAGACGAGCCGGAGAATGAATAGCCTGCCATTCTGACTCTGCGGCGATAAGCCCCTCGCCCTGATTATCCAGCGTCAGCTCGACTTCATCGAGATTACGCTTCAGCTCCTCCTGTTCGGTAATATCACCAAACTGATAGCCCGGCAGGGATGGCAACGCTTCTCGATCGGGCCGTAAAAAGAGCTGACCCTGTAGCTGGTTGCCCGCTGCGGGCGCGCCGTACAGGTAGCGTCCGTTGACATGAAAAGTAATATCCCGATCTGGCATAGCAGGCTGCTCACTGGCCGACAGGCTTAGCGCCATGCGTTCCGGCATAAATTCTTCTACGCTAAATGCCCACTGACGCTGGTGCCCATCGCCCGTATCCACTTGCAGCTTCCAGCGCCCGGTCGGCGCTTCCTGCGGTAACGGATAACGCAGCTGCCACAGGCCGTTTTCCGGCCGCCAGGTTAAGGTATGCGCCACATCGCCATTCGGTTTTATCACTTCCAGCCTGAGCGGTTGAGACGGTAGCGGTTTGCCATCCGCATCGCGCATCAGCGCGTTTGCGATTAGCGTTTCTCCAGGGCGATAGAGATTACGTGGTCCAAAGATAAACAGCTGCTTGTCATAGCCCGGCGGTCCGGCTACGGCGAATTCCGCCAGATCCAGGGCCGGACGACGAAGATCGAGTAGCGTAGTTTGATCGTTTTTCGTTGCCAGGATCAGCCTTGCCTTTGCGTGCCAGGGCAGCGTAACCTGCCCTTGAGCATCGGTAATAGCCTGATTTAACGTTTGCCCCTTTTCATCCAGCATGGTGAGCGTAACGCCATCCATTGGCGCGCCATCTTCAAGCCTCTGGCTAAAAAAATCGAGTTGGGAAGGAAACCGATGTAATGAGAGACCAATATCGCTGAACGTAAACAAGGTGGCGGCATTACTGTAATGGTAAGTCCCTGCCTGCTTCATAACCGCCAGATAAACGCCCGGCTGCGCCAGCGGTTTAATATCGCCAAGCGGCAGCTGTCGCTGTTCACGGGTATTGCGTACCGGATTAAGTTCAAAACGTCCGCTGTAGACCAGATCGGCTTTTTGCAACAATGATGCAGACTGCCAGGTTTGCAGGTTATTACCATATTGCCAACTGGCGATAAAAGCTGGAAGGGAAGCAGTTTTGATGCGGAAAAAGTCAACGTCCACCTGACTAACGTTGAGCGCCATTACCGGCAACCCCTGAGTGACGCGGGTTGGCAACAGCGAACCCCGGCTGGCAAACCCGACCATCGGCTGGATATCTCGCGTGGTCAGCGTCTGTTCTACCGCTTTTTCCAGAGTAGCGCCGTTAGCCGCTTTGATTCCGCCATCAATCTTCACTTTCAGCTGACGCGCTGGTTCCAGGTGACGAAAGCGCAGCGCTTTGCGATTAGTTGACAGCTCCCAGCCACCTTCCACCGCGCCACTTTTGCTGTCGCTCAGATGAGCATACTGACTAAAATCCTGTTGTTCATCCAGCGAGACGGAGAAGGTTACCTCCAGGGTACTGGCACCGTCGAGCTGTACCTCAGAAATGTCGATTACCTGCAACGGCTTACCCTGTTCCCGCGCCAGCTGTGCGGCACGCTGCTCAGCGCTCAGCGCTGGCTCGCTGTTTTTTACCGCTGCGGCTTTATTTGCTGCCGCAGCTGGCGGCGTATCGTTATCAGCGTTATCGCATCCGCTCAGCGCCAACAAACACAATAATAAGGCAACGCCCGCTTTATTCCTTAACCTGGACATAGTTTCTCCATGGCAACAATGCCTGTAAAATTAAGGCGTATTATTACTTGAAAGCGAAAAAATTTAACAATCCTAATCTGTTTCCCGCTGTGCCAGTTATCGCGCCACTGGAGGATGCAGGCAAGCGCTAATAACAAACAGAATATTTTCTTGCGGGCTATCACGCAGAATAAATGTAATGGCTGGAAGCGTAATTCTACTTTCTGCGGGCGCTTTTCAGAATCTGCAAGCAGGGCCACAGCGCTGGTGATTGAGCCTTGAGCTGGACCGCCAGATCGTCGACACTCTCAGTACATCAGTGAATATTGAGGTTGTTATGACATCCGCTCTCTTTGTAACCGCACAATGGTTAGCCGAACATCAAAACGATGCTGATTTACAAATTATCGATGCCCGCATGGCACCTGCGGGTCAGGAACATTTACGTAATATGCATGCTGAATATGCAGCCGGACATCTGCCCAACGCGCCTTTTTTTGATATTGAGCAGCTCTCCGATCGCAACAGCCCCTACCCCCATATGATGCCGCGCGCGGAATCCTTTGCCGTAGCGATGCGCGAGTTGGGTATCGATAGTGGAAAGCATCTGGTCGTTTACGATGAAGGCAACCTGTTTTCTGCGCCGCGCGCCTGGTGGATGCTGCGTGCTTTCGGCGTAGAGCGGGTTTCAATCCTTGCCGGTGGGCTGGCAGGCTGGAAACAGGCGGGTTATATGTTGCAGACCGGAGAGGTGACGTTACCGGAAGCGGAATTTGAAACGCAGTACGATCAGAGCCTGATTAAAAGCGTCACTGACGTGCTGCTAATCAGTCACGAAGGTGGCGCGCAGCTGGTTGACGCACGCCCGGCCAACCGTTTTAACGGCGAAGTTGATGAGCCGCGCCCAGGGCTGCATCGCGGCCATATACCCGGTAGTCTGAACGTCCCCTGGGGAGAACTGGTAACAGAAGGAAGGCTGAAACCGGAAGCGGAGCTGGCGGAGATTTTCAAACGTCAGGGCGTTGATTTAAACCAGCCGATCGTTGCCAGCTGCGGCTCCGGCGTAACGGCGGCGGTAGCTATCCTGGCGCTGACGGCGCTTGGCGTTAAAGGGGTAAAACTTTACGACGGTTCATGGAGTGAATGGGGTAGCCGTGACGATCTGCCAATCGCAACGTCACACTAAAAACAGACGCCCGGAATAATGCAGGTAGCCAATATGCCAGCTGGCATATGAAACGAGTAAACGCTGTTCCCGCGAATATATCGTGCTGACAAAGAGAAGGTGATGTAAGCCTTATGCAGGAGTAAGGGCCGATCTGGCTGGCCCTTCAGGAGAGATACGAGCGCGGTGACGCTAGCGCGATACGGTTCAGATAATACGCTGACCGCCTTTAAATTCACGCAGAAAACTTCCCCAGCGGCGTTCATAAAAAGGCGTTATATGTGCAGTGAAAAAATGGCTGATACCCTCTTCGCCTTCGACAACCTGACAGATATCTACCGGCTCATCGTCCAGCAATGTATCAGTGGCTACCGCACCGGCAGCGCGAATAATGGTATCGATATCACCGTCTGCCTCGATGCCGATTAGCAAATTGGGGCGATCGCCAGCCTGCTCTTTGATATGGGCGATAAACGCCCGACGCACCTGCTTATGTTTGCCAAAAAGCTGCGTCAGAGAATCCACTACCTGTGCAGGAGGCTCGGCAATTTCAGAAAGCAGCAGCGGCGCGCCGCCTTCTAATATCGTCTGCTGGCTTAACGCATCGCCTTCTTCGCCCAGCAGATGAGCGATTTCGCGTGCGGTAAACTCTTTACCGGTAGCCAGCTTAGGATTTAAAAACAGGGTTTCACCCAGCGTCATTGCAAACAACGTACGTACCGGCAGCATAACGTAAGGCTGTTCACCCTGCGTTGCTTCTGCCATTGCCGCCTCTGAAGTAAAAAAGGGAATAACGCTGGTGCCGTCTTCTTTTTCCCAGTGCTGTAGCTCTACCGGCGTGCTGGCGTCCAGCTGCTCGCCATCGCTGGTGCCGGGCACCCAAACGCTGGCTTCCATCAACAGCGTAAAAAACTCCGGACGGTGGGCAGGCTCGGTGGCAGCCAGCTCCAGCACCGCTTCCAGGCGCTCATTAAGATTATATTTATCGTGATTCATGCTCGTTCTGCCTTGTTTGACAAGGCCAGCACTGGCTGGCCTCAGGCGCTTATTTCAGCAGCAGGTTGGCAATGGTGCGCACGCCCAGACCGGTAGCCCCCGCAGCCCACTGTTCAACGGCTCCCTTGCGATAGGTTGCAGAGCAGTCGATATGTAGCCAGCCATGCTGATAATCGCTGACGAAATGCGACAAAAATGCAGCTGCGGTGCTGGCACCTGCGGTATGCGCTGCCCCGGCGATATTATTTAAGTCAGCAAAATTAGAAGAAAGATGGCTACGATGGAATTCCGCCAGCGGCAGACGCCAGAAGGCTTCGTTTTCGCTGGCGGCACTGCTCAGCAGCTGCTGCGCCAGTGCATCATCAAAGGTAAACAGCGCATGATAGTCGTTGCCCAGCGCGGTCTTGGCAGCACCGGTCAGCGTGGCGGCGTCAATTAACAGCTGCGGCTGCTGCTGGCTGGCATCAATCAGGCCATCCGCCAGTACCAGACGCCCTTCAGCATCGGTATTCATTACCTCAACGGTTTTTCCGTTACGATAGCGAATAATATCGCCCAGGCGGAAAGCATTGCCGCTGACCATATTATCTGCACAGCAGAGATAAAGTTTGACGCGTTTATTCAGCCCGCGTGCAATTGCCAGCCCCAGCGCGCCAGTGACGGTAGCGGCACCGCCCATATCTGACTTCATGGAATCCATAAAGCCGCTGGGCTTCAGGCTGTAACCGCCGCTATCAAAAGTGATGCCTTTACCTACCAGACAGGCATAAACCGGCGTCTTTTCATCGCCGCCAGGATTGTAATCCAGCGCCAGCAGCACCGGACTACGGGACGAGCCGCGGCCTACGGTATGCAGTCCCATATAGTTCTGTTCACGCAGATCTTCACCTTTAGTGATGCGATAGCTAACCGCATTACCGGCATATTCGCTGATAAGATCTACCGCACGCCGTGCCAGCTGCTCCGGGCCCAGCTCTTCAGCAGGCTGGTTAATAACATCACGTACCCAGTCAATAATGCTCAGACGTCGCTCCAGCTCGGCGCGATCGTCATCGCCAAGCGGCGCCCACTCCACGCTGCGCGTACCCTTCGGGCCGCGATAGCCCTGCCAGAAGGCCCAGCTGTTTTCCAGATCCCAGCCATCGCCGCTCAGGACAACATCGCGTATGCCCTGCCCGTCAATTTTACGCGCCGCACGCTGAATAGTGGTCAGCGCATCATTGCCGGTCAGGTGAATTGTCATACCTTCTTCGCTGCTGCTGAGGATGGCATTTTCGCCCCAGCGCGCATCTGCGGCTGTTTTCGCCAGCAGGATATTCATTTTTTCAGTTGCCATTAACCTAATCCTTTCTCGTTATCTGAACGGAAATAAACCTGACGGATTACGCAAATTCATCCAGCCATACCAGCAAAATCGCTTCGAGGATCTTTTCGCTGGAAGCATCAGGATTATCGTCAAAATCTTCAAGTTCACAGATCCAGCGGTGCATATCGGTAAAGCGCACCGTTTTTGGATCGGTATCTGGATAAGCATCATACAAAGCTTCGCCAATTTCACGGCTGTCAGACCATTTCAGTCCCATCTTTTTCCCTCAGATAAAAACGGGCCGGCTTTTAAGGGCCGGCCCGCTTTCAATGTGATTAATGCTCGCGAGCGTGATTGATGGTATAGCGGGGGATTTCCACTACCAGATCTTCATCCGTTACCTGCGCCTGACAGCTAAGACGACTTTCCGGCTCCAGCCCCCAGGCCTTATCCAACATATCATCTTCATCCTCGCTGCTTTCCGGCAACGAGTCAAAACCTTCACGCACAATACAGTGACAGGTAGTGCAGGCGCACGATTTTTCGCAGGCGTGCTCCAGCTCAATGCCGTTGCGTAGCGCAACGTCAAGAATGGTTTCGCCCTGCTCGGCATCAAATACGCCACCTTCCGGCAGCAGATCCTGATGGGGTAAAAAGACAATTTTAGGCATTGATTAAACCTCATCCACAGAATGCCCGGCCAGCGCGCGGCGGACTGAATTGTCCATACGACGGGCGGCAAAATCCTGGGTTACTTTATCGAGTTGTTTTACCGCCGCGCTGATGGTGTTAGCCTCATCGCCGCGAATAGCGTCCTGCAGCTGGCGCTGTGCCTGTTGAATGGCTTCCAGCTCTTCCGCGCTCAGTAGCGAGGCATCTTCCGCCAGTGCACCTTCAAGGCTTTCCAGCACCCGCAGGCCTTCCACCCTTTGCTCCGCCAGCTTACGTGCCACCACGTCCTGCTGCGCATAGTCCATCGAATCTGTGATCATGCTGGCGATTTCGCTTTCCGTCAGTCCGTAGGAGGGTTTGACCTGGATCGAGGCTTCCACGCCGGTCGATTTTTCCATCGCCGTCACACTCAGCAGGCCATCGGCATCCACCTGGAAAGTTACGCGAATATGCGCACCGCCCGCAGGCAGCGCCGGAATACCGCGCAGCGTAAATCGTGCCAGCGAACGACAATCGGCAACCATTTCACGCTCGCCCTGCAGCACATGAATACTCATCGCCGTCTGGCCATCTTTAAACGTCGTGAAGTCCTGCGCGCGCGCTACCGGAATAGTGGTGTTACGCGGAATAACTTTCTCTACCAGTCCGCCCATGGTTTCCAGCCCCAGCGAAAGCGGAATGACGTCCAGCAGCAGCATCTCGCTGTCGGGCTTATTGCCCACCAGGATATCTGCCTGAATGGCCGCGCCAATCGCCACCACCTTATCAGGATCGATAGTAGTTAACGGCTGACGACCAAAAAATTCGCCGACTTTTTCGCGCACCAGCGGCACGCGTGTAGAGCCGCCTACCATCACCACTTCCAGCACCTCTTCCGGCGTTACGCCGGCGTCTTTCAGCGCGCGACGGCAGGCCAACAGCGTGCGTTTGACCAGACCAGCGATAAGCCGATCGAAATCAGCACGCGTTACGCTGCCCTGCCAGTCGCCCAGCGTCACCGCGACGCTGTCGCTATCGCTCAGCGCAATCTTGGCGGCAATCGCGGTATCCAGCAGCTGACGCTGCACGCCATGATCGCCATGCTGCGGCAATCCGGCCTGTTCACGCAGCCAGTCGGCCAGCAGATGATCGAAGTCATCACCGCCCAGTGCCGAGTCGCCGCCGGTTGCCAGCACTTCAAAAACGCCGCGGCTCAGGCGCAATACGGAGATATCAAAGGTGCCGCCGCCCAGATCGTAAACGGCGATAACGCCTTCCTGACCCGAATCCAGACCATAGGCAATAGCCGCCGCCGTCGGCTCGTTAAGCAGACGCAGCACGTGCAGACCGGCGAGACGCGCGGCATCACGCGTTCCCTGGCGCTGGGCATCATCGAAATAGGCGGGAACGGTGATAACCACGCCATCCAGATCGCCCTGCAAGCTTTCGCGCGCGCGCGCCGCCAGCGCCTGTAAAATATCGCTTGAGACACGAACCGGGTTAACAGTACCAGCGGCAGTTTGCATCAGCGGCAGGCCGTTTTCGCTCGGCTGTAGCTGATAGGGAAGATGCGGATAGCGCTGTTGAATATCAGCAAGTGAACGCCCCATCAGGCGCTTCACCGAGCTGATGGTATTGACCGGATCGGTAGCCGCCTGCTGGCGCGCATCCCATCCGACTAAACTTTGCTGTGCCTGATAGCGCACGACAGAGGGTAAAAGGTGACGACCCTGCGCATCGGGCAGGGTTTCTGCCTGGCCGCTGCGCACGGTAGCGACTAAAGAGTTGGTAGTACCCAGATCGATGCCAACGGCCAGACGACGTTGATGCGGCGCGGCGCTCAGGCCCGGCTCGCTAATTTGTAGTAACGCCATAATTATTTTCCCGGTTAAAAATCAAGCAGCTTCTCTTCCAGCTCTTCTGCCTGGTTACGCAACTTAACAAGAAAACGCAGCTTGCGCACCGTATCCGCCGCCGCTTCCCATTGCGAAGCGGCAAGCTCCTGCTGCATTTGCTGGCTACGCTGTTGCTGCATAACGTCAAGACGCTGGGTAAATTCTTGTAGCTTTGCTTCAGCATCAGGCGCGCTTTCAATCGCATCCAGCTCTTCGCGCAGCTCCAGCTGTTCCATCAGAAAAGCAGTATCGCGCATTGTATGCTGTTCGTTATTGATATCGAAACCGTGCAGCGTTAGCAGATATTCAGCGCGCGATAATGGCTGGCGCAGCGCCTGATAGCCCTGATTAATGGTCGCAGCCTGCTGTAACGCACGCAGGCGCTCTGGTTCCGGCTGGAGAGCAAAACGATCGGGATGGAACTGACGCTGCAGTTCCTGAAAACGGGCGGTAAGCTGGGCTGCATCAATATCGAAGGATTGTGGCAGGCCAAAGAGGGTGAAGTAATCCATAGCAGACTCGGTTAATCCCAGAAGAGCGCGTAAAAAGAATCGCTCCGTGACCGGAGCGATTATCCTGCTGCTGCAACCACGTTATACGTTAAAGCTTTCGCCGCAGCCGCATTCATCTTTCATGTTCGGATTATTGAACTTGAAGCCTTCATTCAGGCCTTCTTTGACGAAATCAAGCTCGGTACCGTCGAGGTAAATCAGGCTTTTCGGGTCAATCACCACGTTAACGCCTTTATCAGCGAAGACGGTGTCTTCAGGCTGGGGCGCATCGACAAATTCCAGCACGTAAGCCATGCCGGAGCAGCCGGAGGTGCGAACGCCAAGGCGCAGACCAAAGCCTTTACCGCGATTATGCAGAAAGTTGCTGACGCGCGTTGCCGCGCTTTCACTCAGGGTAATAGACATAATATCCCCCTTACTGGACGTCTTTTTTGCTCTTGTAATCCGCAATAGCGGCCTTGATTGCGTCTTCCGCCAGGATGGAACAGTGAATTTTTACCGGCGGCAGTTCCAGCTCTTCGGCGATCTGAGTATTTTTGATCGCAGCGGCTTCATCCAGCGATTTACCTTTTACCCATTCGGTAATCAGGGAGCTGGAGGCGATGGCAGAACCACAGCCGTAGGTTTTGAAACGTGCATCTTCAATGATGCCGCTGTCGCTAACCTTGATTTGCAGTTTCATCACGTCGCCACAGGCCGGTGCGCCAACCATACCGCTGCCCACGGAGGCATCGTTATTATCAAATGAGCCAACATTGCGTGGATTTTCGTAGTGATCGATTACTTTTTCGCTGTAAGCCATGATCTGTTCTCCTGAAACCTGAAATTAATGATGCGCCCATTCGATGCTGTTGATATCCACGCCCGCTTTAAACATCTCCCACAGAGGAGAAAGTTCGCGCAGTCGGCCAATAGATTTACGCACCAGTGCGATGGTGTAATCAATCTCTTCTTCGGTGGTAAAACGGCCAAGAGAGAAGCGGATAGAACTGTGAGCCAGCTCATCGCTCATACCCAGCGCGCGCAGCACGTAAGAAGGTTCCAGGCTGGCAGAAGTACAGGCGGAACCCGAAGAGACCGCCAGGTCTTTCAGCGCCATAATCAGCGACTCACCTTCAACATAGTTAAAGCTGACGTTGAGAATGTTCGGCGCGCCCTGCACCAGATCGCCGTTGAGGTAAACCTCTTCGAGATCTTTCAGACCGTCCCACAGGCGGTTGCGCAGCATGCGCAGGCGGGCCATTTCGCTTGCCATTTCTTCTTTGGCGATACGATAAGCTTCGCCCATACCGACAATCTGGTGCACCGGCAGCGTACCGGAACGCATACCACGTTCGTGACCGCCACCATGAATCTGCGCTTCCAGACGAATGCGCGGCTTGCGACGTACGTACAGCGCGCCGATCCCTTTCGGACCATAAATTTTGTGAGCGGAGAAGGACATCAGATCCACTTTCAGCTGGCTAAGATCGATCGGCAGCTTACCCACGCTCTGAGTGGCGTCAACGTGGTAGATGATACCGCGCGCGCGGCACATTTCGCCGATAGTCGCGATATCCTGCACCACGCCGATTTCGTTGTTCACGTGCATAATGGATACGAGGATGGTGTCGTCACGCATCGCTGCTTCCAGCGCGTTCAAATCGATGATGCCGTTGCTCTGCGGTGCAAGGTAAGTCACCTCAAACCCTTCGCGCTCCAGCTGGCGGCAGGTATCCAGCACTGCTTTATGTTCGGTTTTGCTGGTAATAATGTGCTTGCCCTTTTTCTGATAAAACTGGGCTGCACCTTTGATCGCCAGGTTGTCCGATTCTGTCGCGCCAGAGGTAAAGACGATTTCACGCGGATCGGCACCAACCAGTTCGGCTATCTGATTACGAGCGATATCGACCGCCTCTTCAGACTGCCAGCCAAAACGGTGTGAACGTGAGGCCGGGTTACCGAATGTCCCGTCCAGGGTAAGATACTGCATCATTTTTTCCGCCACGCGCGGATCGGCTGGCGTCGTAGCAGAATAATCCAGATAAATCGGTAATTTCATTGCTCTTAAGCTCCGTACATCGCTTCAAATCTAAATATCAGGCCCGCAGATTAATATTGATGGTGTCCTGCGAGCGACCGTTCGTCGCCATCCGGCGTGTTTCATTATTTTGACGGTCTGCGATATCCAGGATCTCTTTATTATTTACCAGCTCGGCCAACGTAATGTTGTTAAGAAAATCACTAATGCGCTCGCTCAGGTCATGCCACAGCACGTGCGTCAGACAGCGATCGCCACCCTGACATCCCTCTTTGCCCTGGCAACGCGTCGCATCTACCGATTCGTCAACGGCGGTAATTACCGCGCCAACGGCGATCTCAGCGGCACTTTTACCCAGCAAATAACCACCGCCCGGCCCACGTACACTGGCAACCAGGCCATTTTTACGCAGGCGAGAAAAAAGCTGCTCAAGGTAAGAAAGGGAGATGCCCTGGCGCTCTGAAATATCAGCCAGCGGCACCGGCCCTTCATGTGAGTGCAGTGCAACATCGAGCATCGCGGTAACGGCGTAACGGCCTTTTGATGTCAGTCTCATAGCTTGGCGACCCTCTGGTATATCCGCTTTTCGGATTTGACTTGTGTTGGTCGCAAGTCTGACATTCCTGAGTGTTTTGGTCAACTATTTAACCAGGTAAAATACTCAAGTATTATCGTTACGCATGGTTTACCGACTTAGCCGTTGTCGCGCTTTTTCTCAAAAGATGAAAGCATCCCGCGTAAAATATTCAGTTCATCCCGTTCCGGGCGTGCCCGCGTGTAGAGGCGACGCAGCTTGCTCATCACCTGACCCGGATTGGCCTGGCGGATAAAACCGCTGTTTACCATCATCTGTTCAAGGTGCTGATAGAAGCGCTCCAGATCGTCCACCAGCGGATATGGGCTCTCTTCATACTGCGGCTGCTCGGTACGATCGTTTTGCAGAAAAGCCATTCGCACTTCATAAGCCAGAATTTGCACCGCCATCGCCAGATTAAGCGAGCTGTAATCGGGATTAGCAGGAATGGCGACGTGGTAATGGCATTTTTGCAGCTCGTCGTTGGTCAGGCCAACGCGTTCGCGCCCAAACACAATCGCTACCGGCGCCTGTGCGCCCTCTTCCACGCATTTCACGCCGCATTCGCGGGCGTCAAGCATCGGCCACGGCAGCGTGCGCGAACGGGCGCTGGTACCAACAACCAGGCTACAGCCAGCAATCGCTTCATCCAGCGAATCAACAATTTTTGCTGCGCCGATCACGTCGCTGGCACCGGCGGCCAGAGAGATCGCCTGGGAATCAGGCTTAACCAGCGGATTCACCAGATAAAGGTTCGTCAGCCCCATGGTTTTCATGGCGCGGGCGACGGAGCCCATATTGCCAGTGTGAGAGGTTTCCACCAGCACAATACGAATATTTTGCAGCATACGACCCGACAGTCAGTGAGATAATTCGTGCATGCTAACATAAATGCAGGACATTTTCCGATCCCCCTGCTATACTCCGCGCCGTTTTCCCCGTTCTTTAACATCCAGCGAGAGATACTGATGCATCCGATGCTCAACATCGCCGTGCGCGCTGCGCGCAAGGCCGGCAACTTAATTGCCAAGAATTACGAAACTCCAGACGCCGTTGAAGCCAGCCAGAAAGGCAGCAACGATTTCGTGACCAATGTTGACCGCGACGCCGAGCGCCTGATTATTGAGGTGATTCGCAAGTCCTATCCGCAACACACCATTATCGGCGAAGAGAGTGGTGAACTGTCGGCAGAAGACCAGGATGTACAATGGATTATCGATCCGCTGGATGGCACCACCAACTTCATCAAACGCCTGCCACACTTTGCCGTTTCTATTGCCGTTCGTATTAAAGGCCGCACCGAAGTGGCGGTGGTTTACGATCCCATGCGCAACGAACTCTTTACCGCCGTACGCGGTCAGGGTGCGCAGCTGAACGGCTATCGTCTGCGCGGCAGCAACGCACGCGATCTGGACGGCACCATTCTGGCTACCGGCTTCCCGTTCAAGCAGAAACAGCACGCCGCTACCTATATGAAGCTGGTTGGCAAACTCTTTACCCAGTGTGCCGATTTCCGCCGCACCGGCTCTGCCGCGCTCGATCTCTGCTATGTTGCCGCCGGTCGCGTGGATGGCTATTTTGAGATTGGCCTGAAACCATGGGACTTTGCCGCTGGCGAACTGATTGCCCGTGAAGCCGGCGCGCTGGTGACTGACTTTACCGGCGGTCACGGCTTTATGCATTCCGGCAACCTGGTATCCGGCAATCCGCGCGTAGTTAAAGCGCTGCTGGCCGCCATGCGTGATGAGCTGAGCGACGCGCTGAAGCGCTAAGATCGGTAGCGATGATGCCGCACCTTCCATCGGCAGGTGCGGCATTTTTTTGCGCCTATCCCAGCCCGCGCAGGCCGCCAGAAACGGCTGGCTGAGCGCTGAACCATAATATCAAGCCCCCCGCCAGCAGCAACATACCGCCCGCCAGCGCCAGGCTGTGCAGCGCAACACGTTGCCAGAGTGCAGGAGCTGCACGCTGGTTTAGCCGTAGCGCCAGCGCACGCGAGCTTTGGACCAGCAGCGCCATCGCCGAAACCGTCAGCGCGGTGCCCAGCGCCATCGCCAGCGCGCTCACTACACCCCAGCCATACACGCCAATCACCCGCGAAAACAGCAGCATCATAATCGCACCGGAACAGGGACGCAGCCCCATCGACAGCACCAGCAGCAGTGACGTTTTCCAGCCGGTTACGCGCGCCAGCTGCTCGTTATCAGGCAGATGCTGATGACCGCAGCCGCAATGGGCATGATGTTGATGGTCAAGCGGACGCAGATGATGAATATGCGGCGCTCCGCCTTTAGACGAACGCAGCCGCATTAACTGACGCAGCGCCCGCCAGCAGAGCCAGCCTCCCAGCCCGATAACCAGCAAATAGCTGCCTTTCTCCAGCCAGAAGCTGGTGAGATGAAGCTGACGTGAGGTGGTTTGCAGAATAATCAGCATCAGCGTCACCAGTGCAACCGCAACAATCCCCTGCACTACCGCCGCTGCCAGCGTCAGTTGCAGGCTGGTTTTCAGCCGCGTGGGATGCGTGGCAAGAAAGGTAGCGATCACCACTTTGCCATGTCCCGGTCCTAGCGCATGGAGGATGCCGTACACCAGGCTAAAGCCAAACAGCGTCACGCCCGCCTGGCGCGGCTGTTCGGCAACGCGCTGCAAAATACCCACCATCTCGCGATGTAAACTCCGTTGCCAGCTAACGCTGTGCCACAGCAGCTGCGGCCAGTACCACCAGGCAGCGCAGGCGCCGGCTAACAACAGCGCCAACAGTGTCCAAAGCGGCCAAAGGTGTTTCCAGCCGACACGAGCAGGTTGCGATATGCTTACTGACATGCGAGCGTCACCGTCTGGGCAAACTGGCGGCCAAGATCCATATCTTCTGGCGGCGCATCGGCCTTATCCAGCGACAGGGCAAAATCCTTCAGCGAGGCATCCGGCTGCGGCGTATACAGCGTCAGTTTACAGCTTCCTTTCAGCGCCTCCGGCAGGCTCAGCGCCTGATCATCCTGCCAGGTCATATCGACATAATAAGTAGGATCGAACGTGCTGAAGGTATAAGTTTGCCCTGCCAGCGGCTGCGGCTGCGCCAGCGGCAGAATAAAGGTCAGCACCGCTTTAGCGCCGTTGCGCGACAGCTGGTAAGAGGGCGGCAAATTGGTAAATTTTACCGCTTTTCCCTGGTGATGAAACTCAGTGAAATAGTGCTGTGCCAGTACATTCGCCATTACCTCCGCCGCCAGCTTTTTCCACACCGGCGAATCAGGTAACGCGTTACCGGCATCATAAAGCAGATCGGCAGAGGTGATCTCATCCATGGTCCAGATCATTTTTAAGCCGGTTAATTTCTGTTGATCGACCACTGGCGTAGTTTGCAAACTAATAAAACTGTGCGGATGAGACCAGGCAAAAGGCGACAGAAACAGAGCGACTGCGCCCCAGCCGATACGCTTACCGCAGTTATAAAATAACGTTTTCACTAACATTCATGATTCCCGTTCGGCTATTTTGTGAGCCAGGTTAACATCTGGATAAAAAAGTGCCAGCACCCGCCTTTCATCACCCCGGTTGGCTATGCTTATTTTTGGTATGACTGACCGGAAAACATATGATGAGTTCTGCTACATCTACAGCACCACTCTTCTCCCGTTCCCAGCGTCGTTGTCATCTCCTGCTGATGCTTTATCTGCCCAATTCCCTACTGACTCTGGATAGCCTGTGCCAACTCAATGGCGTAGACCCGGCTCTGGCCCGGCAAGATATAGCGGAGGTTGATGAAGAAATCCAGCGTTATCATCAGCTTGGCATTCATCAACGGCAGGATGGCGGCCTGCTGCTACAGGGCAGCGAACTGGACCGACGCCTGTGCCTGCTGCACTGGCTGCGCCGCGCGCTGCGCGTTTCTCCGGTTTTTATCGAAAACACCTTTACACCAGCGCTGCGCCAGCACCTGCAAACGCGCCAGATCGAGAAGCTATTGTACGATGAGCGTAATTTGCAGGCGTTGATCCAGCACTGTGCCGGGCGTCTGCAACGCAGTTTTAGCCCGCGCGATCGCCTGTTTTTACAGCTTTTTATGCAGTATTCCCTTTGCCATACGCAACTTGCCGCCTTTACGCCACAGCAAAAGCGTTGGCTGGAAAACAAAGTCGAGCGGCTGGCAGCACAGGCGGTAATCCAACACTGGCAGCGACGCTGCCGCTTTGCTCCCGACGTCAGCGAGATCGATTTCTATACGCTGCTGTTCAGCATGATTCATGCTCCCGCCGCCACGCAGCTGAAACAGCCGTGGGAGAAACAGCTAATGCAGCAGACCCGCCTGCTAATGGCTCGCTTTCAGTCGCTGTCAGGGCGGCACTTCAGCGATGAACGCGGCCTGTGCAGTCAGCTTTATACCCATCTGGCGCAGGCGCTGGATCGTTGTCACTTTGCTGTTGGTATTGATAACAGTTTGTCGCAGGAGGTGATACGTCTCTATCCACGGCTGCTGCGTACCACCCAGACAGCTATCGAGCCGTTTGAATATCATTACGAAATTCGTTTTTCTGCGGAAGAGATGGGGCTGATTGCGGTCATTTTCGGTGCCTGGCTGATGCAGGAGAGCGCCCTACAGGAAAAGCAGGTACTGCTGTTAACCGGAGGGGATCGCGAACGCGAGGAACTGCTGGAGCAGCAGCTGCGTGAACTGACGCTGCTGCCGTTAACCATTAAATATCTGTCTGTCGACGACTTTCAGCGTGACGGTGCGCCGAAGGGGGTAACGCTGGTCATTTCCCCCTACGCCACCCCGCTACCGCTTTATTCGCCACCGCTTATTCACGCCGAGCCACCGTTAAGCACGCAGCAACAGCAACGCATCCGGCTACTGCTGGAATCCTGACGAGGCGGGCTGCACGCGCGGACGTAAAAACAGCGCAGGCAGCACCAGAAGCGCCATAACCCAGAAAATACCGCCCTGAAGCGAAACGAACAGCACGCCACATACCATGGTCATCACCGCAATACCACCACCCATCGCCAGCGCGGAGTAAACCGACTGCAGGCGAATCACCTCACCGCCCTGTCGGGCAGCGATAAAGCGCATTGCGGCCAGATGGCAAACGGTAAAACTGCCGCAGTGCAGGATTTGCGCGACAATCAGCCACGGCAGCTGTGTGGTGCTGCCCATGATGCACCAGCGCACCAGCGCGCAAATCCCGGAGAGCAGCAGCAGATCGCGGGCGCTCCAGCGACGAAACAGCCGGTTGCTGAGTGCAAATATAATGATTTCTGCCACCACGCCCAGCGACCAGAGATAGCCGACTACGCTGGCCGAGTAGCCCGCGTCTTGCCACCAGATAGCGCTAAAGCCGTAATAGGCAGCATGCGCCCCCTGCATGAGCGTTACGCACAGCAAAAAGCGCCAGACGCTGCTCTCCTGCAGCATCGCTTTCCACTCGGCCCATCCAGCGCTCTGCATTTCACGCGCATCACCCAGCGGCATCACTGCCGGACGCAGCAGCATACCGCCCAGCATCATCATAATACCCAGGCTCAGCAGCGCCAGTACCGCCTGACTATCCCACGCGGTTACCAGCATGCCGGTCAGCGCCGAACTGATAACAAACGCCAGCGATCCCCACAGTCTGACCGGGCCATAAGGCAGCGCAATTTGCCTGGTCCAGGTGGCGGCCAGCGCATCGCTAAGTGGCACCAACGGCGAGAAAAAGAGGTTAAAACCGATCATCACCAGCAGCAGCCACAGCCACTGCTGCCCCAGCCAGAATCCCGCAGCGCACAGTAGGGTCAGCAATGCCAGCAGGCGTAACGCCATAACCAGTTGCGAAGGATCGCGCACGCGCGAGGCGATCAGCAGGCTGCCAACGAAGCGGGCAATCATCCCTACCCCTAACAGCAGGCCGATTTTTTCCGCGTCCAGGCCGGTGTCTTTCAGCCACACCGCCCAGAACGGCAAATAAATGCCATAACAAAAAAAGTAAGTGAAGTAGCCGAGTGCCAGCCAGTAAGTTGAACGGATCGTCATAGTTCCCCCGACAATAAGGCGACTGGTTTAGCAAATCCGTAAAAGATAAGCAATTTTTCTACGCCGGGCAGATAAAAAAACGCCCCGTTCAGTGAACGGGGCGCGGGCTTGAAACAACAGTATAAATCAGGCGTAAACCGGGAAGCGTGCGCAAATTTCCAGCACTTTCTGCTTCACGCGTTCAATGTTGGCTTCGTCATGAATATTGTCGAGCACGTCAACAATCCAGCCTGCCAGTTCACGTACTTCCGCTTCTTTAAAGCCACGACGGGTGACCGCAGGCGTACCGATACGGATACCGGAGGTAACAAACGGACTTTTCGGATCGTTCGGCACGCTGTTTTTGTTGACGGTAATGTTGGCACGGCCCAACGCCGCATCCGCCTCTTTACCGGTCAGGTTTTTATCCACCAGATCCAGCAGGAACAGATGGTTATGAGTACCGCCGGAAACCACCTTGTAGCCGCGTTCCAGGAAGACTTCTACCATCGCTTTGGCGTTTTTCGCTACCTGCTGCTGATAAACTTTGAACGCTGGCTCCATCGCTTCTTTCAGCGCAACCGCTTTACCTGCGATAACGTGCATCAGCGGGCCACCCTGACCGCCAGGGAAAACGGCAGAGTTCAGTTTTTTGTAGAGTTCTTCATCGCCGCCCTGCGCCAGGATCAGGCCGCCACGCGGGCCTGCCAGAGTTTTATGCGTAGTGGTGGTGACGATGTGCGCGTGAGGAACCGGGTTCGGATAGACATCAGCGGCGATCAGGCCCGCCACATGCGCCATATCAACAAACAGGTAAGCACCTACGCTGTCGGCGATTTCGCGCATCTTCGCCCAGTCGCAGACGCCGGAATAGGCAGAGAAGCCACCAACAATCATTTTCGGCTGATGCTGCTGTGCCAGCGAAGCCAGTTCGTCATAGTTAATCTGGCCGGTTTCGTCGATGCCGTAAGGCACCACGTTATAAAGCTTGCCGGAGAGGTTAACCGGCGATCCGTGCGTCAGGTGGCCGCCGTGAGCGAGGTTCATACCCAGAATGGTGTCGCCCGGCTGTAACAGCGCAGTGTAGACCGCGAAGTTAGCCTGGGAGCCGGAGTGCGGCTGAACGTTAGCGTAATCAGCGCCGAACAGCGCTTTCGCGCGATCGATCGCCAGTTGCTCAACGATATCCACATATTCGCAACCGCCGTAATAGCGTTTGCCCGGATAGCCTTCGGCATATTTATTGGTCAGCTGTGAACCTTGCGCCTGCATGACGCGCGGACTGGTGTAGTTTTCTGAAGCAATCAGCTCGATGTGCTCTTCCTGACGCACTTTTTCTTGCTCCATCGCCTGCCACAATTCGGCATCGTAATCGGCAATGTTCATCTCTCGCTTTAACATCCGCATCTCCTGACTCAGCTAACTTTTAACGGCACTATTTTGCCCTGACGGGCGAAGGCCCACAGTGTAAACCCTTTTGCAGGGTGAAGCATAGCGTCAGAAGCGGCTTTTTACGCAAACGTTTGGCTTGAGTGCTGGCAAGGCTTTGCTGGCAATAAATCTCGCTGACCGGACACGAGATTTGTTCAACGCAAACTTGCAGCTTATTCATTATTATTAACAGGAGCACCCTTTATTCTTACAAGGTTATTTACAACTGTTAGATGCAACGTTTAACATGCAAATAATATGCATGTTATATTTTTATTACCGGAGATTCACTATGCTTGATGCCCAGACTATCGCTATCGTCAAATCTACCCTGCCCGCCATCGCTGAAACCGGCCCTGCCCTGACCGCTAAATTCTATGACCGGATGTTTACTTATAATCCGGAAATGAAAGATGTGTTCAATATGAGCAACCAACGCAACGGAGCCCAGCGGCAGGCGCTGTTTGACGCTATCTGCGCCTATGGTGCCAATCTTGAAAACCTGGCGGCGCTGCTGCCTGCGGTAGAGCGTATTGCGCAGAAACATACCAGCTTCTCGGTAAAACCTGAGCAGTATCAAATTGTTGGCAAACATTTGTTGGCGACGATTGATGAGATGCTTCATCCAGGCGATGAAGTGCTGGAAGCATGGGCAAAAGCATATGGCGTACTGGCGAACGTTTTTATCCAGCGCGAAGAAGCGATTTATCACGAACATGAAGAACAGCCAGGCGGCTGGCGCGGCGTGCGTCCTTTTCGTATTAGCGCGATCGAGCCACAAAGTGAAGTTATTAAAAGCTTTACCCTGACGCCGGTTGACGGCAAAGCGGTAGCCGATTTTCGTCCCGGTCAATATCTGGGCGTACACGTACAGGATCCTGAATTCGCCAACCATGAGATTCGCCAATATTCGTTAACCCATACGCCGAATGGTCACGATTATCGCATCGCTGTCAAACACGAAGCGCTGGGGACCGTCTCCGGCTGGCTCCATGAAAAAGCCAAAGTGGGCGATATTATCAATCTGGCTGCGCCTGCCGGTGATTTCTTCCTGGAGGCTAAGCCTGAAATGCCGGTTACGCTGATCTCCGCAGGCGTTGGCCTGACGCCGATGCTGGCAATGTTGCATGGGCTGGCGGCGGAGAAACATCCGGCCCCGGTTACCTGGCTGCACGCAGCGGATAACGGTTCACGCCAGGCTTTTGCCGATGAGGTCGCGCAAACTGGCGCGCAGCTGCCCCATTTCAAAAGCTATGTCTGGTACAGCCATCCGCGCGCGGAAGATGCCGGACGCTTTAACGCTGAGGGCGTGATGGATATCTCAGTCTTTGCCGACGAGCTGGGCGATAAAGATCGCCAGTTCTACCTCTGCGGCCCAATAGGCTTTATGCAGTTTATTGCCCGTCAGCTGCTGGATGCAGGCGTGCCAAATCAGCATATCCACTATGAGGTGTTTGGCCCACATAAAGTGGTTTAAACTGTTTGGCCTGAACAACTTTTGTACGGGTGAAGCATGAAAACCATCGGGCTGCTGGGCGGGATGAGCTGGGAATCAACCGCGCTCTATTACAAGATAATTAATGAAGGCGTGCAGGCGCAGTTGGGCGGTTTACATTCCGCCCGGCTGGTGATGTATAGCGTGGATTTTTATGAAATAGAGCGCCTGCAGGCGGCTGGTGAGTGGCAACAGGCAGGCGCGCTGCTTGCCGATGCGGCGCGTGCATTGCAGGCCGCTGGCGCTGATTTTATCGTACTCTGTACCAACACCATGCATAAGGTTGCTCCTGAACTCAGCGCGGCGACCTCGCTTCCGCTGCTGCATATAGCCGACGCTACGGCTGAAGCGGTGAAAACAGCGGGGATAAGCAAAGTCGGTCTGCTGGGTACCCGTTTTACAATGGAGCAAACGTTTTACAGGGCGCGCCTGGAGCAGCAATATGGCATTGAGGTACTGATACCTGACGAAGCCGCACGCGACACCGTGCATCAAATCATCTATCAGGAGCTTTGCCTCGGTCATATTCATCCCGCCTCGCGCGAAAAATACCGCGCGGTCATCGCCGGGCTGGTTGCGAGCGGCGCTGAGGCAATTATTATGGGCTGTACTGAAATTACGCTGCTAATTGATCGGCAAGATGCAGCGGTGCCGCTGTTTGACACCACGCAGTTACATGCCGAAGCCGCCGTTGCGCTGGCACTGGCGTGAAACGCGCTGCCGGAAGGCAGAGTACCTTAGGTGGATGGCGCGGAACAAAACGGCAGGACAGTTGCTCCTGCCGCTTTGCCAGAGGGCGACGACACCCACGTTGCGCCGATAGTCAGATCGCTTCTTCGTCTTCTTCGCCGGTACGGATACGCACCACGCGTGCCACATCATAGACAAAGATCTTACCGTCACCGATTTTACCGGTCTGGGCTGTCTGCATGATGGTATCAACGCAGGTATCGACGATATCATCAGCCACCACGATCTCAATTTTTACTTTCGGTAAAAAATCGACCATATATTCAGCACCGCGGTAGAGTTCCGTATGCCCTTTCTGGCGCCCAAAGCCTTTTACCTCGGTCACGGTCATACCGGTAATGCCGACTTCAGCCAGCGCCTCACGGACATCATCGAGCTTGAACGGTTTGATAATTGCGTCAATCTTTTTCATAACGGACCCTTTTTCTCTCCCTCCGTGGCCGGACGGGTAATACTCAGTATACGTGCGATGGACAGCCAGCGAAGTATGGCCTGACTTTTCGCTGGTTAAGCTACCATATCTGACGGCGCAAGCGGCACTAAAAACTACTCTTTAAAATCATTAGCATCCAGCTCGTGACGCGCCAGCAGTTTATAAAACTCGGTGCGATTGCGCCCCGCCAGCCGTGCGGCGTTGGTTACGTTGCCTTTGGTCATTTGCAACAGTTTGCGCAGATAGTTCAGCTCAAACTGATTACGTGCTTCGACAAAGGTCGGCAGTGCGGTATTTTCTCCTGCCAGCGCCTGTTCCACCAGCGCTTCGCCAATAACCGGCGTTGAGGTCAGCGCAACACACTGCTCAATAACGTTTACCAGCTGCCGCACGTTGCCGGGCCAGCTGGCCGCCATCAGGCGCTTCATCGCATCAGTTGAGAAGCTACGGACAAAAGGCTTATGCCGCTCCGCCGACTGGCGCAGCAGATGATTCGCCAGCAGCGGGATATCCTCCGCGCGTTCATGCAGCGCCGGTATTTTCAGGCTGACCACGTTCAGACGGTAAAACAGATCCTCACGAAACTCCTGTTTTTCCATCGCCTTCGGCAGATCGCGGTGGGTGGCGGAAAGGATACGCACGTTAATGTCAAGATCGCGATTGCTGCCCAGCGGACGCACCTTACGCTCCTGCAACACACGCAGCAGTTTTACCTGTAGCGTGGTCGGCATATCACCAATTTCATCAAGGAACAGCGTGCCGCCTTCAGCCGCCTGAAACAGCCCTTCACGCGCGCTAACCGCGCCGGTAAACGCGCCTCTGGCATGTCCAAACAGCTCTGACTCTAATAGCTGCTCTGGCAGCGCGCCACAGTTAATGGCGATAAAGGGCTTGTTGGCGCGCGGGCTGGCGGCATGGATAGCCTTTGCCAGCACCTCTTTACCAGTACCGCTCTGTCCGTTAATCAATACGCTGACGTCTGACTGGGCCACCATGTGCGCCTGTTCCAGCAGCCGCTGCATAACCGGACTGCGGGTAACGATCGCCCCACGCCAGGCATCGTCGCTCGCCGGTGCACTGTGCGCCAGCGCCTCGTCGATCGCTTTATACAATGCATCGCGATCCACCGGCTTGGTCAGAAAACTGAATACGCCCTGACGGGTCGCGGAAACCGCTTCAGGGATAGAGCCGTGTGCCGTCAGGATTATCACCGGCAGGCCAGGATGCCGCCGCTGAATTTCACTAAACAGCGTCAGTCCATCCATCTCATCCATACGCAGATCGCTAATGACCAGGTCAACTTTTTCTTTGCTGAGCTGACGCAGCGCCATGGGGCCGCTGTCGGCGGTGGTAATTTGAAACCCTTCGCTGGTTAAGCGCATTCCCAAAAGCTTTAGTAGCGCAGGATCGTCATCAACCAGCAGCAGACGGGCAGAATTTCGTGGCATTATTGCGCCTCTTTTTGATTATTGCTCTCAGCGGACGGTGCCAGCGTATCGCCGTGGCTACCGTCAGAAACGTCTGACGATTTACGCGAGGAGAGCTGGCGCTCGATATCGGTCAACGTTGCCAGCTTGCGGCGCGTCTCCGCCAGCTCATACGTTAACCTACCCTGCTTCTGGCGCAACGCGTCCAGCTGGCTGTCGCTGGTCTGTTGCAGATGATGATAGCGCGTGCGCGTTTCCGATAAATTGAGCTGGGCCGCCTGATTAGCGCGCCAGAGTTGCAGTAAAGGTCGTACCGAGGCAGGGAAATCGACGCTGAAGCTGTCGAGCTGAGCCACATATTTACGCCGCTCCACCGGCGTGACCTTACCGTTATCCAGCAGAATGCCCTGTTTAAAGCTGTTCTGCCAGCGGGTTGGCGGCCAGTTATGCGCCTCAGCACGGGCCGTAACCGGCGACAGCCGCGCAGCGCAATCCATCGCACGCAGCCAGTAGAGCGGGTTTTTTATACTTTTATCGTCATCAATTTGCCAGACGCGTTCGCAATCCACGGCCAGATAGTCAACCAGCTTGATCTCAGGTTCCGGGAGCGAAGCGGCCTGACGCGGCAAAACGCTGCGCGTTGGCGACTGGCAGGCACCCAGCAACAGTACGGAAAGCAGCACCAGACCACGACCAACGTGTTGTGCGACAGAAAAAGTAGAGATTATCATCGCGATTATTTCCCGACGCTCAGATTAAGTTCAATACGGAAGCAGACATCCGCTCCTTCCGTTGTAATAAGATGCAGATCGCCCTGCATACGTCGCAGGCAATCTTTAGCAATGCTGAGTCCCAGCCCGCTGCCTTTCACCGCGCCTTTGCGCTGCTGGCTGCCCTGGAAAAACGGCTCAAAAATCATCGCCTGCTCCGCTTCAGGGATCGGCAGGCCGGTATTCGCCACGTCAATCCAGACCCGATCGCCATGTAACTGGCTGCGCAGCCAAATGGTACCGGATTCCCCGCCGTAATAGACAGCGTTGGAATAGAGATTATCAATTACCCGCGTCAGCAGCACCGGTTCGGCACGGCAGCGGGTGACGCGTAAATCAAGCTCCGTGTGCATATGCTTGGCACGGGCGGGCAGCGCATGCGCATCCACCACGCTGCGGATAATCGTTTCCAGATTAACCGTTTCCAGCGACTGCGGGCTGTCGGCCAGCTTGCGGTTGTAGTCCAGCAGCTGTTCAATCAGGCGCTGCAGATGACGGCTGCTACCGTCAAGTATGCTAACCACCTCTTTCTGATCGGCAGTCAGCGGCCCCACGACTTCATCGGCCAGCAGTTCAGTACCTTCACGCATGCTGGCCAGCGGCGTCTTCAGTTCGTGGGAAATATGACGCAAGAATTCATGGCGCTGCGACTCCAGCCACGCCAGGCGTTCGCTGAGCCATAATATACGCTGCCCTAAGGCGCGGATCTCCCGCGGCCCTTTAAAGCTTACCATTTTCCCCAGCGGCCTCCCTTCTCCAAGACGGTTAATCATACGTTCCACGCCTTTAACCGGACCGATAATCATGCGGGTAAACAGCAGTACCAGCGCCAGCGTCACCATAAACAGCAGCAGCGCCTGCCAGCCAAAAAACTGGCCGCGCTCAGCAATTTCTCTTTGCAGCTGCAGCCCGCGAGAAAATGCTGATTCGCGCGTCGCCTGTAGCATGGCGGTGTTGGCGCTGGAAAATTGCTCCAGACTCGCCGCCGCCGCGCTGATAGGGTTACTGTTCATGCAGTGCAGCTGCTCCAGCTGGGTTAGCGTCTGACGCAGGCTTTGCCACTGGCGCAGATCGGGCAGCACCTGTGCATGCGCGTCCAGCATCTGCGAATAGCGTGTACGCTGCGTCTGGTAAAGCCGCGCCAGCACCGGATCGCCAAGCACGCAATACTGACGATAGCTACGCTCCAGCTCCAGCGCGGTACGCGCCATCGCCTCGCTGCGGCGTACGTCGGTCAACGTGGTGCGGTTAGTGTCTGCCGCCTGCTGGCTCAGCGCCGAAAGGCTTTCCCAGGCCTGCCACGCCAGCACCAACAGCGGTAACAGCACCAGCAAAAACGCCATCAGCACCAGCTGACGCAGGGAACGGGGAAAAAATCGCCAGTTTTTCACGCATATTATCCTTTTCCTGAGTGAGGATGATGCTAGCGAACAACGAGGCGGGAGGAAAGTCCGATAAAAGAAGAACCGGTGAAAGAACAGGAGAGAAAGCAAAACGGCAGAGCCGAAGCCCTGCCGTTTTAAACGCGACGGTTATCCATCGCGCCAGAATAGGTGGTGCCTAACTCAACGTTGCGCCCGGTATTTGATAAAGCTCGCTGAGCTGTTATCGGTACGTGGACGGCAGGCACCGTTTTGTGCGTCATTCGGGAATTTTATGAAGCGCTTGACCGCATAAGCAGGGCTGTCATAAACAGATGAATGAGCCACTGCGGATATATTAGCAAACCCCATGCCAACTTTAAATAATTTTATTAATCCCTTAATTTGGCAAGATTTTTTAAAGCTAACTGAGAAATAAAGGCCAAAAATCTGCTTCGGATACCGGAAAATGTCGCCAAACGGCAACGCCATTAGCAGTCTAAATAATTTAACTTAATTATCAGTTAATTAAGTGTCGCCATTTAGAGACAGTCCAGTTCGTCATCTGTCGTAATTTCACTACAAAAAACGCACCGGAGGCCGGTGCGCTTTTGGATACTCTTATTTATCCGCGCTTCGCGTAGTTGCCAGCGTTAGCCCAGCTGCTTACGTGCGTTGCGGAACAGGCGCATCCACGGGCCATCTTCACCCCACTCCGCAGGATGCCACGAGTTGCTAACGGTACGGAATACGCGCTCTGGATGCGGCATCATAATGGTTACCCGCCCATTTTCGCTGGTAACGGCGGTAATGCCGTTCGGCGAACCGTTCGGGTTGGCCGGATAGCTTTCCGTCACCTTGCCGTGGTTATCCACATAGCGCAGCGCCACCACACCTTTCGCCTCCATCGCCGCCAGGTGTGCGCTGTCACGCACTTCAACAAAGCCTTCACCGTGCGATACGGCAATAGGCATGCGCGATCCCACCATGCCTTCCAGCAGCAGCGATGGGCTGGCGGCTACCTCAACCAGACTGAAGCGCGCCTCAAAACGCTCGGACTGGTTGCGTACAAAACGCGGCCACAGCTCACTTCCCGGAATCAACTCGCGCAGATTGGACATCATCTGGCAGCCATTACAGACGCCCAGCGCCAGCGTCTGAGGGCGATGGAAGAAGGTTTCAAACTGATCGCGTACGCGGCTGTTGAAAAGGATCGATTTCGCCCAACCTTCACCCGCACCCAGCACATCACCGTAGGAGAAACCACCACAGGCCACCAGCGCCTGCATCTCCTCCAGTCCGATACGCCCGGCCAGTAGATCGCTCATATGCACGTCTACCGCATCAAAACCGGCACGATGGAACGCCGCTGCCATTTCTACGTGGGAGTTAACGCCCTGCTCACGCAGCACCGCCACTTTAGGACGTGCGCCACGGGCGATAAAGGGTGCAGCCACATCCTCTTCAGGCTTAAAGGTCAGGTGTACATTGAGTCCCGGATCGTTATCCGCTTTTTTCGCTTCATGTTCGCTGTCGGCGCACGCCGGGTTATCACGCAGGCGCTGCATTTGCCAAGTGGTTTCCGCCCACCAGACGCGTAACGTAGTGCGGCTTTCGCTGTAGACCGTTTTTTCCCCTGCGCGCAGCGTAAAGCGATCGCCCGGCAGCGCCTGGCCAAGATAGTGTACGCAGTCGCTCAGCCCATGCTCGCCAAGCAGCGCTTCTACGGCGCCGCGATCTTCTGCCGCTACCTGAATTACCGCGCCCAGCTCTTCGTTAAACAGCGCCGCCAGCGTATCCGCGCCCAGCGCGGCGATATCGGCATCAATACCGCAATGACCGGCAAATGCCATCTCTGCCAGCGTCACCAGCAGGCCGCCGTCGGAGCGATCATGGTAGGCCAACAGTTTGCCCGCCTTCACCAGCGCCTGCATGGCGTTAAAGAAGCCTGCCAGCTGCTGAACGTCCCGCACATCGGCCGGTTGATCGCCCAGCTGACGGAACACCTGCGCCAGCGCGGTAGCACCGAGCGCGTTGCGTCCTTTGCCGAGATCGATTAGCAGCAGCGCATTTTCCCGATCCGCCTGTAGCTGCGGAGTAACGGTGCGGCGCACATCTTCCACGCGCGCAAAGGCGGTAATCACCAGCGACAGCGGCGCGGTGATTTCACGCTGTTCGTTGCCTTGCTGCCAGCGGGTTTTCATCGACATCGAATCTTTACCCACCGGGATAGTCAGACCCAGCGCCGGACAGAGCTCTTCGCCCACCGCCTTAACCGCTTCATACAGGCCCGCATCTTCACCCGGATGACCCGCAGCGGCCATCCAGTTAGCAGAAAGTTTGACGCGCTGTAGCGTACCGATGTCGGTTGCCGCCAGGTTAGTCAGCGCCTCACCCACCGCCAGGCGCGCCGAGGCGGCGAAATCCAGCAGCGCCACTGGCGCACGTTCGCCAATGGAGAAAGCCTCACCGTGATAGCTGTCAAGGCTGGCGGTAGTTACGGCGCAGTTAGCGACCGGTACCTGCCACGGCCCTACCATCTGATCGCGCGCCACCATACCGGTTACGCTGCGATCACCAATGGTGATCAGGAAGGTTTTTTCCGCTACGGTTGGCAGATGCAGCACGCGCTTCACCGCCTCCGCCAGCGTCATTTCATCACGCTGTAACGCTTCGCCCTGCGCCTGCTGACGACGTACATCGCGGGTCATTTTTGGCGTTTTGCCCAGCAGGACGTCGAGCGGCATATCAATCGGCTGGTTATCGAAGTGGCTGTCGGAAAGCGTCAGGTGCTGCTCTTCGGTCGCCTCGCCAATAACCGCATAGGGTGCGCGCTCGCGCTGGCAAAGGCTGGCGAACAATTCCAGCTTGTCTGGCGCGACAGCCAGTACATAGCGTTCCTGCGATTCGTTACACCAGACTTCCAGCGGGCTCATACCTGGCTCATCGCTAAGAATGTCGCGCAGATTGAAGCGTCCACCGCGTCCACCATCGCTCACCAGCTCCGGCATGGCGTTCGACAGGCCACCTGCGCCTACATCATGAATAAACAGAATCGGATTATCTTCGCCCAGCTGCCAGCAGCGATCGATCACTTCCTGACAGCGCCGCTCCATTTCCGGGTTATCACGCTGCACGGAGGCGAAATCGAGATCGGCATCGGATTGGCCGGAGGTCATGGAGGAAGCCGCACCACCGCCGAGGCCGATATTCATCGCCGGGCCGCCCAGTACAATTAGCTGTGCGCCGACGCTGATTTCGCCTTTCTGTACGTGATCGGCGCGGATATTGCCGATGCCGCCAGCCAGCATAATAGGTTTATGATAGCCGCGCAGTTCGCTGCCGTTATGGCTGCTGACGCGCTCTTCATAGGTGCGGAAATAGCCGTTCAGCGCCGGACGCCCAAATTCGTTGTTGAACGCCGCGCCGCCCAGCGGGCCGTCGGTCATGATATCCAGCGCGCTGACGATGCGATCCGGCTTGCCAAAATCTTCTTCCCACGGCTGTTCGAAGCCGGGGATGCGCAGGTTAGAAACGGAGAAACCTACCAGCCCCGCTTTCGGCTTCGCACCGCGTCCGGTTGCCCCTTCGTCACGGATTTCGCCACCGGAACCGGTCGCCGCGCCCGGCCACGGCGAGATCGCCGTCGGATGATTGTGGGTTTCCACCTTCATCAGAATATGGGTAGGTTCCTGATGGAAGTCATAAACGCCCTGCTGCGCATCCGCATAGAAGCGCCCAACCTCAGAACCTTCCATTACCGCCGCGTTATCTTTATAGGCGGAGAGCACGTAATCCGGCGTCTGTGCAAAAGTATTTTTGATCATCTTAAACAGCGATTTGGGCTGCGATACGCCATCGATCACCCAGTCAGCGTTGAAGATTTTATGACGGCAGTGCTCCGAGTTCGCCTGGGCGAACATATAAAGCTCAATATCGTTCGGGTTGCGCCCCAGTTTGCTAAACGCCGCCAGCAGGTAATCAATCTCATCGTCTGCCAGCGCCAGGCCCAGCTTCTGATTTGCCTCTTCCAGCGCGCTACGCCCCTGCGTCAGGATATCGACGCTTTGCAGCGGCTGCGGCGGCTGTTGGGCAAATAATATCTCCGCCTCGGCCAGATCGCTGAAGACCGTCTCCATCATGCGATCGTGTAATAACGCAGCCAGCTGTGACCACTGTGCTTCGCTCAGCTGCGGTGCCTGAATATAGAACGCCAGCCCGCGCTCCAGGCGACGAACCTGCGCCAAATCGCAGTTGTGGGCGATATCGGTCGCTTTGGAAGACCAGGGAGAGATGGTGCCCGGACGAGGCGTAACCAGCAGCAAACGCCCTTGCGGTGCATGTTCGGCGAGAGAAGGACCGTATTTCAGCAGACGTTGCAGACGGGATTTTTCTTCCGCGTTCAGCGGCGTACTGACATCGGCAAAATGGACGTACTCGGCGTAAATATCACTCACCGGCAGGTGAGCGTCCTGAAAACGGGCCAGCAGTTTGTTTACACGAAATGCCGACAGAGCGGGCGAACCACGCAGGATTTCCATCATTTAAGGTCTCTCGTCTTCGAAGCGTCGGAGGACGCTTCTTTGGGCGCAACAGGGAAAACGGGCGGTATTATAGAGAAACGGCTCGTCTAACGAAACCGTTTGCGTGGAAATTTCGATCCTGCGAAATAGCCTGAAAAGTGCACAATTTCTGCTATTAGAGTTGCTCTGTACCGCTTTGTTGCGCAAAATGCCCCACGCTCTGGGATTTTAAAAGATAACAAACGCTGCCCGAAGAGACAGAGGCCTGAGAGCCGCCGAGAGATAACTATTTGAAACGCCTAAAAATTAATTATCTGTTAATCGGACTGATTACCGTGTTGCTGGCCGTGGCGCTTTGGCCAACGATTCCGTGGCACGGTGGAGATCAGGATAAGATTGCGCAGATAAGATCGCGGGGGGTACTAAGAATTAGTACCATTAATTCTCCGCTGACTTACTACACCACCAACAATGCCCCGGCCGGAATGGATTATGAGCTGGCGAAGCGCTTCGCCGATTATTTGGGCGTTGAGCTACAGGTCAACGTGCGCCAGAACCTCAACGATCTGTTTGACGATCTGGACGATGGCAAGGCTGACCTGCTCGCCGCCGGACTGATTTATAACAGCGAGCGGCTAACGCGTTTTCGCACCGGCCCCAGCTACTACTCCGTATCCCAGCAGCTGGTTTACCGCATCGGCACACCGCGCCCCCGCAATCTGGGCAACCTGAAAGGGCGGCTGACGGTTGCCTCCGGTTCCGCCTATATGTCGACGTTGCGTAATATTAAAGAGAATCAGTATCCCGATCTGGACTGGGCGATCTCCACCGATCAGGGGCCAAAAGCGCTGCTGGAAGCGGTGGCGGATGGCGAACTCGATTATACCGTTGGCGATTCGGTCACTATCGGCCTGATGCAGCGCATCCATCCACAGCTGGCGGTAGCGTTTGACATTACCGATGAAGAGCCGGTGACCTGGTATACGCAGCGGGAAGATGACGACAGCCTGAATGCGGCGATGCTCGACTTTTTCAGCCAGATGGAAGAGGAAGGCGCGATGGCACGGCTGGAGGAGAAATACCTCGGTCACGTTGGCGCTTTCGACTACGTGGATACGCGCACTTTCCTGCGCGCTATCGACGATACGCTGCCCGATATTCGCCCGCTGTTTGAACGCTACGCGACAAAAATCGACTGGCGTCTGCTGGCGGCCATCTCTTACCAGGAATCGCACTGGAACCCACAGGCTACCTCGCCTACCGGGGTGCGCGGCCTGATGATGTTGACGCGCAACACCGCCGATAGTCTGCGGGTGGCCGATCGCCTCGATCCTGAACAGAGCATTCGCGGTGGCAGCGAATATCTGCTGCGCATGATGGAAAAGGTGCCGCCTTCGGTGCCGGAAGATGAGCGCATCTGGTTTGCCCTGGCAGCCTACAATATGGGCTATGCCCATATGTTGGACGCGCGCAGGCTGACGGAAAAACAGGGCGGGAATCCGGACAGTTGGGCAGATGTTAAGCTGCGTCTGCCGATGCTGAGCCAGCGACGTTACTACAACCAAACCACCTACGGTTACGCGCGCGGTCATGAAGCCTATAACTACGTGGAAAATATCCGTAAATATCAGCTAAGTCTGGTGGGCTACCTGCAGGAGCAGGAAAGAAAGCTGGCCCAGCGCAAAGCGCTGGAAGCCACCTTAGGTGAAGGCTATCCGGCGGTGGCCCCCGATATCGCCATGAACTAACCGGAGCCTTCAGGACGAAGGCGTTTGCTGCGCTTCCCGCTGTGCCTGGCGTAACGCCTTTTTCTGCTCGCGCCGCATGCGGAAGAAATCGCTGAGCATGGCGGCACACTCTTCAGCCAGCAGGCCATGCTCTACCTTGACCTGATGATTCATGCCGGGGTGCCCCAGAATATCCAGCAGCGATCCGGCTGCACCAGTCTTTTCATCGCGTGCGCCAAATACCAGCCGCCCGATACGGCTGTGGACAATCGCCCCCGCACACATAATGCACGGTTCCAGCGTAACGTAGAGCGTGGTATCGAGCAGGCGATAATTTTCCAGCACTTTGCCGCCCTGACGCAGCGCCATCATCTCCGCGTGAGCGGTAGGATCGTGCTGCCCTATTGGGCGATTCCAGCCTTCGCCAATAACCTTACTGCCCTGCACCAGTACCGCTCCTACCGGAACCTCGCCCTGCTCACGCGCCCGATGCGCCAGCTGTAGCGCATAGCGCATCCAGTATTCATCACTCATTTCGCTCACGGTACTCTCCAGCGGGAAAAATGCGGCGGGCATTATAACCAAACCAGCCTGCTGGCCCAATTATTCCAGCTGCTGTAGCTCGCCCTGCGGCGTGACGCGCCAGCGATGCTGGCAGAAAAACAGCAGCGGGTTATCCTGCTTGCTGTCGCTGTAGCCGCTGTAAAGCTGTAGCGGCGTACCGATTTTCTTTTCCAGCTGCACCACTTTTTCGTGACCGAGGCAGCGCAGGCTGAGAATACGCCCGCCCCAGCCGCGCTCCATCTGGCTGGCGATTAATTTTACCCGCGGTAAAAAGGCCGAGTCGTAATAGACCTGCTCCACCAGCGGCTGCGGCGAGCCGGTAATTAACCAGACATCGACATCGATGCTGCTCAAATAGTCGGTCAGCCGCTGCTGCACTACCGGAAACGCCACCACGCGCTGACGAAACCAGTGGGCGAAAGTGGCCTCGCGCCGTTTTAATGTGTTTTCACTATGCCCAAAAGTGATTGACCAGAGCAGCAGGCTCATCGGCCAGCGCGCCGCCCTGCCCTTCACCAGCAGACCGATACCGACCACCGGCAGCAACGGCAGCACCAGCAGCAAATTCAGCGGCTGACGCCAAAGCAGGTAGCGCATAAAGGTGCCGAACATATCCTGTTGATGTAAGGTGCCATCCAGATCGAAGAACACCACTCGTCGTTGCGAATCCGCCATTAAACCGCTCCCCTTCGGTAACCTTTCGCTTCAGCAATTGATAGTGTAGACAGTGACACCAGCGGCTGGCTAACGGCAACGCCAATACAATGTGAGTTGGCATCCGCTTTGATCCGCGTTATAAAATTACATAATCAATGGTTTATGCTTATTCTTTAGTGGATAACGTGTTTGCTGCATTTACCGGCCCGTTAGCGTCCCGCTTCTTTTCTCTGGTAAGTCTACTTCAAGGAGTCAGCCATGAGTGCCCTGTTACGCATCCGTCAGCTCTACCCTGGGCTGGCGCTGAATGAGCGTCGGCTGGCCGATTATCTTCTGGCACAGCCTGCTCATGCCTGCCAGCTTAGCTCACCGCGTCTGGCGCTGGAGGCTGGCGTCAGCCAGTCCAGCGTGGTGAAATTCGCCCAGAAGCTGGGCTATAAAGGTTTCCCGGCGTTAAAGCTGGCGCTAAGCGAATCGCTGCGGGCAAAAGAAGCTATTACCGTACACAACCATATTCTCAGCGGTGACCCGCTTAAAGTGGTTGGGGAAAAGCTGTTTACCGAGAAGGTTTCTGCAATTCGCGCCACGCTGGATATTAACAGCGAAGATAAGCTGCTGGAGACGCTCGACTTAATTAAGCGAGCCGGGCGTATCGTGCTGGTGGGCATTGGTGCCTCCGGGCTGGTAGCGAAAGATTTCTCCTGGAAGCTGATGAAAATCGGTATCAGCGCCGTCGCTGAACAGGATATGCATGCGCTGTTAGCCAGCGTACAGGCGCTGCGCGCTGGCGATCTGCTGCTGGCGATCTCTTACAGCGGCGAGCGGCGCGAGATCAATCTGGCCGCGCAGGAAGCAGCGCGTGTTGGTGCCTGGGTGCTGGCTTTCACCGGATTTACGCCGAATACACTCCAGCAGTGCGCCACCCACTGTCTTTATACCGTTGCGGAGGAACAGAGTACCCGCAGCGCGGCAATCTCATCGACCTCTGCTCAGCTGGCGCTGACCGATTTGCTGTTTATGGCGCTGGTACAGCAGGACGCGGAGCGCGCCTCCAGCTATATTCGCCACAGCGAGGCACTGGTAAAAAAACTGGTATGATCTGTCGTCGGGCGTATAATGGCCGCGCTTTACGTTATTCAGGCGGGACCGGAAACATCATGGCGTTATTGATTACCAAAAAATGTATTAACTGCGATATGTGCGAGCCGGAGTGCCCGAACCAGGCGATATCGATGGGCGATGAAATCTATATGATCGATCCCTGGCTTTGCACTGAATGCGTAGGCCATTATGATACCCCGACCTGCGTCAGCGTCTGCCCGATCGATAATACGATTGTGCCCGATCCGGCGCATGATGAAACCCGCGAGCACCTGTGGGAAAAATTTGTGCTGATCCACCACGACGCAGTGTAAGGCGTCGCCGCCTCACCCCTCGATAATAACCGTTGCGCAGGCATAGTGGCGTTCATCCGCCAACGTAACGTGTACGCTGCGCACCCCCATTTTTTCCGCCTGCTCCGCCGCCTGCTGAAAGAAACGCAGCCCCGGCTTGCCGAGCGCATCGTTGTAGACCTCAAACTGATTGAACGCCAGCCCGCCGCGAATGCCGGTGCCGAACGCTTTCGCCGCCGCTTCTTTAACGGCGAAGCGTTTTGCCAGAAAGCGCACCGGCTGCTGATGCGCCTGGTACTGCTGCCACTCATTTTCGCTGAGCACGCGACGCGCCAGCCGATCGCCCGAACGGGAAATCACCCCTTCGATGCGCTCGATCTCAACGATATCGGTGCCCAGCCCAAGAATGGCCATTAGCGACGCGCTTCCCGCATCAGCAGCTTCATCTCTTTTACCGCCTCAGCCAGCCCGCTCATCAGCGCACGTCCGATAATCGCGTGACCGATATTCAGCTCATGCATTTCCGGCAGCACGGCGATTGGTTGTACGTTATGATAGGTCAGACCGTGTCCGGCATTGACCTTTAACCCTTTCGCCGCTGCATAGCGGGCCGCATGCGCGATGCGCGCCAGCTCGGCCTCGCGAACGCTGTCTTCTTCTGCATCGGCGTAGGCACCGGTGTGGATCTCAATAAAGGGTGCGCCTGAAGCTACGGCGGCATCAATCTGTTGCTCATCGGCATCAATAAACAGCGATACCTGAATACCCGCTGCGCTCAGGCGTTTTACCGCCGCGCTGACTTTTTCCAGCTGTCCCGCCACGTCCAGCCCACCTTCGGTGGTGACTTCCTGGCGTTTTTCCGGTACCAGGCAGCAGAAATGCGGCTTCAGCTCGCAGGCGATATCGACCATCTCGTCGGTCACCGCCATCTCCAGATTCATGCGCGTCTCAATGGTCTGGCGCAGCAGACGCACGTCACGATCGGTAATATGACGGCGATCTTCTCGCAGATGCACGGTAATGCCGTCCGCGCCCGCCTGTTCAGCGACGAAAGCAGCCTGTACCGGATCGGGGTAATGGGTGCCGCGTGCGTTACGCACCGTGGCGATATGATCGATATTGACGCCTAATAACAGTTCAGCCATGACAAAACCTCAAATGTAGCAATAATTCAGGCAGCGGCGCCTGCGCGCGCTGGGTTTACGCCTGGTTATCTTCCGCCGCGCCAGTTCGTTTTTTAGGGATGAACTGACGAAAGAGCTCCTGGCTTTTTAACGGCTTACCGCCCAGCCAGGGTTTTAGCGCCATACGGGTAAAGCGTTTCGCGGCACGTAAGGTATCGCCGTCGGGAAACTCTCGCTCATAAAGCGCCCGCAGCTGTCGTCCGGTAAAGCTGCGCTGGTTAACAACCAGGCTGGCAATAAAGCCTTTTTCTTCACGATAGCTATAGGTCATACCATCTTCGATCTCTTCGCCGGTTCCCGCGCAGTGAAGAAAATCAACGCCATAACCCATATGTCCAAGTAGCGCCAGTTCGAAACGACGCAGCGCGGGTTCCGGGCTGCCGTTGGCCTGCGCCAGCGCCTGAATGCAGTGAAGATAATCGAAGAAGAGTTCAGGGAAAGGAGTTTCGTGCTGTAACACACGCGCCAGCAGCTCGTTGACATAGAGGCCGCAGTAGAGAGCAGTGCCGTTCAGCGGCAACGCCAGCGACACCGCTTCGACATTACGCAGCGTCTTGACCTCGCCGCGCCCGCCCCAGCGAACCAGCAGCGGCGTAAAAGGCTGTAGCGCCCCCTTAAGATGGGAGCGTTTGGAACGCGCCCCTTTGGAGATAACGCGTACCCGCCCAAGGCTCTCCGTGAAGAGATCCAGCATCAAACTGGTTTCGCTCCACGGACGCCCGTGCAGAACAAAAGCGCGCTGCCAGCCTTCCATTCAGCAATCAGAGATCGTCAACGTAGCCCAGACTACGCAGCGCACGCTCATCATCTGCCCAGCCGGACTTCACTTTCACCCACAGTTCAAGATGCACTTTCACCTCGAACAGCTCTTCCATATCCTTACGCGCTTCAATACCGATGGTTTTGATTTTGGCACCTTTGTTGCCAATCACCATCTTTTTCTGGCCTTCACGCTCAACCAGAATCAGGCCATTAATATCGTAGCCGCCGCGCTCGTTCGTGACGAAGCGTTCAATTTCCACCGTCACCGAATAGGGCAGCTCGGCACCGAGGAAGCGCATCAGCTTCTCACGGATAATTTCCGAGGCCATAAAACGCTGGGAACGATCGGTAATATAATCTTCAGGGAAGTGATGATCCGCTACCGGCAGACGCTTACGCACGATCGCTGCTATCGTATCAACATTCTTCCCGCTTTCTGCGGAGATCGGCACCACATCCATAAAATCCATCTGCTGGCTAAGGAACTGCATATGCGGCAGCAGGATCGATTTATCGGTAATGTTATCAACCTTATTGATCGCCAACAGCACCGGCACCTTGTTCTCTTTCAGCTTATTGAGCACCATCTCATCATCGGCGGTCCAGCGCGTGCCTTCCACCACAAAGATAATGAGCTCAACGTCACCGATAGAACTGCTGGCGGCACGGTTCATCAAACGGTTGATAGCGCGCTTCTCTTCGATATGCAGGCCGGGCGTATCAACGTAAATCGCCTGATACGCGCCTTCGGTATGGATACCCATAATGCGATGGCGCGTGGTTTGCGGTTTACGTGAGGTAATGGAAACCTTCTGCCCCAGTAGCTGGTTCAGCAGCGTCGATTTACCCACGTTCGGGCGGCCAACTATCGCAATAAAGCCGCAGTGCATTTCTTGTTCGCTCATTCGAGTCCTAGCTTAATCAGCGCCTGTTCAGCCGCTGCCTGTTCAGCTTTGCGACGGCTCGATCCGGTGCCCACCACCGGTTCCGCCATGCCGCTCACCTGACAGTGAATGGTAAATTCCTGGTCATGCGCTTCGCCACGCACCTGCACGACCAGATAGGAAGGCAGCGGCAGATGGCGGCCCTGCAAATACTCTTGCAGACGCGTTTTTGGATCTTTCTGTTTATCGCCCGGGCTGATCTGATCGAGGCGACTCTGATACCAGCTAAGGATCAGCTTTTCTACCGTCTGAATGTCGCTGTCGAGAAACACGCCGCCGATCAGCGCTTCCACGGTATCGGCCAGGATCGATTCACGACGAAAACCGCCGCTTTTCAACTCGCCCGGCCCCAGGCGCAAACATTCGCCTAAATCAAATTCGCGCGCCATTTCCGCCAGCGTGTTGCCGCGCACCAGCGTGGCGCGCATCCGGCTCATATCACCCTCATCCACCCGCGGAAAACGGTGGTAAAGCGCGTTGGCAATAACGAAACTCAGGATGGAGTCGCCCAGGAACTCAAGACGCTCGTTATGTTTGCTGCTGGCGCTGCGGTGGGTTAACGCCTGCTGCAATAGTTCCTGATGAGTAAAAGTGTAGCCCAGCTTTCGCTGTAGCTTATTCGTGAGGATGGGATTCATGCGATACCAATTTCAATAATGCGTCAATTATGCTGCATACGAAACAGGGCTGACGGTAATCAACGCTAAACAGTTTCGTTTGCAGTGGCTTCCCGAACAGAGGAAGCCACCCGTTTTACAGACGGCCCGGATTAATGGATGCCGCCAATACGACTCAGGCGAACGCCCGTAGGCCATTGCCCTTCCTGCTTCTCAAAACTCATCCAGATACCGGTAGCTTTGCCAACGATATTTTTTTCCGGTACGAAACCCCAGTAACGGCTGTCAGCGCTGTTATCGCGGTTGTCGCCCATCATAAAATAGTGCCCTTCCGGTACCAGCCAGCTGGAGGGCGGGCTGCCCACCTGCTGATAATAGCTTCTGCTGTCATTCGACGCGTCTTCCCGCAACAAAATATTGTGGGTGACGTTACCCAGTGTTTCTTTACGGGTATCCAGACGAATACCGTCAGGCATACTTTCGTCCAGCGGCACCGACCAGAAGCCGCTGCTGGTGATCCTGCCACCATAGCCGCCGAAAGTCTGAATAAACGGACTCGGCTCCACGTCAGAATAGGTTATCGGTAGCGCTTTATTGCAGGGCTCTTCGCCTTTACACGCCGGTATCACCGTCAGGGTTTTATTCAGCGCATCATAGGTGACACGATCGCCCGGCTCGCCAATCACGCGCTTGATATAGTCAAGCGTGGTATCGCGTGGATATTTAAATACCACGATATCGCCGCGTTTCGGATGACCAGTAGGAATAAGCGTGGTCTGGGTAATCGGATCTTTAAGGCCGTAGGCAAATTTCTCTACCACAATAAAATCGCCGATCAGCAGCGTAGGCATCATCGAACCGGACGGAATCTGAAACGGCTCATAGACGAACGAACGCAGTATAAAAACCACCGCCAGTACCGGAAATATTGACGCCAGCGTCTCTATCCACCCTGAACGGGGCGAAATATTAAGCTGTGCTTTTTCATCCGGCGTACCTTCGGTCTGCGCCACAATCTGCGCACGTAACGCCCGACGCGCGGGCGCAAACTTAACCTTGTCGATACACCAGATGATTCCGGTTATCAACGTTGCTATCGCCAGAATCAGGGCGAACATATTAGCCATTAAATATCCCTTATTTGCTGTCTTTGCCTACATGCAGAATAGCGAGGAATGCCTCCTGCGGCAGCTCAACGTTACCTACCTGTTTCATCCTTTTCTTACCTTCTTTCTGCTTTTGCAGCAGCTTTTTCTTACGGCTGACGTCACCGCCGTAACATTTAGCCAGCACGTTTTTACGCAGCTGTTTGACCGTCGAGCGCGCAATAATGTGGTTGCCAATCGCCGCCTGAATAGCAATATCAAACTGCTGGCGCGGGATCAGATCTTTCATCTTCTCTACCAGTTCGCGCCCGCGATACTGCGAGTTATCGCGATGGGTGATCAGCGCCAGCGCATCAACGCGCTCGGTGTTGATCAACACATCCACGCGCACCATGTCGGAGGCCTGGAAGCGTTTGAAATTATAATCCAGCGACGCATAGCCGCGCGACGTCGATTTCAGCCGGTCAAAGAAGTCCAGCACCACTTCCGCCATCGGGATTTCGTAAGTCAGCGCTACCTGATTGCCGTGATAAACCATATTGGTCTGCACGCCACGCTTCTCAATGCACAGCGTGATGACGTTGCCCAGATACTCCTGCGGCAGCAGCATATGACACTCGGCAATCGGCTCGCGCAGCTCGCTGATATTATTCAACGGCGGCAGCTTGGAGGGGCTATCGACATAGATCACTTCGCCGCTGGTCGTTTCCACTTCATACACTACGGTCGGCGCGGTGGTGATCAGATCGAGATCGTATTCACGCTCCAGACGCTCCTGAATAATCTCCATATGCAGCAGGCCGAGGAAGCCACAGCGGAAACCAAAACCGAGCGCCGTCGAACTTTCCGGCTCATAGAACAGCGATGCATCGTTCAGGCTCAGTTTGCCCAGCGCATCGCGGAAAGCTTCATAATCATCGGAACTGATAGGGAACAGGCCTGCATAAACCTGCGGCTTCACTTTTTTAAAGCCCGGCAGCGCTTTATCCGCCGAAAGCTTAGCGCCGGTCAGGGTATCGCCCACCGGTGCGCCGAGGATATCTTTAATAGCGCATACCAGCCAGCCCACCTCGCCGCAGTTCAGCGTATCGCGGTCAACCTGCTTCGGCGTAAAGATACCAAGACGATCGGCGTTATAGACCTGTCCGGTACTCATTACCTTGATTTTCTCGCCTTTGCGCAGCGTACCGTTTTTAATGCGCACCAGTGAGACCACGCCCAGGTAGTTATCAAACCATGAGTCGATGATCAGCGCCTGCAACGGCCCGTCCGGATCGCCTTCCGGCGGCGGAATATCACGCACCAGACGCTCCAGCACCTCGGGCACGCCGACGCCAGTTTTTGCCGAACAGCGCACCGCATCCGTGGCGTCAATGCCGACAATATCTTCGATCTCCTGAGATACGCGATCGGGATCGGCAGCAGGCAGATCGATTTTGTTCAGTACCGGCACCACTTCCAGATCCATTTCCATGGCGGTGTAGCAGTTAGCCAGCGTTTGCGCTTCTACGCCCTGCCCGGCATCCACCACCAGCAGCGCGCCTTCACAGGCGGCCAGCGAACGTGAAACTTCATAAGAGAAGTCAACGTGGCCAGGAGTATCGATAAAATTGAGCTGGTAAGTTTCGCCGTTTTGCGCCTTGTAATCGAGCGTCACGCTCTGTGCTTTAATCGTGATGCCGCGCTCGCGCTCCAGATCCATTGAGTCCAGAACCTGCGCCGCCATTTCGCGATCGGTTAAACCGCCGCAAATCTGGATAAGACGATCGGATAAGGTGGATTTACCGTGGTCAATGTGCGCGATGATCGAAAAGTTTCTTATATGCTTCATTATGGAGGTTTTTCTGCCTTACAAATGCTGAAACTCTCGCGATGCAACCTCAGGAGAGCGTGTAATATCACAGGCGGAGACGGCCCGAATGGCGCATTGTACACGACATATCAGGGTGGTGGAATCATCGCGCCAGGAGATAAAGCAAGGAAAACGGGATGATAGCGTATTTGACATGAAGACGCGCAAAAAAAGAGCAAACGCTATGCCAGGCGAGGTTGAATCGCCCGGCAAGGAATCACAGCGACTCTTGTTCAACGCGGATCGCGTCGGGAGGCAACATAACGTTAAGAATAATCGGCTGGAAGGCTTCGCGATCGCCAAAACGCGAGGAGATGCCTTTGGCGACGATAAAACCACCCATACCGCCCAGCAGCGCACCGCAGGCCGCGGCTAAATCGCTGTGAAACAGCATCTGGAACAGCCCGGAGAGAAGGAACAGCCCTACCAGCGGCGTCATATAGACCAGCAGCGCCGAACTCAGCAGGCTGCTTTCGCGAATGCCCAGCTCTATGCGTTGCCCTGGCTGCAGCGGTTTTTCGCTGGCGATTTGCATCACATGCGCATCTTTCGGCCCCAGCTTATTGAGCATGGCGCTGCCGCACCCTTTACGGGCCGAACAGCCGTTGCAGCTGGTTTTGATTTCTGAATGCAGCGTGGCGATGCCGTCCTGCCACGCAACTACCGTGGCCCATTCTCTCATCATCGTGGCGTACCTAAGTGAATACTGTCAGCGATCCGCTTCGCTGTCGCGGGCGGTAGCTCGCCGACAATAGTAATTTCAGCGTTATTGCGGGACGCAGTTTGCACCGTTCGACGGCCGGTACGCAACAGCTGCGTGACGCTGCTTTTGTCCGCCGGACTGACGTTAATGGAGAAGCTAAACAGCCCGTCCGAGTAAAACCTTGATTCTACCGGCTTATTAATCGCTGGCAGCGCGCGGCGACTTTGGGCAATCTCTTTCATGCCCGCAGGAAGCCAAGTGGGACGCCAGCTAAAGAGCACTTTTTGGTTTTCCGGCACCGACAGCGAAGGCGGCAGATTGGCCTTTTCCAGCCCCTGCATCAGGCTGCGTACGCCATCGTCCACCGCGAAACTGACCACGCGGTATTGCTCCAGCGTTTCGCCATCGCGATCGAGCAGATCGATACGCAGCGGCAGCTTGGTTTCGCTGTCGAGCCAGATAATATAGCTGTAGCGTGTGCCATCACGCGCAACAATACGCACCACTTCACACAGCTGATCGGCAATGCGGGTACGCCCTACCGGCACAAAATCATAGCTGGAAGTCAGGCGTTTGAAATCGGCGTAAACCACCGAAGGCAACGCATCAACGATATGCGATCCGGGTAAAGAAAACGGCTCCAGTCCCGGCTCAAAATAGCTGACATCGTTACCGCGTTGAATAACTTCCCGGCGCGGCCCATCCATCTGCAATAGCTGAGCATAAACTTTCTTATCAATCACCGCATGGCGATAGCGCAGCGATTCAATACCCAGCCGCGAGACATTGATATAGGCGAGTTCGTAATTAAGGGACTGGCTGGCCTGTTCCATCTGTTGCAACAACGCCCCGGATGCAGTTTCCTGCGCCGGGGCGATAGATGAATAAAACAGGCCGCCAGCCAAAAGGCTAACGGCACACCAGAGCTGCTTCATTACTGCTGCTGAATTCCTAACGACTGATTTCCTGGAACCTGAACCTGAGCCTGCTGTGGACCGTGCGGATCGAACTGCATCTGTTCAGTATGCAGACGGCGCTGCAACTCATAATCCTGCAACATGGCATTTACCCGACGGCGCTGCTCCTGCACCTGACGGCTTGAGCTGTTGGTATCGAAGCTATCAGAGGGAACGCCCAAGCTTACCGGAGAGGCTTTGCCCATCATCGGCAGCGTATTAAATACCGGGGCCTCTGGCGATTCGCCCGTTTCCTGCGGCTGATTGTAGTGCTGAACGCCGACAATCACCGCCAGTGACACACAGGCGGCCACGCCAACCTGCGTAATTTGCGCCGCCCAGGGACGCATCTTCTTCCAGAAGGGCATTTTTTCCCAGCGTTCGGGCTGCGGCTGCGCTTCCGGGATCAGCGTAGCGATGCCGTGCACAGGTTCCTGTTCGATGGCGGCGGCTACGCGTGCAGCAATATCAATGTGCACGGTTTCGCCAATGTCGCCACGCAGCGTATCACGGATGAGATGATAGCTTTCCCAGCTTTGTTGCAGTGTAGCGTCTTTAGACAATGCGGAGATCACTTCGTTGTCCAAAGTTTCGCCATCCATTAAAGCGGAAAGTTTTTCTTTCTGCATGCCTTAGTACCCTTCCTGTATCCGTTATCGCTAACGTTGGATAAGCGGTTGAACTTTGTTATCGATGGCCTCTCGCGCGCGAAAAATGCGCGAGCGCACGGTGCCTACCGGACAATCCATAATGGCAGCTATCTCTTCATAGCTTAAACCATCCAACTCCCGCAGGGTAATTGCCATACGCAAATCCTCCGGAAGCGACTCTATGGTACGGAACACTATCTTTTTCAACTCATCAGACAACATTAAGTTCTCTGGGTTCGATATTTCTTTCAGTGCGCCGGCACTTTCAAAGTTTTCCGCTTCAATCGCGTCCACATCACTGGACGGCGGACGACGCCCCTGAGCAACCAGATAGTTCTTCGCGGTATTAACGGCAATTCGGTATAGCCAGGTGTAAAACGCGCTATCGCCACGAAAAGAATCCAGTGCGCGATAGGCTTTGATAAAAGATTCCTGTACCACATCCGGTACGTCGCCTGACGGAACGTAACGTGAAACCAGGCTCGCCACTTTATGCTGGTAACGAACAACCAGTAAATTGAATGACTTCTGATCTCCTTTCTGTACCCGCTCAACGAGAATCTGATCCGTTAATTGCTCGCTCATCCGAGGTAATGTCTCCCCAAATCATTCTCCACGCGTAAATGAACCACCAGCAATCACTCAACTTTATGAGCAAGCTCTCATTAGAGCCGGTCATAAGACAATAGTTCAGTTACGTCACTTTTTTGTTACGTCACCGGGTTTTACACGTCAGGATTATTGAGCATGCCAGAAATAGTGTACGCCGCTGCTGTGTTTGTTCATAGTAAACCGGTTACCGGGCGTAAGCCCGCAGAGTACCTGATGCGCATGATATTTTCATCACTAAAGCGCAATTATTGTTCTTTGTTAATCATAGTAAACAAACAGGTCACCGGCATTAGCCTGTCATACCTTAAAGCTCGTTTGCCTTGCGCTGGATCGCACCTTCATCTTCTTTTAGCGCTTTTTTAATCGGCATTTTTTACTTATGCTCTGCACACCTTTTGTTTAGTAAATTAAACACTATGAGCGAAAAATCCGATTATCAGTGTGACGTTTTGATTATTGGCAGCGGCGCGGCGGGCCTTTCTCTGGCGCTACGCCTGGCAGAAACGCAGCAGGTTACCGTGCTCAGTAAAGGGCCGGTCAGCGAAGGCTCCAGCTATTATGCACAGGGCGGTATTGCAGCCGTTTTTGATGAGATGGACAGCATTGAAGCGCACGTGGAAGATACGCTGATCGCCGGTGCAGGGCTGTGCGAGCACGACGCGGTTGATTTTATCGCCCGTAACGCCCGCCACTGTGTGGAATGGTTGATTGAACATGGCGTGGCGTTCGATAAAGAGACGCAACCTGACGGTAAACAGCGCTATCATCTGACACGCGAAGGCGGTCACAGTCATCGACGTATTCTGCACAGCGCCGACGCTACCGGGCGTGAGGTGGTTACCACGCTGGTATCGCAAGCGTTAAGTCATCCAAACATTCGTATCCTTGAACGCACCAACGCAGTCGATCTTATCCTTTCCGATCGTCTTGGCCTGCCCGGTCCCCGTCGCGTGCTGGGCGCATGGATATGGAATCGCAATCTGGAACGGGTGGAAACCTGTAGCGCCCGCGCCGTGGTGCTGGCTACCGGCGGTGCGGCAAAAGTGTATCAATACACGACTAACCCCGACGTCGCCTCCGGTGATGGTATCGCGATGGCATGGCGCGCAGGCTGCCGCGTGGCGAACCTGGAATTTAACCAGTTCCATCCTACCTGCCTGTACCATCCGCAGGCGCGTAACTTCCTGCTGACCGAAGCGTTACGCGGCGAAGGCGCCCTGCTACGTCGCCCGGACGGCAGTCGCTTTATGCCCGACTTCGATTCACGCGCCGAACTGGCACCGCGTGATATCGTTGCCAGAGCTATCGATCATGAGATGAAGCGGCTGGGGGCTGACTGCATGTATCTGGATATCAGCCACCAGCCCGCCGCGTTTATTCGCGCTCATTTTCCGATGATTGATGAAAAGCTGCGTTCGCTGGGCTTCGATTTAACACGCGAACCGATTCCCATCGTACCAGCGGCGCACTATACCTGCGGCGGCGTTATGGTCGATCGCCACGGGCGCACCGATGTTAACGGGCTGTACGCGATTGGTGAAGTCAGCTATACCGGCCTGCACGGGGCGAACCGCATGGCCTCAAACTCGCTGCTGGAATGCCTGGTATACGGCTGGTCGGCAGCAGAAAATATGCTGGCTACGCTGTCACAGATTGAGCGCGTCGATCGGTTACCTGCCTGGGATGAGAGCCAGGTGGATGACTCCGACGAGCAGGTGGTGATTCAGCATAACTGGCACGAGCTGCGGCTGTTTATGTGGGATTATGTCGGCATTGTACGCACCAGCAAACGTCTGGAGCGCGCCAACCGCCGTATCGCCCTGCTCCAGCAGGAGATTGAGGAGTATTACCGCCACTTCCGCATTTCCAACAATCTGCTGGAACTGCGCAATCTGGCGCAGGTAGCAGAGCTGATCGTTCACTGCGCCATGCAGCGCAAGGAGAGCCGCGGGTTACATTATACTCTTGACTACCCTGCGGCACTGCCGGAGTCCGGCCCAACGATCCTGACGCCACCGGGCTACATGAACAGATAAAAATCCTGGGTCAGACTGCAAAAGGCAGGCGAGTAACTGCGGTCTGGCCCGCGAATCACGATACGTTCCTGTAACAGCTCACCTGAGGCGGGAGAGAATCCCAGCAGCACACGATGCGGCAGCCGCGACTCGTTTTCCGCCACATCATTGCGGAAACGCAGATGCCAGCCGTGCGCCAGCGCCAGCGAGATAAAACGCTTCCCCTCTTCTTCCGGCAGCACCACGCAGAAAAAACCTTCCTCGCTAATCAACGCCTCTGCGCTACGCAGCAGGTCGTCGTGAGTCAGGCTGTGGGTAGCGCGGGCTTTATCGCGTGCGGCGCTTGAGCAGGCCGGACCGGGCGCGTAATAAGGCGGATTGCTGACGATCAGCGAGTAGCACCGCTCCTGCTGCTGCGCCCAGGTGAGAATATCAGCCTGATGGATATGAATTCGCGTCGCCCAGGGCGACTGCGCCACATTGTCTGCCGCCTGTAACGCCGCCTCACTATCCAATTCGACAGCATCAATCTCCACCGTTTCGGCAGTACGCTGCGCCAGCATTAATGCCAGCAGGCCGCTACCGGTACCGATATCAAGGATACGCGTCGCCTGCGCAACCGGTGCCCACGCGCCCAGTAAAATGCTGTCCGTACCCACTTTCATCGCGCAACGATCGTGAGCGATAAAAAAACGTTTAAAAGTAAAGCCGTTGCCACGTAATGGCGGTTTTGATTGCGACATAATCGGGACCAGAAACAAAAACGATGCCAGCATAGGGGAAATAAGAATGGGTTAAAAGCCATAAACTGCCGACAAACAGATGAAGATCGCTGCCAATCTGTCTATAATCAGCGCCCCAAACTGAGGTAGACCATGACCGCAACCACATTTTCCGAACTCGAACTTGATGAAAGCCTGCTGGACGCTCTGCAGGATAAAGGCTTTTCCCGCCCCACCGCTATTCAGGCCGAAGCGATTCCCGCCGCGCTGGATGGACGCGACGTGCTGGGTTCAGCACCAACCGGGACCGGGAAAACAGCTGCCTACCTGCTACCAGCGCTACAGCATCTGCTGGACTTTCCGCGTAAAAAATCGGGCCCGCCACGGGTGCTGATTCTGACGCCAACGCGCGAGCTGGCAATGCAGGTAGCCGATCAGGCGCAGGAGCTGGCAAAACATACTCAGCTGGATATCGCAACGATCACCGGCGGCGTGGCCTATATGAACCATGCCGAAGTATTCAGCGAAAACCAGGATGTGGTGGTCGCCACCACGGGGCGCCTGTTGCAGTACATCAAAGAAGAAAACTTCGACTGCCGGGCCGTAGAAATTTTGATCCTCGACGAAGCAGATCGCATGCTGGATATGGGCTTTGCCCAGGATATTGAAACCATCGCCGCCGAGACGCGCTGGCGTAAACAGACGTTGCTCTTTTCTGCCACGCTGGAAGGCGAAGGCATTAAGGACTTCGCTGAACGTCTGCTGAACGAACCGGTTGAAATCGATTCCGATCCGTCGCGCCGCGAACGTAAAAAGATCCAGCAGTGGTACTATCGTGCGGATGACGTCGCGCATAAAACCAAACTGCTGGTGCATCTGCTGAAACAGCCGGAAGCGACCCGCTCAATCGTATTCGTGCGCAAACGTGAGCGTGTGCATGAGCTGGTAGGCTGGCTGCGTGAGGCGGGTATCCAGGCAAGCTATCTGGAAGGCGAAATGGTGCAGGCGAAGCGCAACGAAGCGCTGAAGCGCCTGATGGACGGTCGCGTTAATGTGCTGGTAGCAACTGACGTTGCCGCCCGCGGCATTGATGTTGATGATGTCAGTCACGTATTTAACTTTGATTTACCGCGTACCGCAGATGTCTATCTGCACCGTATCGGGCGTACCGGGCGCGCCGGGCGTAAAGGCACCGCGCTGTCACTGGTAGAGGCGCATGACCATTTGCTGCTGGAAAAAATCAGCCGCTATATCAGCGAGCCGCTAAAAGCACGTACCATTGACGAACTGCGTCCGGTTACGCGTGCGCCCAGCCAGAAGCTGAAAGGCAAGCCATCGAAAAAGGTACTGGCAAAGCGTAAAGAGAAAGAGAAGAAAAAAGAAGAAGAGAAAAAACCGCGCGTTAAGGTGCGCCACCGCGACCGTAAAAATATCGGTAAGCGACGCAAACCGTCGGCAGCAGGCCAGGGCGGTAATGAAAGCAAGAAAGAGAGTGCTGAATAAATGCACCGCCCATAAAAAAACCGCCGTTTATCGGCGGTTTTTTCGTAGATAAGAAGCTGAATAATGGCTATTGAAAAGTTATCCGGCTCTTAAGCGGACTAAAATCGTTATTTCCTGCCCGTTACGCTCTCGGTAAAAAGCACAACCATTTGTTTTATAAACGTTTACCGTAATAACGTTGGCGGTTGTTTTTTCAACTCGCCTTCGTTCAGGAAATAACTTTTTACCTTACAGGCTTTCAGTAAAGGTACGGGTAATCACGTCTCGCTGCTGTTCCGGCGTCAGTGAGTTAAAACGTACGGCATAACCTGATACACGGATAGTCAGCTGCGGATAGTTTTCCGGATGCTTAACCGCATCTTCCAGCGTTTCACGACGCAGTACGTTAACGTTCAGGTGCTGGCCACCTTCTACGCGTACCTGCGGTTTCATTTCCAGCGGAACTTCACGATACTCGAACTGTCCCAGATCGCTTACTGGCACGATCTGATCTTCGGTGTAGTCACCTTTTGCACAAACGCAGCGCGCTTCTGCTTTTTCATCATCGAGTAACCAGAATGAGTTGAGCAGCGCATTGTTATTGGTTTTTGTAATTTGAATACCTGTAATCATAGTTGCCTCCCAGGCGTACTGATGCTAACGCCGTTGTTGGCGTCAGGTTTGCGTTTAAAAAACATCCGGCTCTTTATATACCAACGCCCGCCCGCGCTAACTTTGACCCAGGTCAATAAAATCCTCCAACGCAAATTGGCGCTGAAGCTAAATTTTTGTTTTAAATCAAATTTCACCTTTTAATTATTTTTGTAAATTTTCAATTTTTTTTAAAGGCTTGCTCGCTGGCGTAGAGTCGCTACTCTGATGTTTTATTTATAAGAAAGGGAGAGTGTCATGGGCAAAGCGATAACCTGGCATGACGTACTGGCGACGGAAAAAGAACAGCCTTATTTTATTGAAACGTTGAAGACGGTGGCGCAGGAGCGTGCCGCTGGCGTGACGATCTATCCGCCGAAGGAAGATGTTTTCAACGCCTTCCGTTTAACCGAGCTGAGCGATGTAAAGGTGGTGATGTTGGGGCAGGATCCTTATCACGGCCCAAATCAGGCGCACGGACTGGCGTTTAGCGTCAGGCCCGGCGTGGCGGTTCCGCCTTCATTAATGAACATGTACAAAGAGCTGGAAAGCGATATTCCCGGCTTTCAACGTCCGAATCACGGTTATCTCGAAAGCTGGGCGAAACAGGGAATATTGCTGTTAAATACGGTGCTTACCGTAGAAGCAGGAAAAGCACATTCTCATGCCCGCCTGGGGTGGGAAACGTTCACCGATCGGGTCATTGCTGCGGTAAACGAGCAGCGCGATAACGTGGTGTTCTTGCTGTGGGGTTCGCACGCCCAGAAAAAAGGCAGCATTATTGATACGCAGCGCCATCACGTGCTGAAGGCACCGCACCCTTCCCCGCTTTCAGCGCACCGGGGATTTTTCGGCTGCCGTCACTTTTCCCGCACCAACGAAATTTTGGTGCAGCAGGGCGAGACGCCGATCGACTGGACGCCACGTCTCCCCTGACGCTATAACGCCGTGACAATGCCACGGCGTTAATAAAATCAGCCTTTAGCTTTTGCCACGGCAACCATCGCCGGACGCAACAGGCGACCGTTAAGGGTATAGCCGCGCTGCATCACCATCATCACGTGGTTCGGCGCTATCTCATCAGATTCCATCATTGACATGGCCTGATGCACATCCGGGTTGAACGGTACATTAATTTCACCCACAACTTCCACGCCGAACTTACGGACCGCCGCCAGCAGCGATTTCAGCGTCAGCTCGATACCTTCAATCATCGCGCTCAGCTCAGGGTTGCTTTTATCAGCCACTTCCAGCGCGCGCTCCAGGCTATCGATCACCGGCAGCAGTTCATTAGCGAATTTTTCCAGAGCAAACTTATGCGCTTTCTCGATATCCTGCTCGGTACGGCGGCGAATATTCTCAATTTCCGCCTGCGCACGCAGCTGAGCGTCGCGTACACCGGTTTGCAGGCCAGCCAGCTGTTCTTCAAGCTGAGCGATGCGTTCATCGCGCGGATCCACCACCTCTGCTTCAGCCTCTGGCGTCTCTGCGCTATCGTTTTGCTGCTGTTCCATTTCAATCTCGTCTGAGACTTGCTCGTTTGGTGCGTTCTGATCTTTACTACTCATGAATTTCTCCGCGTTTTGCACATTCATCTCGCTGGTTCGCTTATTATGGGGATCAGATTTATGGTTTCAAGGGAACCGGTCACAATGTCAGGGCGATTTGCCTAATAGAGGAATCCAGCATAATGAACAAACCTTTCCAGTGCATCGGCATCGTTGGCCACCCACGTCATCCTACTGCTTTGACCACCCATGAGATGCTCTGGCGCTGGCTCAGTGAGAAAGGGTATGACGTTATTGTCGAGCAACAAATCGCGCGCGAGCTGTCACTGGAACAGGTTCAAACCGGATCGCTGGCGGATATAGGGCAGCGGGCCGATCTGGCCGTTGTCGTTGGCGGCGATGGCAATATGCTGGGTGCCGCACGCGTACTGGCGCGTTACGACATTAAAGTTATCGGTATTAACCGTGGCAATCTGGGTTTTCTCACCGATCTCGATCCGGACAACGCGCAGCAACAGCTGGATGATGTGCTGCGTGGTGACTATATCTGCGAAAAACGCTTTTTGCTGGAGGCGCGGGTCTGCCGTGGCGACGGCGCGCCGCGTATCGGCACTGCAATTAACGAGGTGGTGCTGCATCCAGGCAAAGTGGCACACATGATCGAATTTGAGGTATATATTGATGAGAGCTTTGCCTTCTCTCAGCGTTCTGACGGCCTGATCATCTCCACACCTACCGGCTCTACCGCTTATTCGCTTTCAGCGGGCGGCCCGATCTTAACGCCTTCGCTTGATGCTATCGCGCTGGTGCCGATGTTCCCGCATACGCTTTCCGCCCGCCCGCTGGTGATAAACAGCAGCAGCACTATCCGTCTGCGTTTTTCCCATATGCGTAATGACCTCGAAATCAGCTGTGATAGCCAGATCGCGCTGCCTATTCAGGAGGGCGAAGACGTGCTGGTAAAACGGAGTGATTACCACCTGAGCCTGATTCATCCCAGGAATTACAGTTACTTCAATACGCTTAGCTCTAAATTAGGGTGGTCCAAAAAATTATTTTAAAAAGCGGGGCGCGCTACTTTACTGGATAAAAAACCAGTTTATACTGTACGAAAAACCATGTCTGTGTTTATGTACAGGAAGGCGCATATGCTGGCCCAACTCACTATCAGTAATTTTGCTATTGTTCGCGAGCTGGAAATTGATTTTCAACGTGGCATGACCGCGATTACCGGTGAAACCGGTGCCGGTAAATCTATCGCTATTGATGCGTTGGGCCTCTGTCTGGGCGGGCGTGCCGAAGCGGATATGGTACGTCAGGGTGCCACTCGTGCCGATCTTTGCGCTCGCTTTAACCTTAAAGATACCCCTTCTGCCCAGCGCTGGCTGGAAGAAAATCAGCTGGATGACGGTCAGGAGTGTCTATTGCGCCGGGTAATCAGCAGTGACGGGCGCTCACGCGGATTTATCAACGGTACGGCGGTGCCGCTTTCACAACTGCGCGATTTGGGCCAGCTGTTGATTCAGATTCATGGCCAGCATGCTCATCAGCTACTGCTGAAACCAGAACATCAAAAATCGCTGCTTGATGCCTATGCCGATCTTCCGCTGCTGATGCAAAGCATGGCGGCTAACTACCGTCAGTGGAACCAAAGCTGTCGTGCGCTGGCGCAGCATCAACAACAGATGCAGGAGCGCGAAGCGCGCCGCGAGCTGCTGCAATATCAGCTGAAAGAGCTGAACGAATTCGCTCCACAGGCGGGCGAGTTTGAGCAGATCGATGAGGAGTACAAACGTCTCGCTAACAGCGGTCAGCTATTATCAACCAGCCAACAGGCGCTGCATTTGCTGGCGGATGGCGACGACAGCAACCTGCAAAGTCTGCTCTATACCGCACGTCAGATGATGGGCGAACTGGTGAGTATGGATGAAAAACTGGGCAGCGTGCTGAATATGCTGGAAGAAGCGGCAATTCAAATCAGTGAGGCAAGCGACGAGCTGCGTCATTATTGCGACCGTCTCGATCTCGACCCAAACCGTCTTTATGAGCTGGAACAGCGCCTGTCGCGTCAAATCAGCCTGGCGCGTAAACACCATGTCGCACCGGAAGCGCTGCCCGCGTTCTATCAGCAACTGCTGGAAGAAGAGCAGCTGCTCTCGCAGCAGGAGAGCGATCAGGAAGCGCTGAGCATGGCGGTTACGCAGCATCATCAGGCTGCGCTGGCCAGCGCGCAGAAGTTACATGAACAGCGTGCACACTTTGCACAAGAGCTTACGCAGCTGATTACTGAAAGCATGCACGCGCTCTCAATGCCGCACGGCCAGTTTATGATTAACGTCCAGTTCAATCCCGATCAGTTGACCGCCGAAGGTGCCGATCGTATCGATTTCCGTGTAAGTACTAACCCCGGTCAGCCGTTACAGCCGCTGGCAAAAGTGGCTTCCGGCGGCGAGCTGTCGCGTATTGCATTAGCGATTCAGGTAATTACCGCCCGTAAGATGGATACGCCAGCGCTGATTTTCGATGAGGTGGATGTCGGTATCAGTGGCCCAACGGCGGCGGTAGTCGGCAAGCTGCTGCGTCAGCTGGGCGAATCAACACAGGTGATGTGCGTCACTCACCTGCCACAGGTGGCAGGCTGTGGTCACCACCATTTCTTTGTCAGCAAAGAGACTGATGGCGCGATGACCGAAACGCATATGCAGCCGCTGGATAAGCGTGCACGCCTACAGGAACTGGCGCGTCTGCTCGGCGGCAGCGAGGTAACGCGCAATACGCTGGCGAATGCTAAAGAGCTTTTAGCCGCCTGATATGCACTTTTTTACATTCCTGCGGTCATATGCTTGCTCTGTAAAGGTTTCCAACTGCGGTCAGGTTTATTATTATCGACAGCTTGTCGCCTGAATGAATACCATGACCGCAGGCTGAGTTCAGACCGTGCTGGCACCCGACTCGCCTGAGAAAGGCGTTGAGCCCAAAAAAGGAATGTATAGATGCGCTGTAAAACGCTGACTGCTGCTGCAGTGTTACTTCTCATGATGACTGCTGGCTGTTCCACTCTGGAGCGCGTGGTTTACCGTCCTGATATCAATCAGGGTAATTACCTGACCTCTACCGATGTCGCTAAGCTGCGCGTTGGCATGACTAAACAGCAGGTCGCTTATACGCTGGGTACGCCGATGATGAGCGATCCTTTCGGCAGTAGCACCTGGTATTACGTATTCCGCCAGCAGCCTGGCCATGAAAAAGTTTCTCAACAGACGCTGACGCTGACTTTCGACAGCAGCGACGTACTGACCAACATTGATAATAAACCGAACCTGAGCGGCACCAACCTTAACGATCGTTAAGCTGCCGTAGATGTAAAAAAGGCGCTAATGCGCCTTTATTTTTTCGCCGAGCGTTCCGCTCGCTGACGTCGCAGCTCTTTAGGATCGGCGATCAGCGGACGGTAGATTTCTACGCGGTCGCCTTCATTCACCTCATCCTGTAATTTTACCGGACGACTATAGATACCGATCTTATTTTGCGTCAGATCGATATCGTGACGCAGTTCCAGTAAACCCGATGCGCGTATCGCCTGCTCCACGCTGCTTCCCTCTGCCAGTTTAACCTGACGCAGATACTGCTTTTCAGGCAGCGCGTAAACCACTTCAACCGTAATATCAGGCACGATATACCTCTTTCGCCCGATGCGTAAAAGCCTGAACCATACTGTTTGCCAGTTCTTTGAATATACGTCCGAAGGCCAGCTCAACCAACATATTGGTAAATTCAAACTCCAGATTGAGCTCAACCTTACAGGCATCGTCACCCAGTGAAGTAAACGTCCATCCGCCAGTTAGCTTACGGAACGGTCCATCTACCAGCTGCATGCGGATACTCTGATTATCCGTCAGCGTATTACGGGTTACGAATGTTTTGCTGATACCAGCTTTAGAAACATCCACCGATGCTGTCATTTCCTGACCAGAAGCGGACAGCACGCGGCTCCCCGTACAACCCGGCAGGAACTCCGGATACGCATCGACATCGTTAACTAACTGGTACATCTGCTTCGCGCTGTAGGGCACAAGTGCAGAACGGCTAATCTGGGCCATATTGTTTCCTGTCATTCATAAACGTACAAATAATAGCATTTTCAACAGTCAAACAAAAATTCTCTACGGCGCAAGGCGTGCTAGAATAGCTTTTTTCCCGGCAGCGATGGGTCGGGGATGCGATTAACACTGGTCTGATGTAAACTAAGTTGCACTATGACAAAGAAAAAAGCACATAAACCCGGTTCTGCCACTATTGCCCTTAACAAACGCGCCCGCCACGAATACTTCATTGAAGAAGAGTTCGAAGCGGGGCTGGCGCTACAGGGATGGGAAGTTAAATCACTCCGTGCCGGTAAGGCCAACATTAGCGACAGTTATATTCTGCTGCGCGATGGCGAAGCTTATCTGTTCGGTTCAACCTTTCAGCCGCTGGCGGTCGCATCAAGCCATGTGGTGTGCGATCCCACACGCAACCGTAAACTGTTGCTGAACCAGCGCGAGCTGGATAGCCTTTATGGTCGCGTTAACCGCGAAGGCTATACGGTAGTTGCGCTCTCGCTCTACTGGAAAAACGCCTGGTGCAAGCTTAAAATTGGTGTCGCACGCGGTAAGAAACAACATGACAAACGCGAAGATGTGAAAAACCGCGAATGGCAGCTGGATAAAGCACGTATTATGAAGAACGCCCATCGCTAAGCGCTGGATTCATCAATTGATTTTTGCTATACTTATTGATTCTTGGGGCTGATTCTGGATTCGACGGGATTCGCGAAACCCAAGGTGCATGCCGAGGGGCGGTTGGCCTCGTAAAAAGCCGCAAAAAAATAGTCGCAAACGACGAAAACTACGCCCTAGCAGCTTAATAACCTGCTTAGAGCCCTCTCTCCCTAGCCTCCGCTCTTAGGACGGGGATCAAGAGAGGTCAAACCCAAAAGAGATCGCGTGGATGCCCTGCCTGGGGTTGAAGCGTTAAATTTAATCAGGCTAGTCTGTTAGTGGCGTGTCCGTCCGCAGCTGACCGGCGAATGTAAAGACTGGACTAAGCATGTAGTACCGAGGATGTAGGAATTTCGGACGCGGGTTCAACTCCCGCCAGCTCCACCAAATAAAACAAGGGGTTACGTGAAAACGTAGCCCCTTTTTGTTTGCCATTGTCCACATCGCGTCCACTGGGCCTTAGATGCTGCTTAGCCAGTCCAATGGTTCACTCAGCAATGGCGATTAGTATCGTTACGGTCAGCAGCTGCGGTGCATGATAGCTTGCACGCATAAATGAACATCAGTCATACAACCATTTTCCAGCCTTAACTGACTCTACAAACATGCTTATTGTTAGTGCTTTTTTATCCTGTACAGGTGCTTTTCGTGAAAAAAAACCTTTTGTTTCCCAGGGAAAATAACGGTGAAGATTAAAATTACTATCATCAGTTCCATACTTCCCGAAAACAACTTCCGCCATCTGCTTAATATCATCAGCCTCATAAGTGTCTTGAAGCGGCTCAAGTAAATTAACTTCTATTTTGCGAAAAGTAATATTAGTGACTAATGGCAGCTCATTAAGGAGAACGTCCACGATATCTTTATTTGATAATGTGTTTACCATATCCGATCCTCTTTACGAACTATCTTATTGAAGTGGCACATGGTGTTATAGCTTATCATAGACACATCTGTAGCCAGTATTGCCCATCCCAAAACAGGTACAGAACGTCCGACAAATGCCCCTAAATTATTTACCCAAAAAATCTTTATTCCTCTTAACGAGAGCGATTTATTAGTAAGAGTAGGTAATACTCTGCATTGAAATTTATAATTTAGATGTTTTCTTAGTAAAACTGTTGCCGGTGACACACCAGGAGTAACGGTAGACATCTTGCCAGGAATTTCAATGCTGCTATGTCCTAACAAGACAAAAGCAGCTCAAACTATATCCTGAACCCCGAATTGTTTCTCAATTTCAACAATCATGCCCCAAAAAAGTAATTCATACTTCCTTAGTTCAAAAAGCCTTTGTAAAAATATCCACCGTTGAGAGTTTCTACTGTATCCATGTTATTCATTCTCCAATCATATCCTGGATTTCTTATCATGTTTATGGTTGTTTACATAAGCCATTTACCTGCGGGAACATTGCTATAGATTTCACTATCGAGCCTCATCTAAGTCCCTGCTGTAGCTGGTTTTCTAAATTTTTCTACACGAGGCACCAGCCCGAAACGATCCACGCAATTCAAAATAACAACTTAAAAATCAAAAATTTATATTTTAATGTTATTTTAAATACGAACCTGTTACTGAAAAAAACTGTAATTCTTTTCAACCGTTTCAGTTGCGGTTTTCCTACAGAAGCCCAGCGTCAACGCGGGCTAGCGGGCGTTTTGTAAAAAAAGAAAACTGAAATATTTTTTTGACCAGAAAACTACAGGCGGGTGCGGTGTAGTGCCGTTTTCGTCACTTCCCTCGTGGTTTCGTGGTGCTGTCGCCTCACTGGCGTGATTCTGACGCGACGCTCCGAAAATGGCAGCGCACCGCGTGCCGCCGCAGATGATGGGCACTATTCCCAACAATACCGGCGGCTTTGGCGATGTGGAAAAGACCAGCTGCCGTCTTTGTCCGCAACGAGCTGATGCCGTTGCAGAAATGACTGCTGGAGCTTAACGACTGGCTGGGCGAAGAATGATATGGTTCGCCCCATATAGCCTCGAACCAGCAGACACCGGAGCAGAGTGAAAAAGCGCCCACGGGCGCTTTATTTATTTCCCAGCCAGTGCCCAGCCTCAGCAGAATCGATCAGTAACTGGACGGTAAGCGGATCATGTTTTTTGCTAAAATCATCGGGAAAATATTGCTGAAAGTTTATTTCCTCAGGATCAATACCAAACCTTTCAGAATACTTTTCAAGTAAGTCATATGCATCAAGTGGATCCATACGAAAATCCTTATTCAAGTCAGTATCGTGTCTAAGTGGGTAGCGCCGAAGGGTAAGAAGGCTTCTTCCATTGTATTCAGACAGAAGCGCATAAACCGCCTGCTCAATATCCAACTTTACCATATCTTGTCTTCCTTATTGGCAATCCGATTATAGCGTACCATAGCTTGATAACCGATTTGGGTAACATCACCTGCCAGTATTACCCAGCCCACAACGGGAATAGTACGCCCAACAAATGTGGAAATTTTTGATGTCATAATCCGTTTGACGTCAAAAGGATTGGCAGGATTCTGAATCCAGGTAGGCAGACGGAAAGGAAGCCGTATATCTCTTAATAACTTTCTTGAATATTGTGAAGCATAACTTGTACCGGGCGTAGCATTTCCTAATTTACCCCGGACGGCGATGTTATTCTGACCGCTATAAATTGCTGCTGCTGCCAGAACATCCTTCGCCCCAGTGAAATGTTCAGCCGTTACGTCAATCATAATCCAGAAGAATAACTCCCCGGCACTAAGATTTGTCAGCCCACCGTAGAAATACGTTCCATTAAGCTGTTCAGTAGTATCCATTACCTTCACCTTTCGCTATATGCTGTTAAAATCTTATACACATATGACCGAACGATTGCCACCCCTGATAGAGCTTCAACCACATCCAGCTTTGAAGCTGCCAGCGTGCCGGATATTGCGCCGGATTTTTATCATTTCCCCCGTTGCGTGCGCTCGTATCCCGCCGCCCCTGCCCGCTTTATGTAGCGGTTTTCATACACCTGCATGACATAAGCAAAAGCCCACCAGTTCTGGCGGGCCTCAGCAAAAACGATCCTCAAACGATCATGCAATTTCATGCGCCATAGCCATGCACTTACGCTTACTTCACCAGTCGCCCGGCAATGAGCGTAACGCCAACAGCAATAATCACAGCCAGAATCGGCCAGAAACCCGGCAGTATGAGGTACGCGCCGTATGACAAGAGAACAATCAGCGCCAGGCTAACACCGGTAGCGAGATAAATTTTTAAGTCAAAAATCAGCTGGTCTTTTATTTTCATTTTAATAATTCAACAGCTCGCTAATTATTTTATAAACATCCTGTTCTGTTTTGTGTGGTGCTGTCAAATATTTTCCCAGTACCGGCTCAACATAAAACCAGAACGTTTCTACCCGATTGAACGCCAAAATATCATGGAGCACATAATCTGTTCGCCATAATTTCCTGGCACACTTTGTGCGATCCTGAAGGATTCCGTAATGCTCAACTACTGTTAATAAAATTGCGCGCCTGGATACCGTCTTATATATATTAATCCCCGGACGCCTTGTTATAACTGCAGATGCAATACTATACGCTACCGTTTTTTTAGCTACGCTGCCTGACGCGATTAATACAGCACGTTACATCAGGTCAACATGCAAATCATTTTTTATTTTTTGCATCACAGCGCGAACATCGGCTTCAGATAACGGCAGTAATAAATATTCAATAAACAATGTGAATATCAGAGCGCAAACATCACTTCGCTGATAGCCATGCAAAATTGATTGCAACTCATTATAATCCTGACGACGTAACTGATGGCATATTCCTTGATAGTCGTCAAACAAACATGAGCTATACCATGTAATTCCCCCCCCCTAAATAAAGATCTTTCCAAACATCTTTAGTATTGTTCCTTACAGCAACATAGGCGCGGCTTAATACTTCTGCCAGATGTGCATCTGGCACGTCTTCGCTCATCCATGAATTGTATTAACATTATATTGTACTCTAAATAGCAAATATCCAGAACTCAAGAAAACAATAAATTACAGATGAGTCAATTAAATTAATGACATCAAGTTAATGACTAATTCTACCCATGACGCATGCGAATTGCTGTTTCAGGAAAATCTTGGCATAAATTTCTGCACAGCTCTTTTTCAAACGCAACCAATATTGTCTGGTTAATTTTTTGTTCTTTATCAATTATTATTTCAACACGCATACCACCCCCTTATTCCTTTTAAACTAATTAGCAGGGCATATTATTCAGCTGTATTCACGATCAAGAATTTTTAACGTTACATCATTGAGCAACTCAGAAAACCACTGAATCGCAGGCATTTCTTATCGTCGCTACATTCGCCAACATTAGCAGCTAATAGTTTATCAAACTGCAGACGCTGCTGATCCGAAATATTCTGTTTGTATGCTGTTTTCCGCTTCGGTTTTACCAGCCTTAACCTGGCTGTCAGCTCCCGCCGTTCCTTCTGGCCCATGGTGTGGAGATATTCCTGCAGCTCCTTCTCATCCATGGTTTTAATAGCGGGTAAATCCCCCCTGATTTGTTCAGGTTTTCAACAGGGGGACAGTTATTGCCACGAGTCCGATCCACAGAAACATCAGCAAGAACAACTTCGTAGTTCGCTTGAAGCTAAGACCAATACATATATCTTCAGAGAATTCAGCATTTCCTACTCCACTCCTTGATGAAAAAGCGTTAAGCCCCTTTCAACATATCAAACACTACCCGAGCAAAGCCTTTCGCCAGTTCAGGATTAGAGAGGTACTGCACCATCATCTCCTGCTGGGCGTCGTTACTGTCCATTACGGCATCATCAATAGCTTTCGGAAAATCGCCCAGCATCGCCTGTTCGCGCGTATTGTTCGCGATCTGGGTCATCACCGCCTGGTTTTCTGACAGCTTGTCGCGCACCGCGAAAGCATAATTGATCATGTCTTTATCGGTCAGATTATCGGTGACGAACAGCTCGTTAAGGCGAGCCAGGATATTTGACAGAAACTCCTCTTTCTTGTCCTTCGGCTTTGCCGTACCGACATCATTACCCGGTTTGATTTTGTAGTCTTCAGCATCTTCTTGTAGCTTCAGATGCTGTTCATGGAGCTTCGACAGGCGGTAATGGCTCATCTCGACGTTACTTAAATCAATTTCATCTTCTTCGATACGTTGCTCATGCAGCAACGGACGCAGGTGACGAGCAAACAGGCTCAGCTTTTCCAGGTTTTTGTCATCGTAATCGACGATTTGTGACATAAACTCGTAAAAGCGAACAAAGCTGCCGAGATCTTTCTTGAAGATATCCAGCTTACTTTTTTCTTTTTCGCAGTCCTTGAAGGTGTTTTCCGCATTGGTGATCAGTACAACATCGCCAGTCTTCCTGGTACGCTCAAACATCTCTTTGGCCAGCACATACGCATCAATCGCCGAGATATAGCGATGTTTCCAGCGCTCCACCGCAGGTTTGCAGATATTGCTAATGGCGGCATTGGATTTGTTTTTGCTGAAGAACACCTCGCAGAACTGCTCCACTTCGTTCCACAGGAAAATACCGCTGGTTCGCAGCTTTTCATATAGCTCAAAGACAAGTTGCGGATCGCTGACATCCGTCAGCTCTGCTGTCTGGTAGTACGGCTGGAAAGCACCTAAAATCTCGTCGGGCTCGTTGTAGAAATCGAGCACAAATGTGCCGGATTGCGCCTTCCCAGGATAGGTACGGTTCAGGCGCGACAGCGTCTGTACGCACTCCACGCCCCCCAGCTTTTTATCCACATACATGGCGCACAGCTTGGGCTGGTCAAAACCGGTCTGGAATTTGTTAGCCACCAGCATCACCTGGTAATCATCAGTATCAAACGCTTTACGCATATCCCGGCCTTTCAGTCCGGGGTTCATATTGATCTCAGTGAACTTCTGATTGAGCAGCGCAAAGCTATTATGATCATCTTCATCGAATTCCACTTCCCCGGAGAATGCCACTATCGCACTGATTTTGTCGTACTTTTGCTCGACGATGTATTTATCGAACGCCAACTTGTAACGCACCGCCGCCTTACGCGAGCTGGTTACCACCATCGCTTTGGCTTGTCCACCAAGCAGGTGCATAACATGCTTACGGAAGTGCTCAACAATCACCTTCACTTTCTGCGACACGTTATGGTCGTGCAGCGAGACCCACTGGTTCAGTTTGATTTTAGCTTTTTTGCTGTCCACTTCCCGGTCAGGATCGTCCAGCTTTTGCAGCAGCTTATACGCCACCTTGTAATTGGTGTAGTTCTTCAGCACATCAAGAATAAAACCTTCTTCGATAGCCTGACGCATGGAGTAAACGTGAAACGCTTCCGGTTTGTTCGTTTTAGACGCCGGTTCCTGCGGATTAGGACGACGGCCAAACAGCTCCAGCGTTTTGGCTTTCGGCGTAGCGGTGAAGGCGTAATAGTTGAGGTTGTTGCTGCCTTTACGTGCGGCGACGGTGGCATCCAGAATATCTTCTGAAGACATTTCCACATTGTCATTCGTTTCTTCGGTCATCAGCACTTCTTTCAGCTGCCGCGCGGTAGAGCCGCTCTGCGAAGAGTGTGCTTCGTCGGCAATCACCGCGTATTTGCGCTGCTTGAGGCTGACGCTGTTTTCAATCGCCTTCAGGACAAACGGGAAGGTCTGAATGGTGACGATGATAATCGGCTGTGAGTTTTCCAGCGCGCTGGCCAGCTTTTCCGATTTAGAACCGTCGCCTTCTTTGTTATTGATACGTCCAACCACGCCATCCTGATGCTCAAACTGATAGATGGTGTCCTGCAGCTGATCGTCGAGCACGGTGCGGTCCGTCACCACAATCACCGAGTGGAACTGCTTCTCGCCATTTTTATCGTACAGGCGGGAAAGCTGGTGGGCGGTCCAGGCGATAGAGTTCGATTTGCCCGACCCGGCACTGTGCTGAATCAGGTATTTGTTGCCGGTGCCCTCCACCGTGGCGGCAGCGATCAGTTTGTTCACTATATCCCACTGGTGATAGCGCGGGAAAATCAGACTCTCGCTTTTGTATTTCAGGCCAATAGCGTTCTCTTTTTCTACGATTTGCAGGTGCATAAAACTGGCGAGAATTTTCAGCAGATTGTCCGGCAGCAGCACCTCCTTCCACAGGTAGCTGGTGGCGTAGTCGTTGGCATCTTCCGGGATGTCGTTCCCCGCACCGCCGTCATGGGTGCCTTTGTTAAACGGCAGGAAGAAGGTTTTATCGCCATCGAGTCTGGTCGCCATAAATACTTCATACTGGCTGACGGCAAAGTGCACCAGCGCGCCGCGTTTGAAGGTCAGCAGCGGTTCAGGTTTATTGGTGCCTGGGTCCTTTGGCAAACGCGTTTTCTTATATTGCGTAATGGCGTTTTGCACGGTCTGCTTAAATTCAGACTTCAGTTCCAGCGTCGCTATCGGCAGGCCGTTAACGAACAGCACCAGGTCGATACGCCATTTCTTTGCCTTAACGCCCGTTTCTTCAAACGCGGCGTTCGACGCGTGCGGGCTGTAAACCAGCTCCGGCACGAGGCGGCAGATATTCTGTTTGTAGCGCGTCAGGGTTTCCGGATTGAGGTTATGTTCCGGCTTAAACTGGCACAGCGAAAAACGCGCGTTATGGCTTTTGATGCCGTGACGCAGCACGCCGAGCGTACCGTAGGTGCGCGAAAGCATATCAGTGGCGTTGATATCCGCTTTTTTTAGCTGAGCCACCAGCGCATCGAGGAAATGACGCTCGGTATCGCCAGGGTAAATTTTGGCAAACTTCTCCCACTCCTGTGGCTGCGTGGTTTGCACAAAGGTCAGCGCATCCTGGGAATACAGCGCGCGTTCGCGATCGTAGCCGTGAATTTTGCCGCGAATCCAGCCTTTTTCCTCCATCTGAGTGATTATCTCATCCTGGAAAATCAACTCCTTAGTGCTGTCCATGCTCATGCGGCGACCTCCTGTGGCTCCTCAATGTCCTGCGTATCCGGGGCATCCCAATCGCGGACGTCGATTTTCCCGGTGACGGCGGCAGAGATGAGGGCGGTGCGTCGTTCCTGGAGTAAGGCAACTTGATTAGAACTCAGTTCTTCAGTTTTTTTTAATTTTTCGAGTTGTAGCTTTATAAATTCCAGAATTTCCACCCTTTCCTCAACTGGAGGGATAAGCAATGGAGTTTCTTTGATGTTCGTTGATGAAATAGATGCAAGGTTTGTACTTTGCTTCGCTACTCGATAGAAATGAAATTTTGCATAAGCTGCTCTTGTAAGCATATCTAGCCAATCTGATTCGATACTTTGGGGGCGAATGGCAAAAACATGATTTTGATGAATGCAATTATCAAGTGGTGCCGACCAGACCGCACCACGGCCCAGCTGGTCATTATCCCCACCCTCATTCATCAATACGTCACCATTGCGAAGTAAATATCGTTCAAGTTGGCTTGGTTCAATATCTATGGCATGTACATCCTCAAGATCAAGATAACCATCTTGGACGTTAGCAACACGAAGCATAGGTACGGAGATACTACTTTTTCCTGTCAGATCTTTCCCTTTAGGTATTCCTGACTGCAGGCTTGCCGTATGTTTTAATCTACGTACAATCCAATGCTCCGGTACCTCCCCCAACCATTCAACACCAGAATCTTTCATCGGCACGTCAGGGTTTAGCCCTTTGGTGACGGCATGGCTAATCACTGCCTGGCGCTTTTCTTTCAGCAGTTCAATCAGTTGCTGCTGTTTCTCGATCAGGTTATCGATTTTTGCGGTTTCGTGATCGAGGAAACTGTATATTTTTTCCTGCTCAATCTTGTCTGGAAGCAGAAGTTCAATACTTCTAAACTCATCAGGATCTAAATCCCATTGATTGACTCGAATGCCTTTGGAACGACTCAAATATTGGGTGACATAGATGGGGTTACGGAGCAGATAATGTACATACTTTGGATGCGCCAACTCAAAAAGAATTTTATTGGGTCGGTAAACAAAGTACGCAGGGCTAACTATTCCTTCATACTCTGAAATTGCGATTGATCCCTGCCAAGCCTTCATTTTATTCATGACCAAATCATTTGGTTGAACCAATTGATAAGGTGATAAATCTTCTGAAGGCTTATTATTGTTATCACCCCTGCTAGATTTGGGTATGACACCATAGTCTCGATAAACAGAAAGTAATTCCTTCTCTGTATATCCGGATCGCTTAGTCCGGGAGAACAATCTTGATATAGATATAGTTTTCCAGTGACCAGGAATTTTTCCCAGCCACTCAACCCCAGAATCCTTATACTCTGGATACGCCTTATACTTAGCCATCAGGAATGTACCTCCTGCAGCAGCTTCATAATCTCGGCGCTGACCGCATCCAGATCGGCATCAATCTCTTTGAGCGGGCGCGGTGGCTGATAGACGTAGAAATGGCGGTTAAATGGAATCTCGTAACCGACAATCCCCACCTCGTTATCTTTTGCATCGCGCTTATCGGCGTTGATCCACGCGTCATTCACGTGCGGCAGCACTTCAGACTCGAAATAGTTTTCAATCAGATCGCTGGTAGATACCGCCGGGTTCAGCGGCACGTTTTCGTTATCGCGCAGCTCGCCGTCCTGTTCGAACTCAACCACTTTACCCTTGTACTCAAACGCACCGTACAGCGGCTGAGCGGCTTCTTTCAGCACCTTCTTAACCACCGGCTCGGCATCCGGGTTTTTCGTGGTGATAGCGTCGATAAACTGCTTGTTCTCTTTCGCATCCAGCCTCACGCCAGCAGTTTTGGTGGTATCTTTCAGGGTCAGCTGGAACTGGTTGAAGTCATTGCTCACCCGCGTTTTCCCACCAGCCTGTTCACCTAAGGCTTCCTGAATCTGCTGCGCTTTAGTCATTAACTCGCGCTGTGCCAGCCACAGTTTGCTGTCTAGCAGGTCTTTAATCTGTTTCTCTTTCAGCTCGGCAAATTCAGCTTTAATGATGGCGCGCGCTTCTGCTTCCAGTTCAGAGAAATCACCATAGGTATCCTCCTGCCATTGGGATGCGAACTCTTTATACAGGCGTTCCATCGGCGCATTAAACGGCTTCGGCGCAAAGCGCAAAGTTGTAATCGCCTCATCGGTCACCTGTGCGGATAAACGCAGCGGGCGTTCAATGGTCAGGCGGCGATAGCCAAAGTCGGTGCTGTTAAAGATTTTGCTGGCGAAGGTTTTCGGCGCTTCGGTTTTGGCGGTGGATGGCTGACGGCCACGGTTAGACTTTTGCTCAGCGGCTTTTTCCAGACCCAGTTTTTCCAGGGTCGTGGCATCCACCATCTTAAAATCACCGAAGGTCTGGGTGATCAGCCTGATATCGTCTTCGCCCATCAGGTTACGCTTGGAACCCAGCGATTTACGCATTTTACCGCACAGGTTGGTGCCATCAATCAGCTGTACTTTGCCTTTACGCTCAGGCGCTTTCTTGTTGGAGAGGATCCAGACGTAGGTGGCAATGCCGGTGTTATAGAACATGTCCGTTGGCAGCGCGACGATGCCTTCCAGCAAATCGGCTTCCAGAACGTAGCGACGGATTTCGCTTTCGCCGCTGCCCGCACCACCGGTAAACAGTGGCGATCCGTTAAGGATAATCCCGATACGCCCGCCGTTGCTCAGGGTACCATCCATATTGTGGTTGTCGCGCATTTTGCTGATCAGGTGCAGCAGGAACAGCAGAGAACCGTCGGAAACACGCGGCAGGCCTGGGCCAAAGCGACCGTTAAAGCCTTTCTGCGTATGTTCGTCGTTAATTTCGCTCTCAATCTTCTTCCAGTCCACGCCAAACGGCGGGTTAGAGAGCATGTAGTCGAACTGGTCCTGCGGCAGCTGATCGTTAGAGAGGGTGTTACCCAGCTTAATACGGCTGACGTCCTGGCCTTTGATCAGCATATCGGCTTTACAGATAGCGTAGGATTCCGGGTTCAGCTCCTGACCAAAGGCGCGCATTACTGCTTTTGGGTTCAGCTCGTGCACATACTCCATGCCCGAAGAGAGAAAGCCGCCGGTCCCGGCCGTTGGGTCATAAATGGTACGTATGATACCGTCCTGCGTCAGGGCTTCATCATCTTCCATAAACACCAGCGAGGTGGTCAGACGCACGATATCGCGTGGGGTAAAGTGCTCACCAGCGGTTTCATTAGAACTTTCCGCGAAACGACGGATAAGTTCTTCAAACACCAAGCCCATTTCATAGTTGGAAATCGCTTTCGGGCTCAGGTCAGTGGTAGCAAATTTCGTCACCACTTTAAACAGCAGGTTGGCATCTTCCAGCTGGCCGACAAACTCACTGAATTTGAAGTGCTCAAAGATTTCACGCGCCTCCGGTGAAAACGCCTGTACGTAGCTTTCCAGGTTGGCTTTGATGTCGTTCTGACCCATCTTGCCCAGATCCATCTTCGAGGTGTTGAAGAAGGAAAGCCCGCTGGCGCGCAGCAGGAACTTCTCTTTAGCATCTTCCGGCAGTGGACTGGTTTTTAATTCATCATATTTCGCCACCACCGCGTCTTTGGTCTCCGCCAACACACACTCAAGACGACGCAGCAGCGTAAAGGGCAGGATCACGCGCCCGTACTGAGACTGTTTAAAATCACCGCGCAGCAGATCGGCCACCGACCAGATAAACGCAGCCGTTTGAGAAAAGTTAGTGTTAGTCATGAAGCCCTCGGAAGAAATAGCAGCCCTGGAGCAAAATGCTCGGGCAAAAATTCAGTTCTGGCATGCAATGCGCAAACTAATATCTGCTACAGGGTCTATCGCAACCGATATGGGACAAAGAAATGCTCAGGCTCAGGAGGCCAATGCAATATTATCAATGGCTCAGAAGTGTTTACATTATCTGTGGCGATTCAACAGAGGAGTAAGCATCTGTTTTGCCAGTCCCTGGCTCCGATACTCGGGTAACACATCAAATGCGGCCAGACGTGCTTTGTCCATTCTGCGGGTTACGATGGCTATGTAAGTACCCCTGCAAAAGAACCATTCACTTTTAGAGATCTTTCAACCTACTGATCATGTTCCCTGAGGAGCTCATGACCTGCCCCCAGTATTAAACACAATAGTCAGTTAGTAATGTCGTTTTGTTTTTCTTCATATTTTCCATTTCGCCATCCTGCTGCAAATTCAGCTGGAGTCTGGTAATCCAGCGATGAAGACATTACTAACATCGCGATGTATTAATCAACGGGCAACAGGCCAGCACCACTCATCGCGCCTGACAGACATAAAAAAGCCCGCCTAATGCGGGCCGTTCCTGATAACGCGATCTGACTATCCAATAACAGGCTTATATTTCGCCTGTAACCCAGCAGCACTGCACCTGTCGTGCCGTTAGCGCTGGCGTTTTACGGCACGCCTGTATGCTGTGGATCTGACTGGTCATTTGTTACACCAGCGATAACACAACATCCAGCGTTTCCAGATACGTTATCCTGTTATCCCTCATAAATTTTTATTGACCAGATTAGGTCCAGGCAACGCATATTTAATGCATTTTGGTTGTACCAAAGCTTTTCATTAATTATCATTCTTTTTTTCTTCCAGACTAAACATAATATTATGTTTCTTTACTTTGTATTGTAAAGCCCCTCTGGAAATTCTCAATATTCTTGCTGCCTTAGCTACGCATCCATGGGCATCTTTCAACGCTTCGATTAAAAGCTGATATTCATAGGCTTCAAGCTTATCATTTAGCGTTGCGCTTTGAGCAATCGCGCTTTCACCGCAACTTTTATGCTGAATGGGTATCTCCGTATGCGAATCTGTAGAAAATCCGGTACTTACTTCAGCTTCACTATTAAAAATAAGCTCATTAAGCGGCCCCGGTTGTTTTTGAAGTATCAGACTACGAACAATAACGTTTTCCAGCATCCTTACATTACCAGGCCAGCTGTATTCAAGAAGCTGTTTTTCAACCGACGCAGGGAATGGATATACCTGCATGTTGCTGCTTGCCTGATGTTTCATCATAAAATGGCGGGCTAGCGGAATTATTTCATCTTTTCTTTCCCGAAGAGGAGGAATAACCACCATACCGATTTCCAGCCTGTAAAAAAGATCGTCACGTAATCGTTTCTGTCTGATCATTTCGTAAGGTGATTCATTCATAGCTGCAATGATACGAATATCTGATTTTAGTTCTTTACTCCCCCCTACTTTCCAGAAAGTTTTTTCCTGGAGAAAACGAAGTATTTTTCCCTGTATATCAATGGGCATTGCATTTAATTCATCCAGAAACAATGTTCCACCATTGGCAAGCTCCAGGTAGCCTCTGGTATTTTCTGCACCAGTGAACCCCCCTTTTACGGTGCCAAACAAAGTACTTTCAATTAACGTTACCGGCAAAGCTCCACAGTTAAGCGCGATAAAAGGCTTATTACGACGTGGGCTGTGCCTGTGCACAAAACTGGCCAGCAGTTCTTTCCCGGTCCCGGTTTCACCAATGATCATAACCGGAACATTACTTACCGCCAGCCGGGATGCACGATCGAGCACATGCCGCATTGAGTCTGAATTATGAACAATCTCAGGTTGCTCACCTTTCTCATTACAGAACAGTTTTTCATTCAATACTGTTAAATGACGTTGCAATTTACGAAAACGCGAAAGATCTTGTCCCGACTCGATCACGCCAATAACCGTGCCCGCAGAATTAAATAAAGGAACCGTAGTATGTTGATAATCAATCAATTTACCACTAGGTGTAAAATAACTTTTTTGATGATTGATTGATTCCTCTTCATACTGCAAAGCTTTAAGCATTTCATTATCATCCGCGTCAATAGACGGGAAGGCGGTCAGCATATGCTTGCCCAATATGTCCTTACGCTGACACTCATCCAGGTCCGCATTTTCCTGATTGTAATAAACATGCTTTCCTGCGGCATTCAGTATCGAAAAAGGTTGCCCAAGCACATCGAAAAAATGACCAAATACTTTAATTGCGGTATGCAGTTCGGGATCAATATCACTGTTCATTTTCGTTTCCTGCAAATCGATTAACATTAAGCAAAGTGCTTAAATTTAAGCACACTGCTGAATATTAGTCATTAACCTGATCTCTCGCCTCTATATAATTCAATAAGTTAGGTAATAAAATTTTATGGCACAGGCATTGCTATATAAGCTCCGTGATTTAAAGAAATAAACAAGAATTTATTAAAGGCATACCGGAAAGAATCATAAACCACCAACTATTACAGGACTTTCTTATGGAATCAAATAACTGTAAAGGAAAGATGGGGATATCACAAATAGCACTATTTTGCATGTGTGCCGTGATTGTCCTCGAAACGCTTACTGCTTCGGCTTCAATAGGCCCCAGTGGCCTGTTCTGGTGGGGAGTAACATTAATATTTTTTATTGTCCCTTATTCCCTCATTACTTCAGAACTTGGCACAACCTATCCTGCTGAGGGTGGGATATATGACTGGATACGCAGGGCCTTTGGCGCGCGTATGTCTACCAGAGCGGTTTATTTATACTGGCTGGCTGGTGGACTTTGGATGCCTGCTGGCTATATTCTTTTTGCCGGTATGTTTGCTCGCGTTTTTATGCCGGAACTATCTCTGATGTGGCAAGTGGTAATTGTTCTGGTTATGAGTTGGCTGACCATTGCCTTTATTAATTTTAAAACCAGTGTCGGTATCTGGCTAACAGTATCCGGCGCCATTTTTAAAATTACGGTAATTATGATCCTCGGCGTTGCTGGGTTCTATCATATGTTTATGCATGGTCCGGCTAACGAATTTTCCCTACACACGATGCTTCCTTCCGCTTCCTCAGGCATCGGATTCCTGGCGGTAATTGTTTATAACCTTGTCGGACTGGAACTGGTTGCCTGCATGGGGAAAGAGTTACGCAATCCAGTACGAGATATGCCCAGAGCCATCCTTCTTGCTTCACTGGCCATTGCCTTCCTTTATGTGTTTGGATCTATGGGGATTTTGATGGCTATCCCACTGGAAAACCTGAATCTGGTTTCCGGTATTGTCGATGCGCTTGGCCCACTGCTTGGGGAAGGTAGCCCATTAATTATCCTGGTGTGCGTCTTTTTCATGCTTTCGATTATTGGTAATCAGGTTACCTGGGCGATGGCTCCCAGCCGTGCTGCTGCGGAAGCCGCCAGGGAGGGAGAGCTACCTGCTTTCATTGGTCGCTGGCATCCTAAAAATAATACACCGTACTGGGCTAACCGCATTCTCGGCATTGTATCTACCATCATTACTCTGGTTTATGCATGGTTTGCTCAGGGTGATAACGCTAATATGTTCTGGTCTGTATTCTCTTTCTCCAGCGCCTGTATCATTATTAGTTATCTTCTGTTTTTCGCTTCATTTATTAAGTTACGTATTTCCGATAAAACAACTCGCAGACCATTCAGAGTACCAGGCGGAATGCCGGTTGCTATAAGTTGCTCACTGCTCTGTATGTTATTTATTTTTATGTGCGCTATGTTATTCATTTTCCCTGACTTACCGAAGGGCATTATTCAATGGAGCCATAGCGGTCCAATTTTAACAGGCGTAATCATTGTTTTGGTAGTGGGTGATATTATTATCCGTCGTGCCGAAAAAACACATGCAGGGCTAACGCATTCCGTAAAAAATTAATGTAATACACGATAAAAATATAAATAATATATTCGACCAAGGAGTCGTGCTTATGAAAAGACACTATAAGAATTGTGATATATCGTCCCAGAACAGCAATATCTGTCAAACGTTTATTTTTATGCAGGAGATGGCAGCATGATCGAAGTAACTGAGGTTTCTATTGCCGAATTGCGCAATGCGCTCGAGTCTGGTCGTACTACAGCTGTCGAACTGGTTAAAGCCTATTTTGCACGCATCGATGCCTATAATGGCCCAGAGACAGAAACAAAGTTGAATGCGGTAGTGGTACGTAACCCGGATGCAATCAAGGAGGCCGAAGCTTCCGATGCGCGTCGTGCCCGCGGTGAGGTGCTGAGCCCGCTGGATGGCATTCCCTATACCGCCAAGGATAGTTATTTGGTCAAGGGGCTCACCGCCGCTTCTGGTAGCCCTGCGTTCAAAGATTTAATCGCCCAATACGATGCGTTTGCCGTCGAACGTCTGCGCAACGCTGGCGCTATCTGCCTGGGTAAAACTAACATGCCACCGATGGCTAATGGCGGTATGCAGCGAGGACATTATGGACGTGCAGAAAGCCCATATAATGCCCGCTACCTTACCGCACCATTCGCCTCCGGCTCTTCGAATGGTGCTGGCACGGGTACCGCTGCAAGCTTTTCCGCTTTCGGTCTGGCGGAAGAAACATGGTCCAGCGGACGCGGTCCAGCGTCAAACAACGGTCTGTGCGCCTACACGCCGTCACGCGGCGTGATTTCTGTGCGCGGTAACTGGCCCCTGACACCGACAATGGACGTGGTAGTACCATACGCCCGAACCATGGCCGACTTGCTTGAGATTCTTGATGTCGTGGTTGCAGACGATCCGATTACCCGTGGTGATCTGTGGCGTTTACAGCCCTGGATAAAAATCCCTAAAGCTTCGGAAGTACGCCCGGCATCTTACCTGGATCTTGCCGTCAAAGCCGACGCCCTGAAAGGCAAACGCTTCGGTGTCCCGCGTATGTTCATCAACAAAGACGAACTGGCTGGCACCAGTGAACATCCTGGTATCGGAGGCCCAACTGGTCAACGTATCAACACTCGCGCATCGGTAATAGACCTTTGGGAAGATGCACGAAAAACTCTGGAAGCTGCGGGAGCGGAAGTAGTAGAAGTAGACTTCCCGCTGGTCTCAAACTGTGAAGGTGACCGTCCCGGTGCGCCGACCGTATTCAATCGTGGAATTGTTTCACCTGAATTTCTCAATGATGAGCTCTGGGAATTATCCGGCTGGGCTTTCGATGAATTCTTACGCGCAAATGGCGATCCCAAACTAAATAAACTGGCTGATGCCAATGGGCCACAGATCTTCCCGCACGACCTGGGCACCCTGCCGAACCGCGAAGGCGATCTTGCGGCAGGCATGGAAGAATACGTTAATATGGCCAAACGAGGCCTCAAATCGTACAACCAGATCGATAGCGTGCCGGACGGCCTGCGTGGCCTGGAGAAGACCCGCAAACTGGATCTGGAAGACTGGATGGACAACCTGAAACTCGACGCCGTGCTATTCCCAACCGTCGCTGATGTTGGCCCGGCAGATGCTGATGTCAACCCGGCATCGGCCGATATCGCCTGGAGCAATGGGGTTTGGGTTGCTAACGGTAATCTTGCCATTCGCCATTTAGGTGTCCCAACCGTTACCGTACCGATGGGTATAATGGCCGATATTGGTATGCCAGTAGGCCTGACTTTTGCCGGTAGGGCTTATGACGACAATAACCTGTTGCGTTTTGGTGCAGCCTTCGAATCAACCGGTAGCAAACGCATGATCCCCCCTCTTACTCCACCGCTCGCTAATCAATAGCCAGCAACACATTGATAAATGTGTAAGTAATGCCAGCTGTTAATCAGATGAAGTCAAGCCATTAAGGATGAGTTGTCTGATTCAGCAATGGGATAAAAATCCGGAAACCTCTCTCGGTTGCCGGATTTTTTTATGCGCGTTGCAGCATCGCAAAGCGGTTTATTAGCAGCCACGACGTTATACCAAAACACCATAATATTAATTTCATTGACACCGCTTTGGGTTAATACAAATAACAAATAACCGCAGATATTGTTCTCAAATACGGTCACCAAAGCAAACTTACCCCACTAAAAAAGGGGGATGAATCGCATCCCCTTAGCATTTCATGCGGGCATTACTCAGCCTTTTGCGCTACGTTCCGGGGAATAATGAACAGAATTGAGATAAGGGCAATTACCCCAAAGCCGACATTTAACCAAATCCTGCCGCACCCGCCTGATGCACATCATCAAAAGCAGAGTAAACCGCAAGCGACAGCGCCACGCCCATTGCTCCGCCGAGCGAGCTGGCCAGCTTATAAATGCCTGCCGCCACGGCAGCTTTTTCCTGTGGCGCAGAAGCAACGGCGGTATAGGTAGAAGGCGTAGCATAGATACCCACACTACGGTCCGTTTTGAGCATGCGGTAAAAGAAATCGCGTTTACCTCGCGCCAGATAGGTCAAATCGTGGATGCACGTCCAGAAACACCGGCTCAAACCCGCAATGTCAGTTCCGTTATGCTGTTTTCCTGCCTTTCACGCGCTATACCTGACAGGCAACCTGCCATACATCGCCATTTACCGGTTAAAACAGCATGTATTACGCCAGACTTTAGTAGTGAAACCGATCGCATTAAGGCCCGTCGCTACGTTATTGCCGTAGGCAGTTTTAATGAGCTGCTTAAGCAACATGTTCAGCAACAGCTGACGTCTTTGAGAACTTTACTTAACGAATTTCAGGTAGAGATAGCCGATTCGCTGGAGGATATTTTCGCCCTACACAGTATTTATACCGGTGAGCCGAATCCCACATGGTCACCGTGGAGCAATCTTGATATGGCCTGCAATTTTCTCAAGCATATTGGCGTCAGCGTAGTGATCCGCCTGTCGCCCGCCAGCGAAAAACTGGAGCGTCTGGAGCAGTTTATTCATCATCACATTTTGCTGCTGGGGCAAGAGTATGTACAAAAATGGTCATTTATTCTGGAGATGGCAACCAAAGAAAAGGGGAAACTGAATGAGTCCGCCATAACGTGGCTAACAGCTATTTGTCGTATGCTTCCCGGCAGCAGCGTAGGTTTGGCCTTACCGCAGAGTAAAGATGAACCCGGTCTTCCCTCCGTCGAGCTGCTAAAACAAACCGATTTTATTGCCTTTTCGCTTATCCCCAACGATCGGAGCGCCCGAATTGATATCCCGGAATACAGGCCACAGGATAATCATAAAATCATTTATCAGCAGATGAATCGAATTATCACTCTGTTAAAAAAACACCAGCTACGCTGCCAGCTCTATTTACAATCCTGGGGAACGCTAACGGGGAATACGCTAACCATCAATGGCCTTTTTTCCGTGGCGCATTATTGATGGATATGCTGCTCTCTTTACCGGAGGAAGTCACGATGATGGGGCTGTGGCTTAATTCAGAGCAGCAAAATGAAGTCTGCGCCAACAATCTTATCGAGAATAACAGCCTTTCCTTATTCTTCAGCGCCACGACTAAGCGCCCTATTTTTCATATTCTGGCACTGAAAGAGCGGTTAAAAAAACGGGTCTGTGATTTCGGCCCTGACTGGATAGCAACCCGCAGCGGCAATGTTCATCAACTGCTGTTACTTAATACCGTCACCATTAATCCACAGTTATCGGTACAACAGAATCTACTCAATGATTACAGTAAATGCTTTCATATACGGTTGGCACTTAGCGCTCCCGGTACCTGGCGTATAAAAAATGGCTTTTCGATCAGAAAAATGGCGCGCTCTATCATCAATATGGTTTACATCCCACCCGCTACGATCGGGATGAAGAAACCATGCACTATATTAGCCAGCGCTCAGAACCGACGCTTAGCGTCCATGATGAACGAATTAATCAGGAGTGGGTAACTGAAATCATGATGGATATTAATGCGGTGTGCCTGCTGGAGTTAACCAGAATAGCCGACTGATTGTTCAGGGCTCGGGCTGAATCAACAAAAACGGCCTTTACAGGCCGCTTTTTCAGAAGGGTAAACGCGTACTGCCGCGCGGTATAATCTCAAAGCCGACGTTCACCACCTCGCCGCGATACTCTTTATCCTGGCTCATCGCCAGCATCATCTCAGCGGTTTTTACCGCAATCATATCGGCGTTAAGGCTGACGCTGGAGAGAGAAACCGGCGACAGCCATGCGCTTGATGGAAAATCACCGAAGCCTAAAATACTCAGCTGATCCGGGACTTTAATACCGCGCGACTGCGCCTCCATTAACAGTGCGGTGGCGATGGAATCACTGGTACAGAAAATACCGTCGAGGCCTTTTTCCTTTACCAGCGTTTTCATCAGGGTTTCGCGGCTGGCCTGCCAGATATTATCGCTGCGCGGAATATCTACCAGCAGCGGCTTTTTCCCCCGCTCTTCCAGCGCACGACAAAAGCCCGTGTAGCGCGTACGTGCGCGAATATCATCATTAAAACGCGTGGTGAAATAGGCCAGCTGTTCGCAGCCAGTCTCCAGTAAATATTGTGCGGCACTGTAGCCGATCTGTTCATGATTATTACCGACCTGCGCGGTAATCGCGCTACCGTCAACCTGCCACATCTGCACTACCGGCACGCCGCTGTTTTGCAGCATCTTTAAGGTTGAGGTTTTATGATCCGCACCGGCGATAGCAATCACCGCTGGCGTCCACTGTAAAATAGCGCGAATCTGTTCCTCTTCTTTATTCAGACAGTGATCGTGAGAGGCAATAGATAACTGAAACCCCTGCGCGCTCACGGTCGATTCAATACGCTGAATAACATAGCTGAAAATGACGTTGGCCAGCGAAGGTAATACTACCGCCATATTACTGCTGCGCCCTCCGGTAAACTGGCTGGCAATTTTATTATGCACGTAACCCAGATTATCTATGGCCGTCTGAATTTTCTTCCCTGTTTTGGCTGAAACGCGCTCTGGCTGGCGAATATACAGCGAAACGGTTGAAGGCGAGACTCCGGCCTGAAGAGCCACATCATCAAGCTTTATGATTTGGCGTGATCGTTGACGCATTTTGCTCCCGCACTCTCGTTCAGCGCCATCATCTCTCGCCCGGAGCGAAAAATGTGGCGTCGAGCTAATCCCATAATCAGCAATACTGCACTTCCCCATACCAGCGCCAAAAGATAGCCATAATGGTCAGATATACCTGTCTCAGATGCCAGGCCAAAGGGAGATAACGTGATGTAAACGCTGATTAAAACCGCCACCATAATAACACTGGCAGGCACGGCAAAGCGCCATTTTTCCATCGGAATACTGGCTGGCGCATGTGCTGACGCGCGCCAGGCCGCAGGTTTCACCTTACCAATAATCAACATCAGCGTCACTTCAACGATAAACAAAATGCCCATGACGTGGATGTAATGGAGAGGAATAAGTTTGTCGATGTCGGTAAACATATACATGCCATAAACCACAATATGAAACACCAGCACGCATTTTGCCGCCAGTGCCGGAACATGGCGCGTCAGGAATCCTACCAGCACGATAGTAATAATCGGAATATTATAAAAACCGGTAAAACGACGCATCAGATCGAAAATACCGTTCGGCGTATGCAGCAGCATCGGCGCAATCATGATGGAAATCAGTGAAACAACAACCGACGCTATTTTGCCCATACGTACCAGTTTTTTCTCATCACGACAGCCGGTCATTGGACCAAACAGATCGATAACAAACAGCGTGGCGCTGGAATTAACCACGGAATTAAAGTGGCTGATCACCGTGCCAAAAATAGCTGCCGCAAACATGCCGATCAGCCACCAGGGCAGTACGGCCTTAACCAGCGTCGGATAGGCATAATCCGCATTGCTAAATACCGGGCCAAACATATTCAGGGCAATAAGGCCGGGTAACACCATTGCCAGCGGCACCAGCAGTTTGATCGAACCCGCCAGTAAAACCCCTTTCTGGCTCTCTGCCAGCGATTGCGCTCCCAGAGTGCGCTGAATGATCATTTGATTGGTACACCAGTAAAACATGTTGGCACACAGCATCCCGGTAAAGATGGTGCTGAACGGCACCGCCGAACTGGAAGAGCCAATCGCGTTTAGCTGCCGGGGATGGCTCAGCAAAATTTTAGCTCCGGCGCTGAAAGAGCCGTCACCCAGCGCAAACAGCCCCAGCACCGGCACCAGAAGCGCCGCCACCAGCAGGATCAGCCCGCTGATCGTGTCAGAAATAGCTACCGCTTTTAGTCCACCAAGCGTGGCATACAGGCCGCCAATCGCTCCCATCGCCAGCGCCAGGATCGCAATGGCGCTCCAGTCCGACAGGTTCAGCAGCTGCTGGAAATTAAACATCTCGTTCATGGTAATCGCCCCCAGATAGAGGCTGCACGGATTCGCCATCAGCGCATAACCCACCAATAGCATAATGCTGACCATACGGCGGGTATTGTTATCGAAACGCTCTTCCAGAAACTGCGGCATGGTGGTTAAGCCACGGCGTAGAAAGCGCGGCAGGAAGAAAAGCGCCATTACAATCGTGGCGATGGCAGCGGTACTTTCCCAGGCCATACCACTGATGTCGAAGCGATAGGCGTTGCCGTTAAGCCCCACCAGCTGCTCTGCCGACAGATTGGAAAGCAACAGCGATCCCGCAATGAAATAACCGCTTAATCCTCGTCCGGCGAGAAAAAATCCCTCCACGCCTGATTCTGATATGCCTTTTGTTTTACGATAAGAATATAGCGCTACGATTACGAGAAAGAAAAAAAACGTTACACCAGAGAAAAACATCTCCATGGCTGTCAACCCTCATACTTATGGTATCAGGCTACTATCACACAGGATAAAACGGGCTTTAAAGCACTTTATGCAAAATTTTGAAGCGGGCGAATAAAAACCATGCGGCGGAAAGGGAAAAGCGATCATGGATCACATAATTTGCAGATCCCATCTTGCAAATCGTAGCGCTACGATATTAGTGTAACGGGAAATTCAAACACCAGGGTAGTGGCTTTATGTTTAACAAAGACGGTTTAACGCGCAGGGAGATCTCCGAACTTCGTAGCCAACGGTGGTATGCCCCCAAGACTATCAGAGCCTTTGCGCATCGGCAGCGCACCCAACAGATGGGCTTCGCACGGGAAGAGTTTTTAGGCAAGCCGGTTATCGGCATCATCATCAACACATGGAGCGATATGAGCGCCTGCCATTCGCATCTGCGTGAACGTGCAGAGGCGGTGAAACGCGGCGTCTGGGCAGCGGGCGGTTTTCCGGTCGAGTTACCGGCCCTGTCGATGGGCGAAGTGATGGTGAAACCCACCACCATGCTATATCGCAACTTTCTGGCGATGGAAACCGAGGAACTTCTGCGCCAGCATCCGATCGACGGCGTCGTGCTGTTAGGCGGCTGCGATAAATCGACGCCCGCGCTGCTGATGGGCGCGCTTTCGATGGATATCCCGGTCATCTTCTGCCCGGCGGGTCCAATGACCACCGGCAAATGGCACGGCCAGGTGACCGGCGCAGGCACCCACACCAAAAAATTCTGGGATCAGCTCCGCCTCGGTGCGATCACTCAGCATGACTGGATCGAACTGGAAGGCGCGATGACCCGCTCGATCGGCACCTGCAACACCATGGGCACCGCATCCACCATGACCTCGATCGCCGATGCGATGGGCTTTACCCTGCCCGGTGCCAGTTCGATCCCGGCGGCCGACTGCCGTCATCCACAAATGGCGGCGCAGTGCGGCCAGACAATCGTTGATATGGTGTGGTATGACCATAAGCCTTCGCGCTGGCTGACCAAACAGAACTTCCTTAACGGCATCGCCGCCTACATGGCGCTTGGCGGTTCCACCAACGCCGCGATCCACCTGATCGCCATGGCAAACCGCGCCTCGATTGCGTTGAACCTCGACGATATGGAAGCGCTGGCGCGCCGTATTCCGGTGCTGGCGAACCTGTTCCCGTCCGGTAAAGGGTTAATGGACGATTTCTTTTTCGCCGGTGGCCTGATGGCGCAGCTGAAAAAAATCAGCCAGTTCCTGCACCTGGACGCAAAAGGCGTCACCAATACTTCGGTCAGCGCCTGGATCGAAAACGCTCACTGCTACGATGACGATACCATTCGCGATCTTGATAATCCGGTCATCCCGCTGACTCAGGGCTGCGCGTTGACGGTACTGCGCGGCAACCTCTGCCCTAACGGTGCGGTAATGAAATCTTCTGCTGCCAGCCCGCAGCTACGCCATCACGTTGGCCCGGCGCTGGTTTTCGACAGCCACCAGCAGCTTTCTGACTGCATTGACGATCCGGCGCTCGATGTGACCAAAGATAGCGTCATCATCCTGCGTAACGCCGGTCCGGTCGGCGGCCCGGGGATGCCGGAATGGGGTAACCTGCCGATCCCGAAAAAACTGCTGCAACAGGGCGTCACCGATATGGTGCGTATTTCCGATGCGCGCATGTCCGGCACCCACTACGGCACCTGCATTCTGCACGTCGCGCCGGAAGCGGCGGTTGGCGGGCCGCTGGCGCTGGTGCAAACCGGCGATCGGATCGAGCTGGATATCGCCGCCGGTACGCTCAACATGCTGGTTGACGAAGCCGAACTGGCCCGACGCCGCGCCGCGCTAAAACCGACGCACCAAACCTTCTCCCGCTCCTGGTCTGCCCTTTATCAGCAGCACGTCACTCAGGCCGATCAGGGCTGCGATTTCGATTTCCTCCAGAGCGGCAGCGACGTTCCGGAACCTCCCATTTTTTAAGGAAAAAGTATGAACAATTTCAAAAAAAGCATCCTCTCCGGCCAGCGTCTGCTGGGAACCTGGATGATGACCGGCAGCGATACCGTGGCCGAAGCGATGGCGACCGTTGGCTTTGATTTCCTGGTACTGGATCAGGAACACGTTGCGGTGGATACGCTGGATGCCATCCGCATCGATCGCGCCGTGCGCAGCGTCAACAACAATACCACCCCGCTGTACCGGCTGGCGGGCAACGAAACGGTGCTGATTAAGCGCGCGCTCGACGGCGGCGCGCTGTCGCTGATGATCCCCTTTATTAATACGGTTGAAGAGGCGCGTAAAGCGGTGGAATCCGCCTACTATCCGCCTTACGGCAAGCGCGGCTTTGCGGCGATGCATCGCGCTTCCGGCTGGGGCGGCAACCCACAGTTCGTACAGGAGTCACGCGACGAACTTTGCCTGATTTTACAGCTGGAAACGCCGGAAGCGATCGCCAGCATTGATGATATCGCTGCGGTTGACGGCATTACCGGTTTCTTTATTGGCCCCGGCGATCTCTCCTCCGCCATGGGCCATCCGGGTAATCCGTCACACCCTGAGGTACAGGCGATGATCAAACGCGGCCTGGAAGCCTGTCAGCGCCTCGGCTTCCCCTGCGGTATCGTGGGCGGCAACCCGGAACTGGTCAATAAGTACCAGCAGATGGGCTTTACCTTCGTCGCGCTGGCCTCTGATATGAGCTTTATGCTGGCGCGTGCGAAGGAGCAGCTGGCGGCCATTCGCGGTGAAGATCTGAAAATTCGCGGCGGCGAGGTCTACTAAGATGACGCGCCTGCTCGAATGTACCCAGGGCGATGCCAGCATGGCCGTCGCGCCCGCGTTAGGCGGCGCGCTGGCCTGGCTGCGCTGGCGCGGGCATGACATCTTACGGCCCTTCGATCCCGCAGGCGAACAGCGTGCCAATCTGTGCGGCAGCTATCCGCTGATCCCCTGGTCAAACCGCATCGCCAACGGACACTTTACCTTTAATGGTGCCAGCCACGCGGTAAAACGCAACTTTGGCGATCATCCGCACGCCCTGCACGGCAGCGGCTGGCAAAGCGCCTGGCAGGTGGCACATGCTGCCGATGATGAAGTGGTATTGCAGCTCGACAGCCCGGCCAGCGAAAGCTGGCCCTGGCCCTGGCGTGCGCAACAGGTTTTTCGCCTGAGCAGCGATCGGCTGCGCATCGAGCTGAGCTACTGCAACAGCGCGCAGGAGAACGTACCGGTAGGCCTGGGGTTTCATCCCTTCTTTGCCGACGCCGCACAGAGCGAAATCCGTTTTGCCGCCGCAGGCGTCTGGCTTAACGACGAAAACAGCCTGCCCTGTGAAGCGGTCGCGGTGCCGGAAAAATGGCTCTACACGCATTTTCGATCGCCGGTATTCGGCTCGGTGGATAACTGCTTTACCGGCTGGCGGCCCCCCGCAGAAGTCAGATGGCCGCAGCGCCGGATCCGCGTGGAGATGCGCTCCGCTGCCAGCAACGCGGTGCTGTTTATTCCGCCGCGCGAGCGCAACGTGGTAGCTATCGAACCGGTCACCCACGTCAATAACGCCATCAATCTGTTTCCTGCCGACGACGGCGAACAGGCGATGACCACCGTTCATCCCGGAGAGACGTTTTCTCACTGGATGGAACTGCGGATGATAAGCGATGAATAAACCTGAACAGCTTTTCGATTATGTCGGCCATCTGCCGGAATGCCCCAGCTGGGACAGCGACACCCAAACGCTCTGGTGGGCAGATATCCTGGAGCGTGAGATTCACGCTCTGCATCTGCCGGGCGGCGAACATCGGGTAATAACCTTCCCGGAAGAGCCAGGCTGTTTCGCACTACGCGAAAAAGGCGGCCTGATCGTCGCGCTTCGCAGCGGCATCTGGCTTACCGGCGAGGCAGGTCAGCTTCAGCAAAAAATTTGCGATAACCCTAATAATCCGGCGCTGGCGCGCTTCAACGATGGCGGCGTCGATCCCTGGGGGCGCTTCTGGGCAGGCACCTACTGGGGGCCACGCGACTATAACGGCGCGCTGCTGTGCCGTGTTGATGCCAGCCTCCGTACGGGCGTCATGCAGTGCGACATTCTCGGTGCCAACGGCCTCGCCTTTTCGCCCGACCGCCGCTGGATGTACACCAGCGACACGCCGAACCATGTCATTTACCGCACGCCGCTTGATGATGAAGGCAACCCAGGCGTACGCCAGGTGTGGAAAACCTTCCCACGCGGCAACGGCAGGCCCGACGGCGCGGCGATGGACAGCGAAGGCTGCTACTGGAGCGCACTGTTTGACGGCTGGCGCATCGCCCGCTTTTCGCCACAGGGCGAGGTTCTGGAAGAGCATACTCTGCCGGTACGCTGCCCCACGATGGTCTGCTTTGGCGGGCCGGAAATGAAGACGCTGTTTATCACCACCACCAGAGAAAACATGACGGCTGAAGAGTGCGCGGCTTACCCGCTCTCCGGTGCCATTTTTACCCTGAATGTTGCCGTTGCCGGCATGCACAAACCCAAATTTAAGGAACACGCATAATGAAAACCATCGGCTTTATTGGACTTGGCTTAATGGGCGAAGCGATGTCAAAAAACATCGTGGCTAAATTTGACGGCTCGGTGCTGGTGTATGACGTGAACCCCGCCGCCATTGCAACATTAACCGCCGCGGGCGCGCAGGCAGCCAACTCCGTTGAGGAAATTGCGCAAAAAGCCGACGTAATTATCAGTATGGTGCCGCGATCTGAACACGTTCAGGCGATCTATCGTCAGATGTTGCCGTATCTGCATCAGGGACAGATCACCATCGATATGTCGACCATCGAACCCGCCGTTTCCGAGGCGCTGGCCGCTGAGGTGGCGCAAAAAGGTGCCGTTATGCTTGATGCTCCGGTAGTGAAATCGGTACAGGCGGCGATTAAAGGCGAACTGGGTATCTATATCGGCGGCGATAAAGCGGCATGGGAAAAAGTGAAGCCGGTGCTGGCGATGATGGGCTGTAACCAGATTCATATGGGCCAGAACGGGCGCGGCCTGGTGATGAAAATGCTGCACAACGTACAGGTAGCCGGTATCCAGAACAGCGTCAATGAAATGCTGACCGCAGCGGAGCATTACCAGATCCCGAAAGCGGCGTTCCATCAGGCGATCTCCTACGGCGGCGCGGCCAACTTCTACCTCGACAGCAAAATTAACAGCCTGATCGCCGAAGATTACCGCACCGCCTTCTCGCTGCAAAACATGGCGAAAGACGTAAACATCATGAAATCGATGCTGGAAACGTCCGGGTTACAGCTTCCGGGCGTTGAAGTCATCAAGGGCGTTTACGATAAAGGTATGGAATCCGGCCTCGGCGGTGAAGATTTCTGCGCCACATTTAAAGTTGTGAAAGATAACGCCTGACTCTGGACATAAGGATTAAACAAATGAACTACAGCGAAAATGTCACTTACCATTCACTGAAAAATAAAATTGTCGCCATCACCGGCGGTGCCAGCGGCATCGGCGAAGAACTGGTGCGCGCCTATGTTAATCAGGGCGCACGCGTGGCGTTTCTCGATTTCGATCGCGAGGCGGGCGAAAAGCTGGCGCAAGAGCTGAACTGCCTGTTCCTGTTTTGCGACGTTACCAATATTGCGCAGCTAAAAGCCTGCTTTGCCGACATTTCCACACGGCTGGGCGATGTGGATATTCTGATTAATAACGCTGGCAGCGACGATCACCATAAGATCGACGATCTCACCGAAGAGTATTTCAATAACCGCATTAACGTGAACCTGCGCCATCAGCTGTTTGCTATTCAGGCGGTCATACCTGGCATGACGAAAAAAGGCGAAGGCAGCATCATTAATATGGGTTCGATTAACTGGATGCGCGGTCGCCCAGGACGCGTCTGCTACTCCTTATCGAAAGCCGCAATTCATGGTTTTACCCGCACCCTGGCGCAGGAGCTGGGCGCACGCGGCATCCGCGTAAACAGCCTGGTACCGGGCGCGATTAAAACGGCGAAACAGGAAGCGATGTGGGCGAAGCTCGATCCGGCGGCGGTAAATCAGTTTATCGATTTGCAGGCGCTGAAGGTGCGGCTGGACGGTACCCACTGCGCGCGTCTGGCACTGTTCCTTGGCTCCAGCGAATCGTGCGGCTGCACCGGACAGGATTTTGTCGTGGATGCGGGTTTATCGCTTAACTAAGGTATCGATATGGATTTCTTTACGCTTTTTACCCCTGATATGGCGGTGCTGGATACCAGCACGGTACTTATCGTGATTGCGGTGATGTTTCTTTATACCTTTGTTGGCATATGCGCCGGTTTTGGCGGCGGCCTGACCTCAATGCCGCTAATTACCATGGTGTTGCCGCTCAAAATGGCGGCACCGATGTCGGTCATGGTCGGCACCGCCACCGCGGTTTATGCCACCTGGCTGTCACGCAAAGAAACGGACTGGAAATCTGCGGCGGTATTAATTCTGTTCTCTTTTGCCGGTATTCCCGTCGGGCTGTATGCACTCTCTTATTTGCCCGATCATATTATGAAAATAGGCCTGGGCGCGTTTCTGATTATTTACTCGTTCTACAGCCTGTTTATTCCCCGCCTGCCGGTGTATGACAAACGCTGGATCGCGGCCCCGATGGGCACCATCGCCGGTGCCTTAGGCGCGGCGTTCTCAACCAACGGGCCACCGGTAGTGATGTACGGCATGCTGCGTAACCTGGCACCCGCCGCGTTTCGCGGTACGCTTAATGCCTTCTTTACGGCCAATAATATCGCCATTATCGGCGGGCTGGCGACCAGCGGGATCTTAACCATTTCTACCATTAAGCTGGTGCTGTTCTGTATTCCGACCATGGTGCTGGGTTCGATTGTCGGTCAGTACGTGCATAAACGGATTTCGGTAAAAGTGTTCCGCATTATCGTTTTCCTGCTGCTGATCGCCTCCGGCGCGATGCTGATCAAAGGCGCAATGGGCATTTCCGCTCTCAGCGCGCTGCTGCCGGTCTTTGCGCTGCTGGTGGTATTACAGCTGATATTCGGGAAGAAGGTGGCGGCCATCCGTGCCGCAGATGAAGCGGCAAAAGCGCAGTCATAAGCGCGAACGGCACGTCTGAAAACCTGAAAAAGAGAAAGCCGCCTCCTTTGGCGGCTTTTTTAATGCCATGCACGGCCACAGCGAGAAAGGTCAGCGATGCCGCATCGTTAGCCGTAGCCTAGCGCGCAAGGCCATATCCCAGCGGGAAAAGCGGCAGTTTCAGATCGCCAGGCTCATCAGATTTCTGTATCAGCACCGATTCGGCTGTTGAAGGCAGCGCAAAAGGCAGGCGTGCCGTATAAGCGCTATCGGATATCAGGCGGGAAATCAGCACCTCATCGCTTACGCCGAAGTTAGCGATAATAGCGCTGGTTTTATCGCGCACGTTAGCCAGAATCGCGGGACGATCCAGATAAATCGACAACACCACCGGCACCACCATGCTGATCTCTTCCAGTACCTTAAGATCTTTATTATCACTGGCAAACGCCAGCGATCCCTCATGATAGCGGCTGCCGAAGAAATAGTTCGGATGCGGCTGTTCATAAGGCGCACTGAGACGCATCAGCGCCACATCCGCCGATCCGGGATTTTTCACTACGGTTAAGCCCGCTTCGGTGGCGACAGCCTTATCTATACCGTAAAGCCATACCTTGATGTCTTTTTTCAGCGGCAGAATATTTTTGTTCTGCAACAGCACCAGCGAGCGGAACTGGGCGCTGCCCGCCTCTTTTTGCGCTTCCGCGCTGCCAACAACCTTGTCGGCAAGCGCAGCATCAACATAGGGTTGTTCAAACAGACCCTGTTCAAATTTCTGTTGCAGGATGCGTTTCACCGAGGCATCAATTCTCTCTTCGCTAATCAACCCTTTTTTGACGGCGCCAACCAGAATCGCGGTATCGGTAACGCCACCAAACTGGTCAATACCGGCGTTTACCGCCGCAACAAAACGCTGCTCTTTTGTCAGCGACTCTACGCCCCACGGCATACCGCCCTCTTCCGGCGTCTCTCCCGGTGCGCTGCCGTTAACGCATTTATCATCACAGTCGTTAGTAATCAGCCAGTCGCTAACGATCACGCCATCAAAATGATATTCATTACGTAGCAGATCGGTCAGGAGAAAATGGCTGAATCCGGCACCGACCGGCTCCGGCGTTTTCCCCTCCCACTCCACGCCTCGCATAACAGAATAGGTTGGCATGACCCCCGCAACGTGCGATTCAAACGCGCCCTTAAAGGGCATGATATGTCTTTTAAGGCTCTCTGCGCTGAGGATAATATTCTTGCCATAGGCGTTGTGCCCGTCCCAGCCATGTTCAGCCGCGCCGTAGCCAACCCAGTGTTTTACCACCGCCGCCACGCTTCGGTGATTCAGGCCGTCAGCGCCGTGCTGAATACCTTCGATATAGCCTCTGACCATCTTGCGCACCAGTTCCGGGTTTTCGCCAAAGGTGCCGCTGATTCTTGCCCAGCGCGGCTCGCTGACGATATCAGCCTGCGGAGAAAGCGCCTGGGTAATGCCGGTAGCGCGGTACTCACGCCGAATACGATCGGCATACTCTTTTGCCAGCACTTCGCTGCCCACCGCGCCGATGCCGAGCGTCTCAGGCCAGCGGGAAAATTTTCCTGTTGCGTTGCTGGCTCTGGGCAGCGGCTGCCAGTTATTACGTGGATCGGAACTAATGGTCACCGGGATCCCCAGACGCGTACCTTCAGCGATCTGCTGGATCATATTGTTTTGCTCCGCCAGCATCGACGGATCGTCGCCGCTTAGGGTGGTGACCATACTGTTGATCTTGTCATCCACCACCATTTTGCGCACGGCTTTCATATCATATGCGCTGGCGACGCCAGAAGGATCCTCCATCTCCGGCACGCTGCCGTGCATCATGACGCCCGCCTTTTCCTTTAGCGTCATACGCTTGATTAAATCGGCTGCCCTGGTTTCAGCCGGAAGCCGCCAATCCTCGTAAGGGTTAAGCTCATCATCCCGGTTCAAATCTTTAAATTTCAGGCCCGCGTCGGTAATCAGCGCCTTTGAATAATGCCCCAGCTCTACCTGAATCAGGCTCTGCGCCCCTGCGTTTAACGTCACCGGCAGACACACCATCACGGCCAGACTTAATTTATTAAAATTGAAGTGGCTGATCATATATTCCCTTATTAATAAGCCAGTAAATCATGTGATATCAGCTCTGTTTTACGGCCAATTTTGATAATTTAAATTTATTTTTCTTTAGTCTCTTCATTGAAACAAACATTAATCCGTCAAAATGTGAGGCTCGTCGTTATTTCCTCAATTTCATGGTCTATAGTATTATTATTATTTATCAATATCTTAATCCAACTATTATTCTTTCAAATTATTTATTGGACAAACGGCCTGCTGGCCTGAATAAATTATCGAAAAAATACTTATTTCCATTAAAACAATATCAGTAAAAACAACAAGAAAGACACAAAAGCTTACTCAATCCAGAGGAGACAATAGTTTTCACCCTGCCACAACGCCAAAATGACACCGCATTAAATTCCGGCTTAAAGCAATAATTGAAAAATAAAAGACAGCAAACGAAAAGAATAGTTAAAGTGGCGAATTATTAAATAATTGAGAAGAATTCGATTCCAGAAAAATTCTTTTTCATGCAGTTATCTTATCTTTCATTTATTAACCCCAACTACCGCGACAAATAATGTCGCCAGCGGCAACGTGTTTTTTTACACGATAAATAGCCTGTTAAACGGCAGCACCGTGTCAGCAGGCGCATGTGGGTAAAAGCGTCGCTCCCGGGCTACTCTGCCCCTGAAGCACTTTACGGCATATTCCTAAGGCGATCGGCGATCGGTCGTGCCATTCTTTACTACACTGATGAGGTTACTAATAATTAAAGAGGGAAGTATGAAAAAGACAATTATCGCACTATCCGCACTGCTGCTGGCTACGCCTGTTTTCGCCGCAACCACACACGCAACTGATGATACCGTCGCTACCGCGCATGAAGGAGCGAACACCGCTAAAGAGAAACTGCATCAGAGCCAGCATGAAGGTGAAGAGCTAAAACTCAAATCTGAACATGCCGCCGAAGGCAAACGCGACAATCTGAGCAGCCGTGCCAGCGAAGGCACGCAAAAAGCCTGGCATAAAACCAAAGAAGGCACCGAGAAAGGCTGGGATGCAACGAAAGAAGGCACGGAAAAAGGCTGGAACAAAACCAAAGAAGGTGCCAGCGAGCTGAAAAACAAAGTGACCGACTAACGTCGCCGGTAACGTTTATCAGGGCCGCAGCTAACTGCGGCCTTTTTTCTGCGTGCGATTCATCACGCCTGAGCAGGTTAACCTCTGGCTTACGGCTTTTTAGCAGCGCTTCGTCGCATAGTGATAAAGCCGATCCCGCGCCAGATTCTTCATTTTTACCTCGCACATAATATCGAACTCATCAAACGAGAGCGCCCAGTCGTTCAGCGTATCGTTAAAATAGTAGTCCGAGTGCGCACGCAGCTTTGATTTAGCCAGACCGAGACGCTCCTGATCGGGAAACCCCTGCGGCGGAATCAGCCCTTCCTGCGAAATCGAATAGTGTAAAACCGGCCTGACGTCGCGCCACGACGCTTTTATCTGCGCAATCCGCTCATCGTCAGGCCTGATAAAGGCGTTTTCTTTTACCCAGTGATGATGAATATCAAGCACTACCGGACAGAGCTTCTGTGCCTGCAAGACCTCATCTAACGAGCAGGAAATTTCGTCATTCTCAACGGTAAGCATCATACGTGCCTGCGGACTGAGCCTGCTGAAAGCAGCCTGAAACCCTGCAAAGCCCCGTCTGCCGTTCATATGAACGTTGATTTTAAAATCCTGAAAGGTTTTGCCGTAGCCCATTAGCGTTGCGCACAGCGCATGATATTCCACATCCTCCAGCGCCCGATCCACCACGTCAGGGTTATCTGACGCCAGCACGGAATATTGTCCCGGATGGAAAGAGAGCCGGATATTATGCCGTCTGGCGCTTGCGCCGCAGGCGTCGAACAACGCATACAGATCGGGCAGACACTCCCGATAAACTACTGCCGCTTCGGGCACGGTATACAGAGGCAGCAGATCGCTGCCGATACGCATCATGCGCAGCGCATCCGGTAGCCGCGCCAGCTGCTCAAAAACCGCCAGCAGGTTGGTCAGATTAAAGGTGGCGCAGTCATAAACCAGCTTCACTCGTTCTTCATCAGATAATCCCAGAAAGCGCTTACGGGTCGGCGATTTAAAAGGATAAGGCTGCTGCGCGTCCGGGGTGAGAAATTTACAAGCAAAACCAAGCTTCATGATAGCTCCTGTTAATACACGTCCGTTAAGTCTAATCACTATTCCGAACGTTGCGTAAAAACAGGCGGATGAAAGGCCGCACGCTGCCCGCCGGGTAGCGACTTTCCCGACGGGCAGTTGATGAAATGACGCTAGCGGCTCAGACAGGCGTTAAGCGCATCGATAGAAGTTTGCAGACCGGCCTCCACGCTCATGGTTAAATCCTCCATCTCCAGCGAAACGTCGCCGTTATAGCCGCACATGCGCAACACCGAGAAAAATTCTTTCCACCAGCGCAGATCCTGCCCGCATCCCACCGCGACATAGTTCCAGGCACGCGTTTTTGTCGCCGTCACCGGCTGGTACTCCATCAGACCATCAACGTCTGCCAGGCCACGTTCAATACGTGCGTCCTTACCGTGTACGTGAAAAATCGCCCCTTCCAGCTTACGTACCGCCGCAATCGGATCGGCCCCCATCGCAATCAAATGCGAAGGATCGAGATTGATGCCGATCGTATCGTCAACCGCCTCGCGCAGGCGCAGCAGCGTTGACGGGTTATAAACCAGCTGGCAGGGGAAGGCTTCCAGCGCAATCTGTTCAATACCGTGCTGTCGCGCATGCTGCACAAATTTTTGCCACCACGGAATCGCTACCTCATGCCACTGATACTCAATCACGCCCGGCATGTAGTCAGGCCAGGAGACGGTCGAGGTAATCCAGTTTGGCACCCGATCCTGCGGGCCACCGCCCGGCAGACCGCTCATCATGACAATTTTCTTCACGCCAAGCCTGGCCGCCAGTTCAATGGTGCGATAGCTACTCCGGGTATGCGCCTCGCCCAGCGCGCCGGGTGCCAGCGGGTTACCGGAACAGTTCAGTGCAACAATCGTCATATCACGGCTGGACAACTCGCTGCGAAAGCGCGACAGTTTCTCCGGCGAGGCCAGCAGCGCCTCACGATCGACATGCGGACATGGCGACCAGCCGCCAGCGGTTAACTCAACGCCGGAAATGCCATACTGTTTCACGCGGTCCAGCATCTGCGGCAGCGCAAGATCCGCCAAAACATCGGTACATAATGCCAGCTTCATAACTCTTCCTTATCCGAACGGGAAAGATTGTGGCTGATTGCGCCGCGAACCCTGATGCGGATTCCCTGACGCAAGCGGCCTCCCTGCGATGCGTCTTAGTCCTGATAAAGTGCAGGACGCGGTGGAATGATCACGCGGTGTTTCTCACCATCCTTTAGCGACGCCAGTCCGGCATCGCAGACCAGCGCCACCACGTAACCATCCCAACTGGACGGGCCGGATAGCGCTTTTCCGTCACGCACGCGGTTAACGAAGTGCTGCACCTCCCTGTCGTAGGCCACGGCAAACCGTTCCATGCAGGAGTGGGCGATATTCTGACCGTAACCATAAGGTGCGCGGGCGTAAGTCAGCGCCTGCCCCGTAAGCCCGGCGATAGCCTGTTCTCCCACCACCTCACAGCGAATGTCATAGCCGTAACCGCAGTTCACAAACAGTTCATCATCAATGCGCACGCCCGATTCCGTTTCAAAAATCACTATCAGCGGATCCTGTAAATGCGGGCAGGCGCGGCTGGTTTTTTTGCCCGGCCTGTCCACGCGTACCGCAACGATATCCTCATTCAGCAGATAGCGGATAATATCTATCTCATGGGTAGCAGAGTCATTAATTGCCATCTCCAGCGTGTAGCTTTCCGGCACCGTCGGATTGCGATGGGCGCAGTGCATCAGCAAAATGTCACCCAGCTCACCCGCTTCTATCGTCTGCTTTAATTTTTGATAGCCCGCATCAAAACGGCGCATAAAACCAAGCTGTAACAGCCTTTTTCCCGTTTTTACCTCGGCGTCGATAATCTGCCTGGCTTCATCTGCACCGGGCGTCAGCGGCTTTTCACAAAACACCGGTTTACCCGCCTTAAATGCCGCCAGGATTTGTTCTTTATGCGCCGGGCCGATGGAGCAAATCACCACCGCGTCCACCTGTTGTGAATTAATCAGCGCATCGGCATCATAAAATGGCGTGGCAGCAAAGGTTTTCGCCATCTCATCCACCGTTTCACGCTGAATATCGCAAACCGCCGAAACTTTTGCGCCGCTGATAACCTCGCTGAAACGCCGCAGATGATCGCGCCCCATCATGCCCAGCCCAATGACGCCAATATTCACCGTCATTCCTCGCTCCTTTTTGTCGCAAAGAGAATATTCAGATCGGTTAATCTGATTTTTCGATAAACAAAAAGATTATTTCCGCCCGGATATAACAGGTGGAAACGTTTCGCGATCGCTTGCGGCAAACATATATCAAAGTAAATGTAAAACACCATGCGTCCGATGCGATAACATTTTACGCTGTGCTGCCGATCAAAATTTCAGGATAAAAAACGGGAAGAAACGCGCGTGGCGTCACAGCTATAACCTGGTTCGATTGACATAGCAAGAATCAAGAGAGATGAAAATTAACCTTCAGCCGTTATTTTTTACCAGACAATTAATCGAAAAATAATAATGGTCTGCCAGCGCGTTATTGCTGGTTTTCTCCCGATCGGCCTGGAATAAATAATTATTTTCATCCTCAGCTAATATCGCCAGTTTGATGAGAAAGTGATAAACAACAGCCTTAACCCTAATTTTCCCATAGCTACCTGTTGCCTGATGGCTATTTGCACCGCTATATTCGGTTAGGCAGCCCGTATATTTCGCGATAAAAGCCAATTAATCGAGCAATGATTTTTTCAGCCAGTGATAAAACAAACGCTTAGCTGCTGATAAAAAGCAACTTTGATGATTACGCTGCCTTATCGCAGTGCGATAATCGTGCGAAAGGCGAAGGAGAGTTTATGCTGACCAGGTGTTTGAATGAGCCGGTTTCACGGCACGGCTTCGGGCATGGCACGCACCCGCAGCTGATGTTTATTTGCCGGGCTGAAGGCAAAGCGGCGGCGCTCCCACGTATTATGCATAAACATGAAGGCCGGTTTGAGCTGATGTTCATTCAGGAAGGCGGCGGCATCTATAACATTGATGGGCGCAGCTACCATGTAGAACGCGGCGATCTGCTGCTGTTTAACGCAGGCGTGCTGCATGATGAGCAGCCCTACGTCTCGGATAATCTGCGCATTTTCAGCTGCGGCGTAGAGCAGTTAAAATTTGCCGGGCTGCCGCCAGACACCTTTACCGCACCATCGCAGCGTGCGGTGATGCCGAGCGGCGTTTTTTATCAGGAGATCGCCACCTTATTTCAACAAATGTGGCGGCACGCCAGCGGGAAAACCCGCTATGGCGCTGAAATTGCTAATGCGTTGCTTAGCGCCCTGCTGCTGCTCTGTCGCGATATCTGGCCTGAGGCGGAACAGGAGCAGGACAACAGCGAATCCGGGCTGGGGCAGCGCATCAAAGATTATATCGACCGGCGCTATAAAGATGAGATTGCGCTGAAGTCGCTAACCGCCGCGCTGAATATGAATCACTACTATCTGGCGCACGTATTTAAGGCGTTTTCCGGCTATTCCCCGAAACAGTATCAAACCCGCCGCCGTATTGGTGAAGCGCAGTCGCTGCTGCTCAGCTCCGATTTAGGGGTCACGGAGGTGGCGAACGCCGTTGGCTACGATAACGTTAATAATTTCCATCGTATCTTTCATAACCTGGTTGGCGTGCCGCCTGCCCGCTATAAAAAATTCTGGCTCACCGGCAAAACAAACGTTGATGGCCTGTCACACTCAGCAATCCGCTGACGGGCAGCGCATATGCAGCAGCGGGAAAGGATTGCCTTCGCCATCCAGCTCCGATCGCCCGCAAAGGGTAAAGCCCCGGCTCAGGTAAAACGCCACCGCCCGATGATTCTGCTCGTTAACGTCTACGCTGTCTGCCGCCAGCGTCTGTCGGGCAAAGGCGATCAGCGCTGTCCCCACGCCCTGCCCGCAGTAATCGGGATCGATAAACAGCATCTCAATTTTTCCCTCTGCCACGCCGATAAACCCTTGCGGCTCCCCGGCTGAATTAAGCCAGACGTAGGGAGCAATCGCAGGCAAATAGCAGTCGCGGACCAGCGGCTTTAGCGCCTGAAGATTTTCTTCCGGTAAAAAATCATGCGTGGCCCGCACCGCCCGTCCCCAGATCGCGGTCAGTAATGGATATTCCTTTTTGTCAGCAATACGAATCATATTAATTTCCTGAGCGATCGCTTTTACGCGGGTCGCACGTAATATTATACTGATTATCTACATTCGAACCGGGGACGGCCCCGGCTTCTTCTCAGTCACGTCCGGGACGGCCCGGCTCTTAAAAAAGGAGAGCCAGCATGGCCTGGATCCTCTTAACCATTGCAGGTTTGTTTGAAGTTGTCTGGTCTTTCGCCATGAAGCAATCGCACGGCTTCACCCGGCTCGGCCCTTCAGTAATTACCATCGTGGCGATGATCGTCAGCTTTGTGTTACTGGCCGTTTCGATGAAGTCGCTGCCGCTGGGCACCGCCTATACCATCTGGACCGGCATCGGTGCCGTGGGCGCTTTCCTGGTTGGCCTTTTAGTGCTTGGCGAACCCGCCACGCCAATGCGCATCGCTGCCGCGGCACTGATCGTCTGCGGGCTGGTGATGATGAAACTCTCTTCGTGATCGCAACGCTGATAGCCCATCGGCGCTATTTAAGGCCACGCAGTTAACAGCAAAACTGTCTGGCGGGCGTTATTACTCGTTCCGCCAGGTCATATAATCGAAACAATAACCTGGCGCTATGCTTAGTACAACGTGAACCGCAAGGCAGAGTGTTATGTACCGCTCGCCGGAAAGGTCACTAACCCAGTTTATCGCTGCTCTGCCTGCGGAGCGCTTATGAGGTTTGCCAATGAAAATTATCCGTAACGCAACGGCGGGCCGATCGGCGGCAGAAACAGCAATAACGCCGTTATCAGGACAATAAAAAACCGGCAGAATGCGCTATCAGCCGCAATTCTGCCGGTCAGTTAATCAGTCACTCTCTCCGCGATCGTCGTTTCGCGGTCGCCGGAACCCAAAACGGTTCTGCGGCATTTTGACCGTTCTGCTGTCAGTGCTGTTAACGTCTTTCAGACGGTGCCCGCTCACTGACTGCGGTATATGCCGGAATGCCTTCCTTGCCTGCCAGTAAGACATGACTTTTTCTTCATCCGTCTCCTGTTCGGCAAACTGCTGTAATCGCTCCAGAATGGTGTGATTACTTAAAGCGCTCTGGCTATCGAGAAGGGACATCACCGCTTCTCCCAGGGCCACGTGCATATTTTTTAAATCGTCTTTATCCAATTTCTCTCCTGTGCTGATGTTGACGAAAACCGGCAATTCAGGAGATATGCGTAACAGCGCTCACAGAACAGGCTGCCTGTACATATCTCAAGGTCACCAGACATTTTTCAGGCGTTAGCTGTTCCGTCAGGTAACAACGACGCCAAAATCAGGAGAGGTTTACTGCAGATAGACATAGCGTATGAAAATAACGGTGTGATGTGCTGGCAGGCTGATGTCAGCCTGCACAACAAATAATGAATTATTCCCGGCCCAACACTAAAGCAAGCAGTCCATGATAGTGCGTCTCCATCTCCGTGCCAGCCGCGCCATCCAGCTTCACCAACAGCCTGGAGCAGATCGCCTTGCGATTCACGCTTTGCCCGGCACGCAAAATGTCCTCTACAACCTGGCCCAGCGTCTCCTGCCGGGTTGGGATCGTGCTGTCTGCCATCGCATACGGCTGTACTGGTTTACATCCAGCTTCAGGTGTCCATCGTTGCTGCTGCATCATCGGCCCCTTCTGGTCAGATCAAAAAACAGGCGAAAAAGTTCTGCCGATTAAACTATACAAAAATGCAAAATCTGTACAGATTTTTTTAATTTTTCGTTAATAACTGAACACTTTTTAGCAACCTGAGCGGATCCAGTCAGCCGCACATCCACCGGCCCTAATAGCGGATGGTAAGAACCGGGGTGCAAAGCGTCCCGCGCCACGGACGGCGCGGGCCGAGCCGTCATGGATGACATTTTGCGTCTTTGCGAACCGGTCATATCAGCCGCACACTCACCGGCCCTAACAGCGGATGGTATGAACCGGAGAGCAAAGCCAGTAAAAAAGGCCGGTTTGCACCAGCCTGTTCACAGTAATAGCCTCAGGAAACCGCCTCAACCGTTGGCGTCTGCGTGCGCACGCGCCACAGCACCACCCAGCGCTGTATGGCTGCGATCATAATAATCAGCCCCAGCGCCACCATAATGATCGAAATGGTGCCGTTAAACAGGTTATATCCCTTCGCCGCCGGGTTGAAATAGACATACTTCACCATCCACCAGGCCGCATAGTTGACCGTCACATACAGATAAGCCAGCGGAACCAGACAGGTCAGCATATAGCGGCGCTTCTGCGCCATGCGCAGAATAATGGTCGCGCCGATCATCAAACCAATAGATGCCATCAGCTGATTAGAAACGCCGAACAGCGCCCAGACGGAGTTAATATCGCCGGAATTGAGCAAATATCCCCACAGCAAACAGGCGACGATACTGCAACCTACCGCGCCGGGCATCCAGTTAGTACGCTTCAGCGGTGCCCAGAGATCGCCCAGAAAATCCTGTAACAGATAGCGGGCCACACGCGTACCGGAATCGACCGCCGTCAGGATAAACACTGCCTCAAACATCACTACGAACTGGAAAAAATAGGAAGCCAGGTGGCTGAACCAGGGAATACGGGTGAAAATATCCGCCATCCCTACCGCCAGCGTCACTGCGCCACCGGTACGTCCGTAAAGATCGAGCCCGATAGACTCGCTGAGCTGCGGCAGATGAACCACCTCCATTCCCAGCCCGGCGAACACCTCTGGCGTGGAGTTAATGGCGAAATAGTCCGCCGGATGCAGCGCGGTAGCGGCAATCAACGCCATCACGCCCACCACGCACTCCGCCAGCATAGCGCCAAAGGCGACCGGCAGAATATCGCTCCATTTATCGATCTGCTTCGGCGTGGTGCCGGAACCGATAAAGGCGTGGAAACCTGAAATCGCGCCGCAGGCGATGGTAATCGAAATAAACGGCCAGACCGGCCCCGCCAGCACCGGCCCGTTGCCGTGGATAAACTGCGTTACCGCCGGGAACTGAATTTCCGGGTTAATAAACACCACGCCGATCACCAGCGCGCCGAACACGCCAATCTTCATAAAGCTGGAAAGATAGCCGCGCGGCGTCAGCAGCATCCAGACCGGCAGCGCCGTCGCGAAGAAAGCGTAGAACGGCAGTACCAGGCTAACGGTGGAAGCACGCAGGCTAAGCCAGCTACCAAAGGCAGAATCCTGGATATAGGGGCCTGCAATAACGCAGCCGAAAATGACCAGGATACCAACCCAGGTAGCACCGCGCATGCTGCCGGTAAAACGCTCCCACAGCCCCACGCCAATCGCTACCGGAATGGTCATAAACACCGCGAAAGTGCCCCAGGGGTTGCGCTCCAGCGCATGCACCACCACCATCGACAGGCCTGCCATGGTAATGGTGATAATAAACAGCATCGCCAGCCCGGTACACCAGCCCGCCACCGGCCCCAGCTCCGATTTCGCCACCTCCGACAGCGACTTACCCTGATGCTTCATCGAGGCAAACAGCACCACGGTATCGTGTACCGCCCCGCCGATAACGCAGCCGATCAGCAGCCAGAGAAAGCTGGGCAGGTAACCATACTGCGCCGCCAGCACCGGCCCGACCAGCGGCCCCGCTGCGGCAATGGCGGCAAAGTGGCTGCCGAAATTTACCCATTTTTTGGTTGGTACGTAATCTTTGCCGTCTTCCAGCAGATGCGACGGCGTAACCTCGCTGTCATCGGCATTCAGCACCTTACGCACGAAAAATACGCCGTACAGGCGGTAGCAGATGGCGAGGATACACAGCGTCGCGATAACAAACGTCAATGCGTGTGACATAGCCCACTCCCAAAATAAAAAAATTCAGGGCTATCCTGTCACGTGCGCGAAATGAAAGCGGCGGGTAAGAAAGTTAGCGGCGCTATAACAGATTAAGCGGTCAAAAAAGCGGGGTAAGCGGCATGCGATCGCTGTGCAAAAAAAACTACACCACTGACCAACGCATCCCGTTGGCCAGCTGTTCCCTTTATCCTTTTTATCTCAAGGGATTAACCATCGTACTTTGTCATTTTTATTTCAAACATGGTAATGATAATTATTGTGATAACATCCGGTATGTTTAGAAACATTTAACTTAATGTTGCCATTAGTTAACCAGAAAATCGCCGCCCGTTTTTAATCAACGCCTGCGGTGGCATACAGAGATAACAGGAGCACATTATGGATCCTATTGTTTACGTGGTGGATGACGATCACTCCGTCAGGCAATCGCTGGTGCGTCTTCTCACCTCTGAGGATTATCAGGTGGCTGATTTCCCTTCCGCGCAGGCGTTTCTCGATCATCCTTTCAGCCCCGCTCCGGGCTGCCTGATCCTTGATATGAACATGCCGGAGAGCAACGGTTTCGATGTTACCGAAGCGCTGACAAAGCTCGGCTACCTCATCCCCACGATCTTTCTGACCGGCTACGGCACCATTCCGCTTTCGGTAAAGGCGATGAAAGCGGGTGCCTGCGAGTTTATGACCAAGCCCGCCGTGCCGCAGCTGCTGCTGAGAGCGGTTTCCGAGGCGTTACAGCTGGCGACTAAAAACCTGAGCGCTTCACAGGAGCTGCAAACGCTGACCGCGCGCTATGAATCCCTGACGCCCCGCGAGCGCGAGGTGCTACAGCTGGCAATTGGCGGCCTGCTGAATAAGCAAATTGCCGCCGCGCTGGACGTCAGTGAAATCACCGCCAAGGTACATAAAAGGCGGGTTATGGAGAAGATGGAGGTACGCTCTCTGACCGATCTGGTCAGGGCCGCCGAGCGGCTGAATATCACGAAAACCCAGGGACGCTAGCGGACGTTATTTTGTCCACCCGCGTCAGCGATAATCAGAAATTCTCTTCTTCGCCACCTTCCGTTGGCAGCGTAAAGGTGAAAAGGCTGCCGTGTGGCAGGCGTGGTTCTGCCGTTAACGCACCAAGATGCTTTTCAATGATGCCGGCGCTGATGGTCAGCCCCATCCCCATCCCCTGCTCTTTGGTGGTGTAGAAAGAATCAAACAGCCGTGCCTGAACTTCCGCGCTCAGACCAATGCCGGTATCGGCAATCTCCAGGCGGATTGTCTGCGGCGTCGGATTGGTGGAGCTGACGGTAATGGTGCGTGGACGATCGTGAATCTCCGCCATGGCATCAATAGCATTCACCACCAGATTTAGCAGCACCTGCTGAATCTGTACGCTGTCACCATAGATAAACGCCTTCTCCGCCTTCAGCGCATATTCCAGCGTGACCTGCCGCCGCTCCAGCTCGCTGCGCGACAGCGCCATGATATGCCAGACCAGGTGATGCAGATTAACCCGCGCCCAGCTTGACTGCTGATTGCGCGTCAGCGCCTGTAGCCCGCGAATGATATTTCCGGCGCGTTCCCCCTCGCTGATAATCTCTTCCAGGCTGGCGCGTGCGTTAATCAACATCGCCGGTTCACGGTTGAGCCAGCGCAGGCTGGCCCCGGCGTTCGCTACTATCGACATCAGCGGCTGATTGATCTCATGGGCAATCGAAGCCGTCAGTTGCCCAACGGTGGTAGCACGCGCTACCCGCGCCAGGTCAGCCTGGGCGACACGCACGGCATCTTCCGACTGGCGTCGGGCGGTAACATCGGTAATGGTGCCGAAATATTCCGCGATGCTCGCCTCTTCGCCAATAGGATTACCGACGCCCAGCAGATAGCGGCAGTCCCCGTCGGCGCGGAAAATGCGAAATTCCGCACGCATCGAAACGCCGTTACGCACGCTGTCGGTTACCAGCCGGCTGATGCGCGGATAATCTTCAGGATGCACCAGCGTCAGGAAATCAGCCATCGACAGCGTGCGCTGCCCCTCCGGCAGGCCGAGGATGCGCGCATACTGATCGGAAACGTACATTAAGTCCTGCTCCAGCTCCCAGCGCCAGGTGCCGGTATTACTGATTCGCTCCCCCAGCATTAGCGAAGTTTGGCTGGCACGCAGCTCTTTTTCTACGCGACGTCGCTGGATGTTCTCTTCCAGCAGCTCCGCATAGAGTCGCGCCGTCTCCAGCGATACCGCCGCCTGCGCCGCCAGCATCCTGACGATACGCGAATGCTCCGCCGTAAAGATTTCCGGCATCAGACGATTTTCCAGGTAGAGCACGCCGACCATACGGGCCTGCTTATACATCGGGACGCAGAGCACCGCCGCGCCGGAGGTGACCAGATAGGCATCCTGGCTGAACGGGCTGAAGATCTCCGGCTTGCTGGTACGAATCTCCTGGCCAGTGCGCATCACCGCCGCCAGCACCGAGAGCGGCATATCGTTTACCGAAGGCGTCTCTTTGACAATTCTGACCTTCACGCCGTCAGAGGTGGTTTCCGCCCAGGCCTGGGTTTCTGGCGTATTGTCATCCAGGATGCGAATCAGCAGACCGCGTTGGGCACCTGCGCGCTCCAGCAGCATGGTCATTAAAATATGGATCAGGCGATCGAGGTTGATCTCTTCGGTAAGCGCCCGCACCGCCCGCAGCACGCTCTCCAGGTCGCGAATCACCTCATTCGGCGCGAAAGCGATGGTGTCATAAGGCGTGCTGCGCCCGGAAGAGGCAAGATGAGGATAGAGCCGTTCCAGCTGGCGCAGCTTTGCCAGCGCGCCCCAGCGCTGCCAGGCACTGAACGCGCCTTTAAAGTAGGCGTCGGCGGCAACCGCATAGCCACAGGATTTGGCGAAGCGCCCGGCCAGCTCGCACGCCAGGCCGTTAATCGGATGACACTCCGCTTCGCCGGAGAGACGAATCGCTTTCTCATACAGCCCGACCGCCGCCTCATTCTGTTTATCCAGCCGTGCCAGTTCCGCTGCGATCAGCGCTTCCCTGTCGGCAAAGGTTGCCGGATTATGCTGCGCCCAGCGGGCGATTCTGGCGTGGTGCGCGGTTACCGTCTGACGTTGCTGCGCGCTGAACTCGTCAGGCGCCATACCTGCCGTCAGCGCCAGCGCACTGTAAAAATGGTAATCCAGCAGGTGCAGATAGCCCGGCACCGCGCTAACGAACGGCGTTGCCTCGAGTAAATAGTCGGTGGCCTGGGCATATTCGCCGGCCATAAAGCAGGCTTTTGCCCGGTAGAGCCAGTACCAGAACAGCGTTAAAGGTATCGGCCTGCCGCCCTCGCCCGTCCCGGTAGCGAGCAGCGTATCAGGAAACACCTCCATGCCGGAAAAACTGCCCGACGAGGCGTTACGCAAATGGGTAACGTACAGGCGCTGGATCAGCAGCAGGATCTCCACATCGGGAAAGCGCCGTTTGCGAATAAACGCCAGCCCGCGCTCGATGGTGGTCAGTACGCCATCAAGATGATCGCCGCGCAGTAAAAAATTCATCGTCTGATGCCGGATAATAAAGCAGGCCACGGTTAAATCACCGTGATCGACCGCGACGGTGAAGCAGGTTTTAGCGTTTTCCACCGCCACGCTGAGCGGCGCAACCCAGGCACTGGCGAGATCGACCGCCAGCAGCGTTCGTCCTTTGAAGCCGTTAAAGTGATGGCGCATAACCAGATCGCGCCCCAGCTGGCTGTAGATCCAGCCGCGCTGATATTCATCATAGCGCCGTCCGATCAGCACGCCATACCAGGCCAGTGCGCCGGTAGCGGCACCGCACAGGCCGCGATCGAGCGTCATATGCATAATTTTACACAGCAGCAGGAAATGCAGACGTGGGCTGGCGAACGCTGCAAACATGCTGGCATTGAGCATCAGGCTCATGATCGCTTCGGCCTCGCGATCGCAGGTAATCGCCAGCGTGGTAAACCGGCGCTGCGGATCGTCACCGACGCGCTGCTCCAGCACCTGCCAGGCACGATCGCAGTCGCTCGCCTCCGGATCGCGGCTGAAATGGATACCAAACACCGCCAGCCATGCCAGCGCGGTTTCCAGCGCCAGCGACATATCGGACTGACGCATATGCAATTCTGCCATCATGCAGGCGGCTACCGCTTTCTGCTCCAGGCTGCCCGGCAGCCCCATAGCCCGATTGCAGAGCGCCAGCGCGGAAGGCAGATTTCCCTGCAAAAATTCACATTCCGCCTCCTCGAACTCCAGCAGAAAATCTTCATCCGCCGCCTTTTGCAGCGCATCCTGCTTCAGTGATTTTGCCGTATGCAGATAACGCACCGCTGAAGCGTAGTCACCGGTGCTTTTCGCCCGTGCCGCGGCGCGGCGGCAGATCGCGCGGTAGCTGTCGCGCTGCGGCGAGAAGCGCACCGCATCAATCGCGGCGGTAATATGGTGAACGGCAAGAAACAGCGTGTCGTTGCTGTCATTATGACGTGCCGCTTCCGTCAGGCGGGCGGCGGCGGCAACGTTCAGACGGCACGCCTCTTCCGGCTCCAGCAGCGCCTGCGCCGCTTTATGTACCCGATCGTGGGTAAAAGCGTATTCATCACCGGCAAGCGTAATCAGACGGGCGGCGATAGCTGGCTGTAGCTGTTCCAGCAGGTGCGCGGGGGAGATATCCTGCATCTGGCTGAGCAGCGCCAGCCTGCCGCTTCCGCCGACGCTGGCAAGGCCACCCAGCAGTTTACGGGTGGTTGAAGGCAAATCGGCAAGCTGTTGTAGCATCAGGCTGGCGACATTTTCGGTATAGTTACGCGCCTCTATGGCAGCCAAATCGTAATGCCATTTGTTGTGCTGCGGATGATGTGTGATCAGCCCGTCTTTGACGATGCGGCAAAAAAACTGCTGCGTAAACAGCGGATTGCCGCCCGTTTTTTCATGAATGAGCGTTGCCAGCTCACCTAACCCGGAGGCGCGACTCTGAAAGCGCGCGCCCAGCCAGCGCGCAACCGCTTTCACGCTAAGCGGTGCCGGGCGAATATCCAGCCGCTCGCTGGCGCTGGACATTAACGCCTCGAGCTGCGGCGCGGCAAAACCTTTCGGAAATGCCTCCGCATCGCAGTATGAGACCACCATCAGCAGCGGCAGCGAGGTGCCGTTATGGGCCAGATGCTCCAGTAGTTGCAGGCTGGCCTGATCGATCCAGTGAATATCTTCTATCAACAGCACCAGCGGGCGTCCCGGTGTGGCAAACGCCTTCGCCAGGCAGAGCGCCATCTGGTTGAAGCGCACCCGCGCATCAGCGGAATGCATATCGGCGGGAAGCCGCGCTTTGCTTTCCAGCAACAGCCCCAGCTCCGGCACCAGATTTACCGCCAGCCCCGCATAACTGCCCAGCGCCTGCGTCAGACGCTGCTTCCAGCGCGCTACTTCAGGAGCCGCCAGGCCCAGCAGCCAGAGCGTCAGCGAACGAAAGGCGGCGGTAATCACCGCATAAGGTAATACCGGCGAATATTGATCGGCCTTGCTGACCGCCAGCAGCGCGGAACGATGCTGGATATTTTTTAACGCCGAGGCGATCAATGAAGATTTGCCGATTCCCAGCGGCCCGCTGATGGTCACCAGCACAGGCGTACCTTTCTGCCTTACCTGCTCAAACGCCGCCAGCAGCTGACCGCTCTGTGGATGGGCCAGCCAGAGATGCTCCGCCTGCGACAGCGTCGGCACCCGATCCTGTAGGCCAGGGGTAAAATCAGCGATCCGCCCCTCTTCAGACAGGTTCGCCTGGCAGCGGCGCAGATCCGCCAACAGCCCTTCCACCGTCTGGTAACGCCTCGCCGGGGATTTCTCCAGCAGACGCAAAATAATCGTCGAAAGCATCGCCGGGATCCCGGCGCGTATTTCATGAGGTGAACGGGGAGCTGAAGCGATGTGATGGTGCGCCCATTCCGCCTGCCCGCCTTCGCTCAGATCGAAGGGCAACGTGCCGGTCAACAGCTCATACAGCACAATGCCCAGGCTGTAGAGATCGCTGCGGCTGTCCACCGCATCGCGGGTACGGCTGGTATGTTCCGGCGACATATAGGCCAGCGTGCCACCCGATACGCTCAGGCGCGTCGGCGTTGTGTTTTCCGCAGGCGCGGTGGTCAGCCCGAAGCCACCAAGACGACAGCTGCCGTCCGGGGCGATAAAGACGTTGCCAGGTTTGATATCGCTGTGCGTCAGCCCCAGCGCATGCAGCTGTCGCAGCGGCGTACAAAGACGCAGCGCCAGCGACAGAAATTCATCGCAACTATACGCCGCACCGCGCACCGACTGAGCAAGGGTTTTAAACGGGAAAGCGGCATAGACCAGCGCGTAACGCCCGTGATGCAGCGTGCAGCTGAGCGGTCTGATCGCCCAACTGTCAGCCAGCTGTGTGCGCAGGGAAAATTCGTTTTTCAGCAGCAGCGTCGCCTGAAAGGTCGCCTCTTCGCTGACCGGGCTGGCAAGGATAAAGGTTTCGCCCGCATGAAGCGGCTGGCACAGCGTCCAGGCGATACCGCCCTCCTGCGCCAGCGGGGTGAAAATAAACTCGTCGGTTAAGGTTAAAACCTTATCCTCCAGGCCGTTGCTGACGGCAGACAGTTTCTCACTCATCGTTGCGTTGCGCCTCACGGGAAGAGAGTTCACGGCGGATGGTATCCAGCAGCGTATCGACGTTGATCGGCTTGCGCAAGAAAGTGACAGCGCCCAGATTAATGGCGTACCACAGCATATTTTCGTCGCCGTGCCCGGAAATAAAAATAACCGGCGGCGGCATCAGCTGTAATACCACCTGCCGATAGAGATCGAAGCCGCTCATGCCCTTCAGCTTTACATCAAGAATAAGCAAGGAAGCGTTAGCCAGCGCGCTTTTATCATCAAGAAACGCCTCTGCGGATTCAAACGCGTCGGTTTCATAGCCATCCGACTGCAATAGATTGCTTAACCCGCTACGGACGGAGCGTTCATCGTCAACGATGACGATGCGCGGTGACGGCGCCATGCTGTAATCCTCTGTATGCGTTCACACTGGCGTGAACGGCACGCCTCAGGGGGCGTTTTTGCTATCCGGGGGCGGCGCGCCGCTGATTTTAGGCACGCATTCATGGCGAAACCAGGCCAGGGTGACCGGCTGGCGTGCCAGCAGGCGACGGAAGAGCGGGATCAGCTGTTCGCCAATCAACATCCCGAATAGCCCCAGCAGAGCGATAACCGGCGGCGCGGGCGAATGAATATTGACCATGCCATAAATCACGCCCGCCAGCAGACCCACCGCCAGCGAAAGAAGAGAGGATTTCATCATAATCAGCCACTCCGTGTATAGAGGGCGGCAGAGGCTGCCGTTGCGGGATGTGCCGTAACGGGTTCCGCGGCGATTGTCGGCCGGGCGGCGACCATCGCCACCAGCTTTTCACCGCTTAGCATGCCCAGCAGTCCGATAAGCGCAATGGCGGGCGGCGCGGGCGAACGTACTTTAAGCAGCGCATAGAGCAGCCCAATCACGATCCCGGCGGCAAGTGAGATAGCGCCTGTCATCATGTTGCTTCTCCCATTAATCACGCCTCAGACGGGCCGCAGCGGCGCTCCGGCCCGCGAGACATTACTTGTTGGCCGGAGCCGGGGCCAGCGTACGGTGCACGCCTTTCGAACGCGCCGGCGCTTTATGTACCATGGTATAGGCGTAATCGACGCCCATACCGTAAGCGCCGGAGTGCTCTTTAACGATATCCATCACCGCGTTGTAAGTCTCTTTATGGGCCCAGTCACGCTGCCATTCCAGCAACACCTGCTGCCAGGTGACCGGCACCACGCCCGCCTGGATCATGCGCTGCATAGAGTAATCGTGCGCCTCTTTCGATGTGCCGCCAGACGCATCCGCCACCATATAGATCTCATAATCGCCCTCAAGCATGGCGCACAGAGCGAAGGTGTTGTTACACACTTCGGTCCACAGTCCGGCAACCACCACTTTCTTACGGCCATTTTTCGCCAGCGCGTCACGCACCTTCTGGTCATCCCAGGAGTTCATAGAGGTACGCTCAAGAATGTCATGTTCCGGGAATACGTCCAGCAGCTCAGGGAAGGTATTCCCGGAAAAGCTTTCCGTTTCAACGGTGGTGATGGTTGTCGGAATGTTGAAGACCTTAGCCGCTTTCGCCAGGCCTACGACGTTATTTTTCAACACCTGACGATCAATCGACTGAACGCCGAAGGCCATCTGCGGTTGCTGATCGATAAAAATAATTTGGCTGTTAGCGGGAGTCAGAACTTCAAGCTTAGCGTTGGTCATGAGAGTACCCATTAATGAGGTTTAAGTAAAAGGGTCCGCAAAAGAGGTGGCGGAAACATAATGACAGTGCGTTACGCTGCCGATAGCGACACAGGAGGAGAGCGCCACATTGTGCTGACGCCGCTGACCACGCCGGGCCGAACTTCGCTGTCAGGGCGGATAGTAAAAGGAGTTTGCAGACCGGGCTATTATCTCTGTGTATAACTATACGCTTGTATAACTAGACGCTGCTTTCAAGCGCTGACCATAATCCCGCCAACTTCCGCGCCCTGTTCACTTCATGCAGCGCGCCTTTTTTCCGGGGCCTTGCCGCCTTATTCGGATGTTTCAGACAGGAGGATTTATGGTTTCGCTCGGTAAAGCAGATCTTATATTTATTAACGGACGCCTGCATACGGTCGACAGGGAAAACCCGGTCGCCGAGGCAGCCGCCATTCGTGACGGGCGCTTCCTGGCGGTTGGCAGCACTGCCGAAGTGATGGAATATCACGACGAAGGAAGCAAAGTGATTGATCTGAAAGGCCACACCGCAATTCCCGGCCTGAACGACTCTCACCTGCATCTGATTCGCGGCGGGCTTAACTACAACCTGGAACTGCGCTGGGAAGGCGTGCCGTCGCTGGCAGACGCGCTGCGCATGCTGAAAGAGCAGGCGCTGCGCACGCCCTCGCCGCAGTGGGTACGCGTCGTCGGCGGCTGGACCGAGTTTCAGTTTGCCGAACGCCGTCTGCCGACGCTGGATGAAATTAACCAGGCGGCACCCGATACGCCGGTATTTATCCTGCACCTTTACGATCGCGCTCTGCTGAACCGCGCCGCGCTGAAGGTGGTGGGTTACACCAAAGAGACGCCTAATCCGCCGGGCGGCGAGATCCAGCGTGACGCTAACGGCAATCCGACCGGGATGCTTATTGCACGCCCCAACGCCATGATCCTCTACGCTACGCTGGCGAAAGGGCCAAAGCTGCCGCTGGAGCAGCAGATCAACTCAACGCGCCAGTTTATGCGTGAGCTGAATCGTCTCGGTCTGACCAGCGCTATCGACGCGGGCGGTGGTTTCCAGAACTACCCGGAAGATTATGAAGTCATCGCAGAGCTGCACCAGAAGAAGCAGATGACCATCCGCATCGCCTACAACCTGTTTACCCAGCGCCCCGGACATGAGCTGGAAGATTTTGAAAAGTGGACCGATATGCTGACGCCGGGCCAGGGCAGCGATTTCTTCCGCCACAACGGTGCGGGCGAGATGCTGGTATTTTCCGCCGCCGACTTTGAAGATTTTCTGGAGCCGCGCCCCGATCTGGCTCCAGGTATGGAGGATGAGCTGGAGCGCGTGGTGCGCCATCTGGTGGAGCATCGCTGGCCGTTCCGCCTGCATGCCACCTATAACGAATCCATCAGCCGCATGCTTGATGTTTTTGAGCGCGTCAACCGCGATATTCCTTTCGACGGCCTGCACTGGTTCTTCGACCATGCGGAAACCGTGACCCAGGCCAATATCGATCGCATCAAGGCGCTGGGCGGTGGTATCGCAGTGCAGCACCGCATGGCCTTCCAGGGCGAATATTTTGCCGAGCGTTACGGTATCGAAGCCACCCGCCATACGCCGCCGGTAGCGCGCATGCTGGAAACCGGCGTGCCGGTCGGTCTCGGCACCGACGCCACGCGCGTTGCCAGCTATAACCCCTGGACGGCGCTCTACTGGCTGGTTTCCGGGCGCACCGTGGGCGGCATGCAGATGTATGACGTGAATGCGCGCCTCGATCGCGATACCGCGCTGATGCTCTGGACGCAGGGCAGCGCCTGGTTCTCTAACGAACAGGGTAAAAAAGGCCAGCTGAAAGCGGGCCAGCTCGCTGACCTTGCGGTGCTGAGCAAAGATTATTTCCGCGTGCCGGAAGAAGAGATCAAAGGCATCGAGTCAGTGCTGACGGTGGTTGGCGGCGAGATTGTCTACGCAACAGGCGCGTTTAATGCAGAAGCGCCGCCTGCCATCCCGATCCTGCCGGAATGGTCGCCGGTAGTGAAGGTGCCGGGGCACTATCGCAGCGCGCCGCCGCAGGCTAATCGCGTCGGAATGATGCCGATGGCACATCATTGTAGCGGCCCGTGTGGGGTGCATCAGCATCAGCACGATACCGCACGTGGCTCGTCGGTGCCGGTTTCCGACGATAACGCCTTCTGGGGTGCCCTCGGCTGTAGCTGCTTCGCTTTCTGACACCGATGAAGATTAATGCGATCTCTCGCCCCGACACACAAACTAAAGGATATCGCTATGGCGCAGGTTAATGATATTCATGAGGTCAGCGCTCAGGCCGCCGCGCCCGCGCCGTCCGGTTCCGCCTCCTCCTGGCAGCCGCTGCGCCAGCCGGTGTTCCGTATGCTGTGGATCGCCACGGTGGTATCAAATATCGGTTCATGGATGAACGACGTCGGGGTGAACTGGGCGATGCTGACGCTCAGCGCCAATCCGCTGTCGGTGGCGCTGGTGCAGGCTGCCAGCAGTCTACCGATGTTTCTGTTTGCCCTGCCCTCCGGCGTAATGGCCGATATCGTTGACCGCCGTAAATATCTGCTCTTTTCACAGCTGTGGGTATTTATCGCCGCCGCCGGGCTGACCGTGCTGTCGCTGCTCGGCATGGTAACGCCGCTGGTGCTGTTGGTGGCAGCCTTCCTGCTCAGCACCGGTGCCGCAATGAGCTCGCCGCCGTTTCAGGCGATCGTGCCGGATCTGGTGGCGAAAAATGAGCTGGGTGCAGCGATCGCGCTGAATTCGCTGGGGATTAATATCAGCCGTGCCATCGGCCCGGCGCTGGGCGGTCTGATTCTGTCGCTCTCCGGCCCGTGGATGGTGTTTTTGCTTAACGCGCTGTCGGTGCTGGGCGTGGCCTGGGTACTGTGGCGCTGGAAAGCGGAGCCAACCATTCAGCGCCTGCCGCCGGAGCACTTTTTCCCGGCGGTGCGTGCCGGATTACGCTATGTACATGCCGCGCCGGTGCTGCGCAACGTGCTGGTACGCACCGTAACGTTCTTCCTGTTCGGCAGCGCAGGCTGGGCATTGCTGCCGCTGGTGGCACGCCGCGAGCTCGGCCTCGGCCCCGGCGGTTACGGCATTATGCTCGCCTGTATCGGCCTCGGAGCTATTTGCGGTGCCGTGCTGCTACCGCGACTGCGACAGCGCTTCGATCCCGATCGCCTGATGGTGCTGGCCAGCCTGCTGTTCGCCGCGACGATGCTGGCGCTGGCCTTTGTGCGCCACTTCTGGCTGCTGAACGCCTGTGAGTTTTTTACCGGCTTCGCCTGGATTGCGGTGCTTTCGACATTAAACCTTGGCGCACAGCGCAGCGCGGCGAAATGGGTTAAGGCGCGGGCGTTAGCGGTCTACCTGACCGTTTTCTTCGGTGCGATGACGGTAGGTAGCGCTATCTGGGGACAGCTCGCCGCGCACTTTTCCATCTCCGTTTCACTGAGCATCGCCACCCTCGGTATGGTGCTCGGCTGCCTCACGGTCTTCCGCTGGCGGCTGAATAAAGATCCCGATCTTAATCTGGAGATCAGCGGGATCGCGGAAAACGCACCGCAGGATGCTATCGCCCATCAGCGCGGCCCGGTGATGGTGATGTATGAATATCAGATCGATCCGCAGGACGCGCACGCCTTTACGCTCTGCGTACAGGAGATTCGCCGGGTACGGCGGCGCGGCGGCGCGCTCAGCTGGTCAGTCTATGAGGATGTTCAACGTCCCGGCCTGTTTGTAGAAACCTTTGTTGTCGGTTCATGGATCGAACATCTCAGGCAGCATGAACGCCATACGATGAACGATTTAAAGATCCAAAATCGCGTACAGGCTTTTCACCGGGGCGGGCAGCCGCCCGCAGCACGTTATTTTATCGCGCCCGGTAAAGCGTGACCCGCGCCCGTTAACCTTGTTCAATCATAAAAATGAGGATGTAGATATGAGTATGTTCAGGACGCAGGATGGCACTCAGCTTTATTACAAAGACTGGGGTACAGGCAAGCCGGTGCTCTTTAGCCACGGCTGGCCGCTGGATGCCGATATGTGGGACAGCCAGCTAAATTTCCTTGCCGAGCGCGGCTATCGTGCCATCGCTTTCGACCGCCGTGGCTTTGGCCGCTCGGATCAGCCGTGGCAGGGCTACGATTACGATACCTTCGCTTCTGATATCAACGATCTGATTGAGCATCTGGATCTGCATGATGTGACGCTGGTCGGTTTCTCCATGGGCGGTGGCGACGTAACGCGTTACCTTGGTCGTTACGGCAGCGCGCGCGTCTCAGCGCTGGCGCTGCTCGGCGCGGTTACGCCGATCTTCGGCAAGGCAGACGACTATCCGCAGGGCGTTGATTTAAGCGTTTTCGCCGGTATTCGCGACGGGCTGCTGAAAGATCGCGCGCAGTTTATCAGCGATTTCTCCTCGGTTTTCTACGGCACCAACGCCGGACAGACCGTTTCCGAAGGCGTGCTGACGCAGACGCTGAATATCGCTCTGCTCGCTTCGTTGAAGGGAACCCTTGACTGCGTTACCGCCTTTTCTGAAACCGATTTCCGCAGCGATATAGCGAAAATTGATGTGCCGACGCTGGTGATTCACGGCAGCAACGATCAGGTGGTGCCGTTTGAAACTACCGGCAAGGTAGCGGCGGAAACCATCCGCAACGCGGAACTGAAGGTGTATGACAATGCCCCACACGGTTTCGCGGTGACACATCAGGATCGGCTGAATAACGATCTGCTGGCTTTCTTGCAAAGACTTTAATTACAGTAAAACGCACTTTGAGATGCCACTTCCACCGAAGGGAGTGATAATAAAAGTCCTGGCCTTACGGCCAGGACTTTGTCCGCTGATTCACAATACTCAAATCTGCTTGCAAAGCCAGTCAGTCAAGAAAGGAGGTATTTCCTGAGAATTTATTTTATAAGATTCTATAAGTACGTTAACTAACCGTATCGCCTGTTCCCTGGAGAGCGGAGTCGGTTTCAACACAATACTTCCCAGCAATTCTCCGGCGAAATTCTCTGACAGAAAAAGCACCTACTGCCGCAGCATTACCCGCACCGGAAATTCGCACCAACTGTTGTTTGTTAAGTAAATACATAAATCATCCTTTTTAATTAAAGTTTACCACAGCATTACGCCAATACCATTAATATATATGGGAGGAAATACTGCTACCACTGGCTGGCACAGTTCCCTTCCCATCCCCACAGAGTTGCTATAAACTCTTTTCATGGGCCATCTTTTAGTTTATTACAAACATTCTCGAAACTAACAGCACCGGACGCTTACACTATTTGTTTATTGCTAAGTGAACACATTATTTATCCCTGGCTCATGTTATGAGTGGCAGGGATAAATTCTCCTGCCGTCATGCGGCGTTCAAAACAGTCTGTTTTAACTTACGGTTGCTTTGTGTTTCCATCCACGCCCATAATTAAGCGACCGCCACTTATCACTACAGGAAATTTTAAAATAATATGAGATGAATTCGGTTTCCTTATTAATAATACCCGGCAAATTTACGGTTATCGGCCCGTATTTTTAGATATAGTCTGGTATAGTTGTTGCCTTCTCACCAGCAAAGCTTGTTGTTTTTATTTCGCTCAGTAAATACATATTCTATCCTCTTTTGTCAACCCTTACCGCAAAGCAGTATACTACCCTCCGACCATACCGAAATTACAGACCTATTAATTTGCTGGGGAATAGCTTTCATCAAACCCTTTTGGGGAAAATTTTTGCCAAAAGTCGGGATAAAACACAGAGTTTTCCTAAACCGAAATCAATTCACCATTATTTTACACCAGAGCTGCCGGACACCTGCGCCGTTTGTCTTTCGTCAAAAAGATGCATTTTTCCGTTATTCTCGACAAGGACAATCTGCCGACAACAGGCGCTCCGCCAGTATTGAGATTACAGAACCCTCCCCTTTTTTAACAATCGAAAATTATCTATTCTGATTAACGCTATCCGCCAGGTTTTTTATAAACTCCGGCAGGCCGGTTGTGTTTTATAATTATTTTACCAGTACCGACTGAAGCGTCAGCACCGCTCATCCGCGCTTTGACACTGAGCCAAAAATTTTTTCATTTCTGGATCATCATTATGCAGACGTTTTGCCGATAAAAGGATTACAGAAAGGCATGATGAATAAATAGCAGGAATGCAACACCCCACAAAATTTCACCTATAAGATATAGTATAAAATTAATTTAATAAGGGTAAATTAACATCTCGCTATTTCTATCTTTTCAGTTAATAAATGCCAGTTAAGATGACAGGCGCACTAAACGGAAAATATTTATTTCAAATAAAGCCATTGGGGCTTTACTTACCATGCGAATGCAATATTGCCGGAGGTTTCCACCGGCGCAGGCGCAAGAATATTTTTGTACCGGATTCAGGGGGCAGAAACAGGATCTTTCTTTGATATATTTCTTTACGATGGGAAAACCAATAAGTGGAAATCATATAAAAAGCTGCAATATCAAAATTTTTTCATTTGCTGCAATACACTGGCTGAGTTTTTACAGGCGGTACTGAATAATAAAGCCCGACCGGTTAATTTGCCCGGCGGATCCGTTTTTTCCCCTTACCGGCGCGTTTTGCGGCGTCAATCGCCGATCGCACCCACTTCGTCAATGCCTCCTGCTCCTCCAGCAGGCCATCGGGCAGCGTGTAAAACGACAGCGCCACCGTTTTTAACGCGCCGTTGGCGCTACGTCGGGTATAGGTAAAAGGTGAACAGCCAGCGGCGATAAAGCGATCGCGGTTAAGAGCATCGGTTTTTAAAAACACGACGCCCGCGTGGTCAATTAATAACACCATCAGGCCATCCTGAAACAGCGCCGTGCTGTTAAACATGCGCCGAGTGGTAAACCGCCCCAGTGGGGCCAGCTGATCGAGAATAAAATGGATTAACTCATCGGATGCTTTCACCATCTGTCTCCTTAGCGGCGCGGCGGCTATTCATTCCCCGCCGCGCCCTGAAGCACAGATTAACCGATTAAGAATCAGAAGCGATAGTTCGCGCTGACTGAGAAGTTACGCGGCGCGCCATATACCACATACTGGCTGACGCTGGTGTCATACTTTTTATCCAACAGGTTATTCAGGTTGGCCTGCAACGAAAGCTGCTTCGTCACCTGATAACGCCCAAACAGATTTACCAGCGCATAGCTGCCCTGCTCGGCATGCCAGGTGCCGTTGCCTTCCGGCGCGCTGACGTTCTGCCAGACCGTATTTTGCCAGTTAACTCCGCCGCCCAGCGTAAGATCGCTCAGCGCCGGTGGCGTCCAGGCAGCAAACAGCTTAACGGTGGTGCGCGGCTGCGTCGGGTTAACCGCATGACCTTCGCTATCCTCCGCCACATAGCGCGTCGCACCGAGCGTCATCTGTAGGCTATCGGTCACCGCACCGTTGATTTCAAACTCCACGCCCTTGCTCACCGTACCCTGAGTGGCATAGTAAGCGCTCTCGGTGGTGCCCGGAATCATCTCGCCGGTGGTTTGCGCCACGTTATCCTGTTCGATGCGGAACACCGACACAGAGGTTGTTACACGGCTGTTCAGCCAGTCCGCTTTTACCCCCGCCTCATAGCTTTTACCGGTGACCGGCGACAGGTAGTGACGGTTGATATCACGGTAGGTTTGCGGATTAAAAATCGAGGTGTAGCTGGCGTAGGCGGACCAGGCATCATTGATGTCATAAACCAGGCCGGCATAAGGCGCGGCTTTGCTTTTCTCCAGGTTCTGCGACAGCGTGCTGGTGCTCCACTGGGTATAGCGCGCCCCGACAATCAGATGCAGCGGATCGGCCAGCGAAATACGTGTGGCGGTATAGGCTGATTTCTGATGGATGGTATCTTCCTGCGCCAGGCTCAGCGCGTTCCAGTTGGTTTCCGGGAAGCTGCTGTTCCAATTATTAAAGTTGCCGACATCCTCTGGCGAGAGGTTGGCGAAAGCGCTCATATAGCGGTTGTGCTGACGGCTGTAGCTGACGCCCGCCATCAGCTCGTGCTGACGACCAAACAGCTGATAAGGACCGCTGGCGAAAGCGTCGATCGCATGGACTTTGCGCTTGCCGGTGTTGTAGCCGGTGCCACCAACAACCGGATAACCGGCGTAGCCGCTTACGCCCTGTCCAGTGTTACGGTCAAAGTAGCCATCGATATAAAGCATTTTACTGTCAAGTTCGGTTTCCGTATGGGTGCCGTTCAGCGTGAACTGCCAGCCATTGTCGAAACGCTGCTTCAGGGTAGCAAACACTTTTCTCGACTGTTTATCGCTCCAGGCCCAGTCAGGCGCGGTACTGAAGCTGCGGTGATAGTCAGTTTTACCGCCGTCGCGATACCAGCGCGGCAGGCCGCCCCACGGCGGGCTGTCAGCATTGATTTCCTGATAGTCGTAGCCAACTGATAAGGTCGTGGAATCGGTCAGATCGGTATCCACCACGCCGTAAATAAATTTCTTGTTGGCGCTGTAGCGATCGATATAGCTGTCATTGTCCTGGTAGCCTGCAATCATGCGTCCGCGCACGTTACCGGATGCGGTTAGCGGCGCGGAGAGATCGAGCACGTAACGCTGCTTATCCCAGCTGCCGTAGGTGGCGGAGACGTTGCCGGTAAATTCGCGGCTGTCGGCGTGCTTGCGCACCATATTAACCGCTGCCGAGGGGTTGCCTGTTCCGCTCATCAATCCGGTAGCACCGCGTACTACCTCAATGCGATCGTAAATCGCGGTATCGGCGGCGGAGTCACCCAGATTCCAGCGTTCTTCGAATACGGTAGGAATATCATCCACCATATAGTTATCGATCAGGAAACCGCGTGAGTAAAAGGTGCTGCGATCGTAATCCGCCACGCTTTCGCTGACGCCAGTGGTATTTTTCAGCACATCGCCCAGCGTTTGCAGCTGCTGATCCTGCATACGCTGCTTGCTGATGATGCTGACGGATTGTGGAATATCACGCACGGTCATGGTCATTTTGGTGCCCGCCTGGGTGACCGGCACGCTGTAGTCGCTTTGCTGGGTCTCATTGGTGCTGTCATCTGAAGCCTCAACGACCAGCATCTCCTCTTTCTGTGCTGCCGCAGCGCCGGGAAGATAAAGTGCGGCGGCCACCAGCGTAGCCAGAGGCGTCAGGATCAGCGCCGCATTTTTTACTGATACAGACGCACGGACGCGTCTTTCCCTGTTGTTTGTTAAAAGTGCGAGCATGTTTTACCTTCGCGAAATTTTTTTATTTTTTGCTATCCCTACCCTCGCCGCCGTCAGGCTGGCAAGCGATACGAATGCGGTATTCCCTGCGTCAACAGCCACTGCCGACGTGTAAACCCTTCCCTGATCGCAACCCGGCTACGAGGATGAGCTCCGCCCCAAGATTGCGAATGAGAACTTTAATCATTTATATTCACACTGTAAATGGCTATTACTGACGGTAAGAAAAACTAACGTGGCAAGGGAGTTATGCGGGCTGGCACGTAAAACAGGAGGTTAGTTTGTAAAAAAATGATTAATTAAAAACGAATAGCAAGCAGATAGCAGCACATCATTTAAATAGCGGTCTCTGTATGCACAGCAGGCGAAAAAAGCCTGCTCTACGGATTTTACGTCACCGAAATATCAGGCCTGGGTTATAACAGGCGGTGCCGGAAACCCTTCCCTGCCCCGGCACGAGTCAGCCTTATTAAGCCGGGCGCAGGCGGCTGGTTAAGCCGCGCAGGAAATAGCGCAGGAACTGATCGCCACATTCGCGATAGTTTTTATGATCCGGCGCACGCATCATGGCGGTAATTTCCGACATTGAAATACGGAACTGCTGGGCAGTCAGGATAGTCAGAATATCATCCGTTTTTAGTGCGAAAGCAACGCGCAGCTTCTTAAGAATGATATTGTTATTAAGCCGACGCTCTACTTTTAGCGGCGGCATACTCTCATCCTTACCGCGCCGATGGTAAATCAGGCCGTTAAGAAAGCAGCTCATCACCACGTCCGGGCAGGCGGCAAAGCCTTCCTCTTCCTCTTTCAGCACGTAGCCCGCGACCTGCTCCGCCGTTACCGCCGTATCGGCGAGCGCCATAATAGCGACTATGTCGTTGTTGTTTAGCTTCAGCATATAGCGCAGGCTGCGCAGCACATCGTTGTTTAGCATCGCTCTCTCTTTATTCTTCCGGCGTACAAAGCGGGCAGTATAGCGATCTCTGCGCGCTTGACGAGTAAAACTACGCGCTTTTCAGCCCCAGCGCCTCTTTCAGACTCTTCAGATAGCGGCGGCTGACCGGCACTTTCTGTCCGGCACGCAATAGCAGCTCGGCCTGGCCGTTTTCCATAAAACGAATCTCTTTCAGCTGTGTCATATTCACCAGATATTGTCGATGGCAGCGTATCAGCGGAGTACGGTACTCCAGCGTGCGTAGCGTCAGCTCGGTAAAGCCTTCCGTACCGTCCACGCCGGTGACGAAAACCCCGCTTACGCGGCTGCTGACGTAGGCCACCTCTGACATTTGTAACAGCCAGATACGGCTGTGACCGCTACAGGGAATAAATTTCAGCGCCTGCTGATTTTCCGGCAGCAGCGCCAGGTTCTGCTCGCCGCGATCGTGACGCAGCCGCGTCAGCGTTTTCTGTAACCGTCCGGCCTCAACCGGTTTGAGCAGGTAGTCAAAGGCATGTGCCTCAAACGCCTGCACAGCGTACTCATCAAAGGCGGTCAGAAAAACAATGTGCGGACGCCGATCCATATCCAGCATACCCGCCATCTCCAGACCGGAAATACGTGGCATCTGAATATCGAGAAACAGCACGTCGGGGCGCAGCCTGTGCACCGCGCCAATCGCTTCCACGGCATTAGCGCTCTCACCCACGATGTCGATGCCCTCTTCCTTTTCCAGCAGTACGCGCAGATTCTCTCGCGCCAGCGGCTCATCATCGACAATTAATACCTTTAACACGTCTTCTCCTCCAGCGGCAGGCGCAGGGTCACACAGGTAAACTGCTCCGGGATGCAGCTTACGCTGATGCCGCAGTCGTCGCCGAAACGGGCGCGCAGGCGTTTATCCACCAGGCTCATTCCCAGCCCGCCTGCACCCTCAGGTTGCCGGTAAAGCCCGGCGTTATCTTCAATTTTCACCAGCAGCCGATCCTGCTGCTGTGTCGCGCTAAGCCTGATTTCACCCACGCCCAGCAGCTGCGAAGTGCCATGTTTAATGGCGTTTTCTACAATGGGCTGTAGCGTAAAAGCGGGCAGCTGCACCTGCGCCAGCGTCTCCGGCACGCTCAGCGATACCTGTAGCCGCGACTGAAAGCGCGCCTGCTCAATTTGCAGATAGGCGTTTACATGCTCAATTTCGTCCGCCAGCGTGACCACCTCGCTGGGGCGCTTGAGATTTTTGCGAAAGAAGGTGGAGAGGTATTGCACCAGCTGCCCCGCCTGTTCGCTGTCGCGCCGGATGACCGCCATTAGCGTATTCAGCGCATTAAACAGGAAGTGCGGATTTACCTGCGCATGCAGCAGCTTGATCTCCGACTGCGCCAGCAGCGCCTGCTGGCGTTCATACTGCCCCGCCAGAATCTGCGCCGAAAGCAGCTGTGCGATGCCTTCACCCAGCGTGCGGTTAATGGAACTGAACAGGCGGTTCTTCGCCTCGTAAAGCTTAATGGTACCAATAACGCGCTGATCTTCACCACGCAGCGGAATAACCAGCGTCGAACCCAGCTTACATTGTGGATGCAGCGAGCAGCGGTAAGGCACCTCATTACCATCGGCGTACACCACCTTACCCTGTTCAATGGCGCGTCGCGTCCAGACCGAGGAGATAGGCCGCCCAGGCAGATGATGATCGCCGCCGATACCGGTGAAAGCGAGCAGCTTATCGCGATCAGTAATAGCCACCGCGCCGATATCCAGCTCACGATACAGCACCTGCGCCACCTTCATGCTGTTCTCTTCGTTAAATCCCTGGCGCAGAATACCTTCGGTTGACGCTGCCACCTTCAGCGCGGTAGCAGAAAAAGCGGAGCTGTATTTTTCCAGCATTGCGCGTTTGTCGAGCAGGATACGCATAAAGAGCGCGGCACCGACGGTATTGGTCACCACCATCGGCGCGGCGATGCTGCAAACCAGCTTTAGCGCATCGTCAAAGGGGCGCGCCAGCAGCAGAATAATTGCCATCTGGATGACCTCCGCCACCAGCGTTACCGCTCCGGCGGTCAGCGGGCTGAAAACCTGGCGACTGTGGCCCCGCTTGACTAATACGCGATGCGCCAGGCCACCGAGTAGCCCTTCCATAATGGTGGAAACCATACAGCTTACGTCGGTCATGCCGCCCAGCGAATAGCGATGAAGGCCGCCGGTCAGTCCCACCAGCCCGCCAACCAGCGGGCCGCCGAGCAGCCCGCCCATTACTGCGCCCACCGCGCGCGTATTAGCGATCGAGTCAGAAATATGCAGCCCAAACCAGGTACCCAGCAGACAAAATACCGAGAAAACCACGTAGCAGAGAAATTTATGCGGCAGCCGCACCGTGACCTGCATCAGCGGAATAAACAGCCGCGTTTTGCTCATCAGCCAGGCAATAACCAGAAAGACACACATCTGCTGGAGTAACAGCAGCACCAGATTAAATTCATACATGCCGACAACCGCGCGTGATTGACCAGCGCGTAACATAGCCTGCTACAAGGATTTTTTCTTTGAAGGGTGGCAAATTATGCTAATCGCACAGGTTCAGATGCGCAGAAACAGAGGAGGGATTTATGCCGCCCCGCGTTGACGGGGCAGCGTTGACAACCGACGGCTTAGTTTTCCAGGCGGTAGTTAAGCGTGATTTCCGCGTTCAGCACCTGTGACACCGGGCAACCCGCTTTAGCTTTATTGATGATTTCATCAAAAGCCGTGCTGTCGATGCCCGGCAGCTTAATGGTGCTGTCGAGAGCGATTTTAGTGATGGCAAAGCCTTCGCCCTGCTTATCCAGCGACACATCCGCCGTGGTATCGATGCTCTGCGGCGTATGACCCGCCTGCCCCAGCATCATTGATAGCGCCATAGAGAAGCAGGCGGCGTGCGCAGCACCGATCAGCTCTTCGGGGTTGGTACCGGGTTTATCTTCGAAACGGGTATTAAAACCATACGGCTGCTGCTGGAGCGCGCCGCTTTCGGTAGAGATGGTGCCTTTACCGCGTTTCAGATCGCCTTCCCAATGCGCCTGCCCTTTTTTATGAATGGTCATCTTTCCTCCCGTTTTTCTGAAATGTACTATCAGTATAGTTAGCCTGCTGAGTGTCACCCGCCGGCAACCGCTTCCTCTTGCAGATAAAAGCGGTTAACCCGCGCCACGGCTTCGCTGCCGGGCCGGAAAAAAATGTAACTAACAGCAACCCCTGGAGAAACCATGTTTCAGAAAGATGATTTGGTGCAGGCGAAAACCGGCGGCCCGAAAATGCAGGTACTGCGCGTGGAAGGCGATATGCTGTGGTGCGCCCGTATTGACGACGCGGACAAAAAAGAGATCGAAATCCCGGCCAGTTCCGTTAATCCTTATCGCGAAGAGGGCGATTTCGGCGTCTGCTAGGCCGGAGCGCGAAGGGATTCATTGAGAGCGCCACGGAGGGTGCGAATTAATCAGTACAGAAGGTTAAGTTTTTATCACAAGGATGCTTTTATGAACGTGAAGCTACGTCCGCTTGAACGCGAAGATTTGCACTTCGTTCACCAGCTGGATAACAACGCCAGCGTAATGCGCTACTGGTTTGAAGAACCCTACGAGGCATTTGTCGAACTCTCCGATCTCTATAACAAACATATCCACGACCAGAGCGAGCGCCGTTTCGTGGTAGAAAACGAAGGCGAAAAAGTGGGTCTGGTGGAGCTGGTAGAGATTAATCATGTACACCGCCGCGCCGAATTCCAGATCATCATCGATCCCACCCATCAGGGCAAAGGGCTGGCGAGCCAGGCGGCGAAGCTGGCAATGGATTATGGTTTTTCCGTACTGAATCTCTACAAACTCTATCTGATTGTCGATCAGGAGAATGAAAAGGCGATTCATATCTACAGCAAGCTGGGCTTTGAAATTGAGGGCGTGCTGCGCCACGAATTTTTTATTAACGGCGAATACCGCAACACTATTCGCATGTGCATTTTCCAGCACCAGTATCTGCAAAAGCATAAAACGCAAACCGGGGCGATGGTGAAGCCCACCGCCCAGTAACCCGATAGCGCGTCGGCGTAAACTTAACCGCCGCGCGCACCAACCGGGTTGATGACCGGTCGCACCTGCGCTGGCGCAATGTTATACATGCCGCCATAAAAGGGATCGACCAGCAGCCAGCCGGGGAAGCCGCCCAGCGGAATGTTGCCGAGGATATACCAGAGGTTCGCTTTCTCTTTTAGCGGCAGCGTCAGCGGCACATAGCCGGGCCGCTCCAGCATCACCAGATAGCTCTTTTTGCCGAAGTAGCTGCCGTTAGATTTTGCCAGTTCGACAGTTTTCGGCGTCACGCCTTCCGCCACGGGGCGTCCGGTTTCATCCTGCACCACAAAGGCCGCGCCCTGTGGAATTGAATCAATACGTACGCTTTGCGTTTCCGAGCCGACAATGGTGGCGCAGCCGCCGAGCAGCGAGGCGGCTGCCAGCGCCAGTAACAGGCGTTTCATACGCGTTCCTGATTTTTACGGTTAGGTAGTTAGTCTAATCGGCAGCGGCGCATATTTCCTTAGGCCCGGCAGTCCGCCATTTTACCGCCGGGCATGTTGACAGCGGCGGGACAGCGCGGCGATATCCTGCGGTGTGGTGCGACAGCAGCCGCCGATGATTTGCGCCCCCGCAGCCTGCCACTCTGTCAGCTTATCCTGGAGCGAACAGCCTGCGGGCGCACTGTGCCAGGTTTTGCTCACCGCGTCATACTGCTCACCGGAGTTGGGATAAACCAGCAGCGGTTTATCGGTCAGACGACGTAACGTTGCCAGCGCCGGAGTAACTTTCTCCAGCGCAATACAGTTGATTCCCAGCGCCACCGCCTGCGGGCAGCGGTTCAGCAGCGCCGTGACCGCCGTCAGCGGCGTGCCGTCGGAAAGGTGTTCGCTGTCGCGCAGGGTAAAGGAGAACCAGGCAGGCAGCTGCGGGAACTCCGCCAGCAGCGCCACCAGCGCTTCCAGTTCAGCGTAAGAGGGCAATGTCTCGCAGGCGAGCAGATCGACGCCTGCCGCCGCCAGCGCCTCGATACGCGGGCGATGAAAGGCCATCATTTCCGTCTGCGGCAGCGCATAGTCGCCGCGATATTCAGCGCCGTTCGCCAGATAAGCGCCATAGGGCCCTACCGAACCTGCAACCAGCAGCGGTGCACTCTGCGGATGCTGCGCCAGATAATCTTCGCGCGCCCGTAACGCCAGCGCCGCACTGCGGGCAATCAGCTCGCACGCCTGCGCCTCATTCAGCCCGCGCGCGGCAAAACCCAGCGGCGTTGCCTGATAGCTGGCGGTGATGGCGCACTGCGCCCCGGCAGCGAAATAGTCGTAATGCACCTGATAAATCAGCTGCGGATCTTCCAGCAGCACTTTCGCTGACCAGAGCGCATCAGCCAGCTGACAGCCGCGCGCCTCCAGCTCCGTCGCCAGCGCACCATCAAGAATCAGCGTACCGTTACGCTGGAGCAGATCGGCAATGGGATCAAACAGCATGTTTCGTTTCCTTAACGCTTTCCCGCTTGTTTCGTTGTGTTAGCCAGTATACGCCGTAGCAGATCGCGACAAATGGCAGACCGCACCAGAGGGCGACGCGCTGTTCAGGATCGAACGCCAGCCCAACGCAGGCCAGCAGGCAGAGCGCGAAACCCAATATCGGCGTCAGCGGGAACCAGGGCGCACGATATTTCAGTTCAGCGAGAGAATGCCCTTCACGCAGATAGCGACGGCGGAACACATAGTGCGCAGCGCAGATGCTGAGCCAGACCGCCACCACCGCAAAGCCGGAAATCGCTGAAAGCGCCACATAAACGGTATCCGCCGCGACGATGCTGGAGCACAGCGCCAGCAGCCCGCCCAGCATGCTGGCGCTAATGGCGAACAGCGGAATGCCGCGTCGCGTCAGGCGTGCGAAGCAGCGCGGTAGCGTGCCCTCATTGGAGAGCGACCAGAGCATACGCCCCGATGCGTACAGGCCGGAGTTCGCCGCGGACAGAATCGCCGTCAAAATAACAAAGTTAATAATATCCGCCGCCCAGGGAATGCCGATCTTTTCAAACACCAGCACGAAGGGGCTTTTGACGATGCCCGCCTGATCCATCGGGATCAGCGCCGCAAGAATCAGCACCGTGCCGATAAAAAAGATGATTAGCCGCGCCACGGTGGTACGAATCGCCAGCGGCACCACTTTCTGTGGATTCTCCGTCTCTCCGGCAGCGATGCCGATCAGTTCGGTGCCGGAAAAAGCGAAGTTTACCGCCACCATCGTCATTAAAATCGGCAGCACGCCGTGCGGTAACCAGCCGAAGGCGGTGAGGTTATGGAAGAACGGCGCGGGGGTGCCATCTTTTAACGGAATCACGCCAAATACCGCACAGCCGCCCAGGATGATAAAGGCGAGGATGGTGATCACTTTGATCAGCGAGAACCAGAATTCGCCCTCGGCAAAGAAGCGCGTCGAAATGACGTTCAGTAAAAAGATCGCGATACAGAATACCAGGCACCAGAGCCAGACCGGAGTTTGCGGGAACCAGTACTGCATACAGAAACCCGCCGCCGTCAGGCTGGAGCCGAGCGCCACCGTCCAGGTAAGCCAGTAAAGCCAGGCAACGGTATAGCCGGTAGCCGGACTGAGGTAGCGGCTGGCGTAGACGTGAAACGCGCCGGTTTCCGGCATCGCCACCGACAGCTCGCCCAGCGACTGCATAACCAGCCAGACGACCAGCGCGCCGATCAGGTAAGCCAGCAGCGTACCCGCCGCGCCGGTAGTGGAAATAATATAACCGGTGTTGAAAAACAGGCCGGTGCCAATCACCCCGCCCAGGGAAAGCATCACCAGGTGACGCGTTTTCATACTGCGTTTAAATTCGCCGCCTTGCGGCTGTTCTGACTGCATGGGTCTATCCGTATGGACGTCTAAACTTCTATATGAGGCAAGTTTTATACCTGCCCTGGCAGCAGATTGCAATGCAAGAAGGGCCGGACAGCACTCAGTGACCGGAAGGAGACGCCATCGTGAACACGATGGCGGCGTTAACAAAAAACGCGCAACGCAGACGAACTTAATCGAACATGCTTTGTAAATAGCGTTCCAGCGCGGCGCGGGAGCTGAATCCGTGCGGAATGCCGTAGTGATCCTGGGTATCGCCCATCAGGTAGATAGGGAACTGCGTATAGTGATCGCAGGTTTTGATCTCCGACGCAGGATCGGCATAGTTCAGGCTTTTCTCTTTCAGCGTCGGATGAATGACCAGGGCTGTTCTTCCCAGGCGCGCCTCACGGTTGACGTAAACATAGTTATCGCCCCTGCGGTAGCCATAGGTTTTCGGCGTCACGGCATCCATTTCAAAACCCGCTTTTTCCAGAACGCGTGCCACCTCATCTGGTCGTAAATACATGCTCAATCCTCTCATTCTTATAAAGCTTCGCAACCTTACAACAGCGCGGCGGCCAGGGGCATTCAGAATTATCCAGAAAGCCAGCTACGGAGACCGCTTCGCGCTGCGCTTGCGGTGGATGGTCTACACTAAGTATTAGGTTATTTAGCAAAGGGAAAAGAAAAATGTTCAAACAATCAACGAAAAACGACCAGACCGACTTTAATCAGGATATTTCAGTGCTGGCAGATACGCTGGACGATTTGCTGAAATCTTACGGCAGTAAAGCCCAGGATGACATTGACGCAGCGCGCAGTAAAGCGGAAGCGCTGCTAAAAGAGACGCGTGCCAAAATGCACGGGCGTAACCGCGTCAGCCAGGCGGCACGCGATGCCGGGCAGCAGGTGGATAGCTGGATCCATGATAAGCCGTGGCAGGGTGCAGGCGTTGGCGCTGCGGTCGGTATTTTTATCGGGGCATTGCTCGCTTCTCGTCGCTAACCTCTTCGCTGACTCCTCTCCCCGCCTGCGCGGGGATTATCCTGCCTACGCGTTCTTTTTCTACCATCCCGATATTTTTCTACCGTTACGATACCCAGCGTTAAACTTCAGCGCCAACGATGAATACCACGATACGTAAAGCGCTCGACTCTGAGTAAATAAGGCACATTCTGGGAGTAAAAAAAGCCGATCAAGGGTGAAAATAAGTGGTTGGAATGTTAAAAAACAAACCGGGAATTGTTACCTTGTTTTTGCCATTCCATTGGAAATGCCGCCTCCCTGCCCGCTTGCTGCCGATGAAATAGTAAACAAAACTGGTATGTCCTGTTAAATGCTTTCAACAACGAAATAGTTTTTTGAGTTACTATTAGTTCCGACGAATTATCAACCATACTTATTGCTCATGAATTCAACGACTCACGGACTTAGTCCGATGCTGGTGGCGTTAATGTCCATCGCTACCGGACTGGCAGTGGCCTGCAACTACTATGCACAACCTTTGCTGGATACGATTGCCCATGGCTTTAACCTGTCGGTAAGCCAGGCCGGTTTTATCGTTACCACGGCGCAGCTCGGCTACGCTGCCGGTTTGCTGCTGCTGGTGCCGCTGGGCGATCGCGTTGAGCGTCGTGCGTTAATTGTGGGCATGAGCCTGCTGGCGGCAGGCGGCATGGTGATTACCGCCCTTTCCACCAATCTTGCCATGATGCTGCTGGGCACCGCCCTGACCGGACTTTTCTCGGTGGTTGCCCAACTGCTGGTGCCGCTGGCAGCAACGCTGGCCGCACCGGAGAAGCGCGGTAAGGTAGTCGGCACGGTAATGAGCGGCCTGCTGCTTGGCATTTTACTGGCGCGCACCGTCGCCGGAGCGCTGGCACAGCTTGGCGGCTGGCGCGCCGTGTTTTGGGTAGCCAGCGTTCTGATGGCATTAATGGCGCTGGCGCTGTGGCGTGGTCTGCCGCGCTATCGGCAGACGGTAGATTTAAACTATCCGCAGCTACTCGGCTCTATTTTTCATCTCTATGCCGCGACACGTGTGCTACGAACGCGTGCCGTTATCGGCTGCCTCTCTTTCGCTAACTTCAGCATTTTGTGGACCTCAATGGCGTTTTTGCTGGCGGCGCCGCCGTGGAACTACAGCGAAGGCGAGATTGGCCTGCTGGGTCTGGCTGGTGCCGCCGGTGCTCTGGCTGCACGTCAGGCGGGCGCGCTGGCCGACCGGGGCAAGGCGCGCCTGACAACCACCCTTGGCCTGCTGATTATGCTGGCTTCCTGGGCATTAACCGCGCTGGGTGCCCACTCGCTGCTGGCTTTGATTGCCGGGATTATCCTACTCGACCTGGCAGTACAGGGCGTACACATTACCAACCAGAGCGTGATCTATCGGCGTATGCCTGAAGCGCGTAACCGCCTGACGGCCGGGTATATGACCAGCTACTTTATCGGCGGCGCGGCAGGCTCGTTGCTCTCCGCTAACGCTTATCATTTTGCGGGCTGGTATGGCGTATGCGCTGCCGGTTCGCTATTAACTTTACTTAATCTGTTAAGCTGGTGGGCAGGCTATCGCTATGAAGATCACAATAATTAACCAACGAAGTGTAAATAGCGTTCCTTTCAGTAAAGCCATGCTATAAAGCCGTTGATCACTCTGATATGGTTAGCCAGGAATTTATTCATAAAGGTTATATTTTCACAAGCAATTATTTAAACTATAGAAAGAGTATCGCGATAATACAGGCCTAAACAACAATGCTATTCATGTCAGCCATACGCCTGTTATATTAGCGTCAGGCATGTTTTCCGCGGCAGCCGCCAGCGTGCAACAGCACTACCGCGTAGCGTTTTTGCGTATTCCGTGGCGATGGATTTATCAGACCCGCGACCGCCTTAATCCGGCAGTCTGCAGTTTCGGTTTATGGAGTGAGCCGGAAATATTGAATGGTGACGTAGCGATCGCGTGAACAGACCCGCTGGTAGCGCTGTTTACGCCTGTTTCGTCATCACCATTACTATACCAGTTGCAACTAATGAGGTTCCTTTAAGATGGAAAGTTCGTTTACTCCCATTGAACAGATGCTGAACATTCGCGCTACTCGCCATAAAGATTTCCCACTCCAGGAAATTATGCTGACGCGTCTGTGCATGCATATGCAGAGCAAGCTGTTGGATAATCGTAATAAGATGCTGAAAGCTCAGGGGATTAACGAGACACTGTTTATGGCGTTGATTACGCTGGATGCACAGGAAAACCAGAGTATTCAGCCATCAGAACTGAGCGCGGCGCTGGGTTCATCCCGTACCAACGCGACGCGCATTGCCGATGAACTGGAAAAACGCGGCTGGATTGAACGACGCGAAAGCGATAACGATCGTCGCTGCCTGCATCTGCACTTAACGGAAAAAGGCAACGCGTTTCTGCGCCAGGTGCTCCCGCCGCAGCATCAGAGCCTGCAGTATCTTTGGTCCTCGCTCAGCAACAGCGAAAAAGTACAGCTGGAGAGCCTGACGCGCAAGCTGCTGAACCGTCTGGATCAGATGGATGAAGAGGAAGTTATTTCTTCTCTTTCACATCAATAGCAATTCCTGCGAAACAATCACACTCAGAAATCGATATTTTAATCCGCTTTTGTCCATGCCAGCACCGTATTGCTGGCTTTTTAGGCTCGGGCCGCTGCGTACAAGGGATCAACGCACCCCGAATAGGTGTATACGTGGAGAAAACCATGAGTGCGAATGCGGAAACGCAATCCCCCCAGAAGCCTGCCGGGAAAAAGAAAACGCGTAAAAAAGCATTAATTATCCTGGCGGTGCTGTTTATTCTGGCTGGCATTGCATATCTGATTTACTGGGCGCTGGTGCTGCGTCATTTTGAAGAAACCGATGATGCCTATGTGGCAGGTAACCAGGTGCAGATAATGGCCCAGGTCACCGGTAGCGTGAACAGGGTCTGGTTTGATAATACCGACTTCGTGAAGAAAGGTGATGTGCTGGTCACGCTGGATAAAACCGATGCGGAACAGGCATTTGAAAAAGCGCAAACCGCACTGGCTACCAGTGTGCGCCAGACGCATCAGCTGATGATTAACAGCAAGCAATATCAGGCCTCGATTGCCCTGCGAAAAACCGCGCTGGCGCAGGCGGAAGCGGATCTTAAACGCCGCGAGCCGTTGGGTGCCTCAAACCTGATTGGGCGTGAAGAATTACAGCACGCGCGCGACGCCGTCGCTACCGCCAGAGCACAGCTGGACGTGGCGGTGCAGCAATATAATGCCAATCAGGCGGTAATTCTGGATACCTCGCTGGAAAACCAGCCTGCGGTAAAACAGAACGCCGCCGCGCTGCGTGACGCCTGGCTGGCGTTGCAGCGTACCGACATTCGCAGCCCGATTGACGGCTACGTTTCCCGCCGCAGCGTCCAGGTAGGCGCGCAGATCTCTCCCACCACGCCGCTGATGGCGGTAGTACCCGCTACCGGCATTTGGGTCGACGCCAACTTTAAAGAGACGCAGCTGGCAGGCGTGCGCATCGGCCAACCGGCGACGGTGATCAGCGATATCTATGGTGATGATGTGGTTTACCACGGTAAAGTCGTCGGCCTGGATATGGGCACCGGCAGCGCCTTCTCGCTGCTGCCCGCGCAGAACGCAACGGGCAACTGGATCAAAGTCGTCCAGCGTCTGCCGGTACGTATTGAGCTGGATGCCAAAGAAGTGGCGGATCATCCGCTGCGCATCGGCCTGTCCACGCTGGTTAAAATAGATACCAGCAATAAAGAGGGCAGCGTGCTGGCTTCTCAGGTACGTCAGAGCCCCGCTTATCAGAGCGATGCGCTGGCGATCGATCTGGCGCCGGTCAATCAGTTAATCAGCGAGATCATTCGCGCCAATGCGAGCGAGTAACGCGGGAGACTGTCATGGCACAAAAACCGCTTGAAGGCGCTCAGCTGGTCCTGATGACCATCGCGCTGTCGCTGGCGACCTTTATGCAGGTGCTGGATTCCACCATCGCCAACGTTGCCATTCCGACTATCGCCGGTAACCTGGGCGCTTCGAATTCGCAGGGTACCTGGGTTATCACCTCGTTCGGCGTGGCTAATGCTATTTCCATCCCGATTACCGGCTGGCTGGCGAAGCGCGTGGGCGAGGTGAAACTGTTTGTCTGGTCAACCGTCGCTTTTGCGCTGGCGTCCTTTCTCTGCGGTATCGCAGAAAGCCTCCCGATGCTGATTCTGTTCCGCGTGGTGCAGGGGCTGGTTGCCGGGCCGCTGATTCCGCTGTCGCAAAGTCTGTTGTTAAGCAACTATCCTCCCGCTAAACGCAGCGTTGCCCTCTCGCTGTGGGCGATGACGGTGGTTGTCGCGCCGATCTGCGGTCCGATTCTGGGCGGCTGGATCAGCGACAACTATCACTGGGGATGGATTTTCTTCATCAACGTACCGATCGGTATCGTGGTGACTATCCTGACGTTACAGACGCTGCGTAACCGTGAAACCAAAACGGAGATCCGCCCGATCGATACGGTAGGGCTGGTTCTGCTGATCGTGGGTATCGGGGCACTGCAAATTATGCTCGACCGTGGACGCGAGCTGGACTGGTTTAGTTCAACCGAGATTATCGTGCTGACGGTGGTGGCGGTAGTGGCGCTGGCGATTCTGTTTGTCTGGGAGATGACGGACGACCATCCGGTCGTTGACCTGACGCTGTTTAAGTCGCGTAACTTTACCATCGGCTGTTTGTCGATCAGCCTCGCCTACATGCTTTATTTCGGCTCAATTGTTCTGCTGCCGCAGCTGTTGCAGGAGGTATTCGGCTATACGGCAACCTGGGCTGGGCTGGCCTCCGCGCCGGTAGGGATTTTCCCGGTCATCCTGTCGCCGATAATCGGTCGCTTCGCGCATCGGATCGATATGCGCTACCTGGTCACTTTCAGCTTTATTATGTACGCCGTCTGTTTCTACTGGCGTGCCTGGACGTTCGAACCGGGAATGGACTTTGGCGCTTCGGCATGGCCGCAGTTTGTGCAGGGTCTGGCGGTGGCCTGCTTCTTTATGCCGCTAACCACCATTACCCTGTCTGGCCTGCCGCCGGAGCGGTTGGCTGCCGCCTCCAGCCTGTCGAACTTTATGCGTACCCTGGCGGGATCGATCGGGACTTCGATTACCACGACCATGTGGACCAATCGTGAATCAATGCATCACAGCTATTTCAGCGAGTCGATTACGCCTTATAACAGCAATGCGCAAGAGACTTATCGGCAGCTGGAGCAGCTGGGTATGAACCACCAGCAGGCTCCCATCTATATTGCCCAGCAGATCACGAATCAGGGATTGATTATCTCAGCTAACGAAGTGTTCTGGATGTCAGCGGGAATTTTCCTGCTGCTGGTGGTGATGGTCTGGTTTGCACGTCCACCGTTCAGTTCCGGTGGTGGCGGTGGCGGTGCGCATTAGTCAGGTGCGGCTAAAGCGCGGGAGGTTGAGGCTATCCCGCGTAGCATCCGCTAAATCACCAGAAACCTGAACGACGCTTTTCTCAGGCACAAAAAAACGGGCATTCGCCCGTTTTTTATCTCTGTCACGCTTAGTGGTTTTGACGCCACCACTCCGCCAGCAGAATGCCGGTTGCGACGGAAACGTTAAGGCTTTCCACCTTACCGGTGCCGTCAATCGACACGCTCATATCGCCCTGCTTCAGGGCAGATTCACTCAGGCCATCGCTCTCCTGCCCCAGCGCCAGCACCATCTTCGCCGGGAGTTTCGCCTGCGTCAGGGGCGTGCTGCCTTTGTGACTGGAAGTGGTTACGATGGTATAACCCGCCTTGCGGAACGCTTCCAGACCTTTGACAAAGCTCTCTGCGCTGAGCGCCTGCACATGTTCGGCACCGCCTTCCGCGGTACGTACTGCCGCGCCTGATTCCAGCACGGCGGCATCATCTACCAACAGGCCTTTAACGCCAAAATGTGCGCTGCTGCGCATAATGCCGCCGATATTATGCGGGTTGCCAATATTTTCCAGCGCCAGTACGCAATCCTGCTCGCGATCCGTTGCCAGCCACTCGCTTACCGGTGTACCAACACGTTTCTTAATCAGGAAACAAACGCCGCCGTGATGCTCGGTGCCGGACGCTTTTTCCAGCTCTGCCTCTTCCACCACGTGATAGGCTTTGCGGTTGGCCGCCAGCCAGCGCAACGCATCACGGAAGCGCGGCGTTACGCTCTGTACAAACCAGGCGCGCACGATACATTCCGGGCGGCTTTGAAACAGCGCCTGACAGGCGTTCTCGCCGTACACGCGCGTCTCTTCCATACGCTGACGACGTAGCTGCTCTGGATCGATATAACTTTTACCACTAATGCCGCCATGATCGGGCTTCGTTTCTTCACCCGGCGCGCGGGAAACGGTGCGCCACGGTGAATCACTGCGCGGTTGCGCATCACGATCGCGATTGCCGCGGAATTTACCATCACGTCCGCCGCGCGCCGCGCTGTCAGACTGGCGAGATGGACGACGGCTACCTTCCTGGCGATCGGCGCCGGGCCTGCTGCCTCTGCCCGTTCGGGGATTCTGTCCGCGTTTATCTCCGTTATCGTCGCCGCGAACATACATCACTTTGACCTTGCCGCTTTTACCTTTGAATTCGTCGTTCATCTGTTCCTCCACCTGCTGAGCGCGAAGCGCGAAGATTACCTGAAGCACAGGCTGTATGCCATCAACTTCGGCTAAAAGTCGCCAACTATTGCACTCATTGAGTATTCCATGTTGTTGCTCAATCAGAGCCGATTGATAATTAAGCTTATGCATTAATTTCGCGGTTATCTAAGCCGGTAACGATAAAACCTGAGGTGTTAAATGAATACGGTATGTGCATCCTGCCAGGCAACCAACCGCGTTCCGGAAGAGCGCATGGCCGATGGCGCAAAATGTGGCCGCTGTGGCAGCGAGCTGTTTGATGGCGAAGTGATTAACGCCACCAGCGCCACGCTGGATAAATATTTACAAGACGACCTGCCGGTGGTGGTGGATTTCTGGGCGCCCTGGTGCGGCCCCTGCGTTAACTTTGCGCCGATCTATGAAGATGTCGCCGCCGAACGTAACGGTAAGGTGCGCTTCCTGAAGGTCAATACCGAAGCGGAGCCGGAGCTGAGCGCACGTTTTCGTATCCGCAGCATCCCTACCATTATGGTGTTCAAACAGGGTCAGCTGGCGGATATGCTGAACGGTGCCATGCCGAAGGCCCCGTTTAACGAATGGCTGGATGAAACGCTGTAATCCACGCGGCTGGCAATGCCAGCCGCACTACGCTTCCCAGCCGCTTCCCGCTACAATGGCGTTTTTGCCAGTGCGATTCCATGAGCCATAATGCCGTTTTACGCCTGCGCGCCGAGCGCCTGGCGCGTGCCACCCGCCCTTTTTTAGCGCGCGGCAACCGCGTCCGCCGTTGCCAGGGCTGTCTGCTACCACAAAAGCTCTGCCTGTGTGCGGAAATTGTTCCCCAGCACGCACGCAGCCGTTTCTGCCTGGTGATGTTCGATACGGAGCCGATGAAGCCCAGCAATACCGGGCGTTTAATCGCCGATGTACTACCCGATACGCTCGCTTTTGGCTGGTCACGCACCGAACCCGATCCGGCATTGCTGGCGGCGGTTGCTAACGACGATTATCAGCCGATGGTTGTTTTCCCTGAATCGTATGCTGATGGCGATCGTCCGGTACTCAATGCACCACCGATACAGGGCAAACCGCCGCTGTTTATTATGCTGGATGGCACCTGGACCGAAGCGCGTAAAATGTTTCGCAAAAGCCCCTGGCTGGATGCACTGCCGGTAATGTCGCTGCGGGTTACCACGCCTTCCGCCTATACGCTGCGCGAGGCGCACGGCCCCGGCCAGCACTGCACCGCCGAGATTGCCGCCGAACTGCTGCGTCAGGCGGGCGATACCGCCGCGGGCCAGACGCTTAGCGATCATTTTACGCTGTTTCGTCAACGCTATCTGGCAGGCAAACCCCATCATCCGGCGTCGTTAAATAACGATATGTTTCCTGCACAAAAATAACCACTGAAATCACAAGGCTTTTATTTTATCCTGCTGCCACGATGGATCGTTACAGAGCTAAAGGGACAATGAAAGCCTTATTTATTTTGCTGTTTTGCCTGCTGTCGGCAGGTTGCAGTATGGATATTGTTAACACACCACAAAGCGTGCCGCTGCGTCTTCAGTCCAGCCGCACCTCCTCCGTGCAGGCGGTGACGCCAATCACCGCTTCTGATTTACAGCCCGGCGATATGCTGCTCTCATCCGCAACCTCAATGACATCACAGGCTATCCGGCTGGTCAGCATGACCGGCGTCAGCCATGCGGCGATTTATCTCGGCGATAATCTGGTAGCAGAGGCTACCGGCAAAGGCGTCGGGATTATTCCGCTAAGCGAGGCGATAGCAGAAAGTAATAATCTGCTGGCGCTACGCCTGGAAAACTTTAGCGCTGAAGATGCCAGCCGGTTGCGCGATTATGCGCTGGCCCGGCAGGGAGAAAAATATAACTATAAAGGTATCGTGATGCTGGCGCCGTTTATGCTTTCCCGCCGCCTCTGCGAGCTTCCGCTGTTTTACGCCTCGCTGCGCCATCAGTGTCTCTCGATGCTCGCCTCGGTGCAGATGGCGGAAGACGAAACCTCCACCAGCTTCTTCTGTTCACAGTTTGTTGCCGCCGCCTACGCCTATGCCGGTCATCCGCTGTTCGATGGTCAACCTGGCTGGCTCAGTCCGGCGGATTTACTGCATATGCGCGCGGGTGACGTCTCCTCCTATCGCCATAAGCAGTCGCTAACCTACGTGGGTCATTTAAAACGCTGGAACGTGGCGGATATTCTCGGATTACGTCGCCAGACGCGCCGCGCGTAACAAAAGCGGCAAAAACGGTTACACTCAAACGCATCAAGGTTTCAGGAGCGGGAAATGAGTCAACGTGGACTGGAAGCGCTGTTAAGACCGAAATCTATTGCCGTTATCGGTGCCTCAATAAAACCGGGGCGCGCGGGCTATCTGATGATGCGTAATCTGCTGGCAGGCGGCTTTAGCGGGCCGGTTCTGCCGGTGACACCCAAATATAAGGCGGTATCCGGCGTGCTGGCCTGGCCCGATATCCATAGCCTGCCTTTCGCACCGGAGCTGGCGATTATCTGCACCAATGCCAGCCGCAACCTCAGCCTGTTGCAGCAGCTCGGCGAGAAAGGCTGTAAGGCCTGCATTATTCTCTCCGCGCCGGAAGGTCAGTTACAGGCGCTGAAAGCCTGCGCCAGCCGCTGGCAGATCCGCCTGCTGGGGCCGAACAGCCTGGGGCTGCTGGCCCCCTGGCAAGGGCTGAACGCCAGCTTTTCACCCGTGCCGATCCTGAAAGGCAAACTGGCTTTCGTCTCGCAGTCCGCCGCCGTCTCCAATACCATCCTTGACTGGGCGCAGCAGCGCCAGCTGGGATTCTCCTGGTTTATCGCGCTGGGCGACAGCCTGGATACCGATATCGACGACCTGCTCGATTTTCTGGCACGTGATGGCAAAACCAGCGCCATCCTGCTCTATCTGGAACACCTCAGCGATGCCAGACGCTTTGTCTCTGCCGCCCGTAGCGCCTCGCGTAATAAACCCATACTGGTGATTAAAAGCGGGCGCAGTCCCCAGGCGCAGGCGCTGCTGAAAACCCATGCCGGGCTGGACGCCGCCTGGGACGCAGCGATTCAGCGCGCAGGCCTGCTGCGGGTACAGGATACCCATGAACTGTTTTCCGCCGTAGAGACCTTGAGCCATATGCGCCCGCTGCGCGGCGATCGGCTGATGATGATCAGTAACGGTGCCGCACCTGCTGCGCTGGCGCTGGATGCGCTACAGGCACGCAGCGGAAAGCTGGCCCAGCTCAGCGATGCCACGCTTGCTGCACTAACAGCCCTCTTACCTGAGGCAATCGTCCCCGGTAATCCACTGGATTTAAAGGATGATGCCACGCCAGAACGCTATCTCCAGACGGTAGCGTTATTACTCGACAGCCATGAGCTGGATGCGCTGATGGTTATTCATGCGCCGAGCGCGGTCGCTCCGGCGACGGAAACCGCACAGCGCCTGATTGAACTGGTAAAGCAGCACCCGCGCGGCAAATCCCTGACGCTGTTGACTAACTGGTGCGGTGAGTTCTCATCACAGGAGGCGCGTCGCGCCTTTGGCGATGCGGCGATCCCTACCTATCGCACGCCAGAAGGAACGGTAACCGCTTTTATGCATATGGTGGAATACCGGCGCAACCAGAAACAGCTACGCGAGACGCCTGCGCTACCCGCCACGCTGAAACAGGATACCGCGCACGCTCACCAGCTTATCCAGCAGGCTTTACAGGAGGGGACAACACAGCTGGATACGCATGAGGTACGGGCAATTTTACAGGCCTATGGCCTGACAACGCTGCCGACCTGGATCGCCGGAGACAGCGTGGAGGCGGTGCATATTGCCGGACAAATAGGCTACCCCGTAGCGCTGAAGCTGCGCTCACCGGATATTCCTCATAAATCTGATGTACAGGGGGTGATGCTCTATCTGCGTACCGCCAGCGAAGTACAACAGGCGGCAGAGGCTATTATCGACAGGGTGAAGCTGACCTGGCCCCAGGCGCGTATTCATGGGCTGCTGGTACAAAGCATGGCGAACCGTGCTGGTGCTCAGGAACTACGGATTGTGGTTGAGCAGGATCCGCTGTTCGGGCCGGTAATTATGCTGGGCGAAAGCGGCGTAGAGTGGCAGGCAGACCGTCATGCAGCGGTGGCGCTACCGCCGCTGAATATGGCTCTCGCGCGCTATCTGGTTATCCAGGCGATAAAAACCGGCAAAATTCGCGGTCGCAGCGCCCTGAGGCCGCTGGATATTCCGGCATTAAGTGCGGTGCTGGTGCAGGTATCCAATCTGGTTGTTGATTGCCCGGAAATTCAGCGTCTGGATATCCATCCCCTGCTGGCGGCGGGCGATGAGTTTACCCTGTTGGATGTCACCCTGACGCTGGCGGAGTTTAGCGGAGTAAATGAATCAAGGCTGGCTATTCGTCCTTATCCGCATACGCTGGAAGAAAACGTTACGCTGAAAAACGGCGCAGTCTGCCAGTTTCGCCCTATTCTGCCGGAAGATGAACCCTTGCTGCAGCGCTTTATCGCTCAGGTAACCAAAGAGGATCTTTACTATCGCTACTTTAGCGAGATCAATGAGTTTACCCATGAGGATTTAGCCAATATGACGCAAATCGACTACGATCGAGAGATGGCTTTTGTGGCGGTGCGTGAGCAACGCGGTGAAGCGGAGATTATTGGCGTGACCCGCGCGATTTCCGATGCGGATAACACCGATGCTGAATTCTCCGTTCTGGTGCGTTCCGATCTGAAAGGTCTGGGGCTGGGCAGACGCCTGCTGGAAAAGATGATTATCTATACGCGTAATCATGGTCTCCAGCAGCTAAACGGTATTACTATGCCCGGCAACCAAGGCATGATTACCCTGGCAAGGAAGTTAGGATTCAGCGTGGATGTGCAGCTGGAGGACGGCATTGTTAGCTTACATTTGCCCCTTCATCACGCTGGCGAGCAACATTAACCTGCGAAGATCGCCCTTTACGCGCAGTTAATGTTAATATTGTCGGTTAGGACCATGATTTCATGGCGAAAGACCACTCAATACATAGAGAAGAAGCGCACTGTGATGTTGTCTAAATTTAAGCGCAATAAACATCAACAACACCTTGCACAGCTGCCCAAACTGTCCCAGTCCGTTGCTGATGTGAACACGCTTTACTCGCCTTCAGAGTTTCGCACAACGCTGCTGGAAAAAATTGCCGGCGCGACGCAGCGCATTTGCATTGTGGCGCTTTATCTGGAAAATGATGACGCCGGACGAGCGGTGCTTTCCGCGCTGTACGACGCTAAACGCGCACGTCCGACGCTGGATATTAGCGTGCTGGTTGACTGGCATCGGGCGCAGCGTGGCCGTATTGGCGACGCCAAAGGTAGTACCAACGCCGACTGGTATTGCGATATGGCCAGCCAGCATCCCGATATCGCTATTCCGGTGTATGGTATCCCGGTTAATACCCGTGAAGCGCTGGGCGTGCTACACCTGAAAGGCTTTATTATCGACGATACGCTGCTTTACAGCGGTGCCAGCCTGAACGATGTCTATCTGCACCAGCACGATAAATATCGCTACGATCGCTATCAGCTGATCCGCAATCCGCAGCTGGCCGACACTATGTTCGAGTGGATTGATCGTAACCTGAAAAATGCAGTCGCGGTGCATCGGCTCAATCGTCGTGAGCGTCCCAGAAGTCCGGAAATTAAGAACGAAACCCGTCAGTTCCGTCAGGATCTGCGCGGCTTTGATTACCACTTTACGCCGAACGCCGGTAATGAAGAGCTGGCGGTTACGCCGCTGGTCGGGCTGGGCAAACGCAGCCTGCTGAATAAAACCATCTATCATTTGATGCCCTGCGCGGAACGGAAGCTGACGCTCTGTACGCCTTACTTTAATCTGCCCGCGATTCTGGTGCGCAATATTATCTGGCTGCTGCGTCAGGGTAAGGAAGTGGAAATTATTGTCGGCGATAAAACTGCCAATGATTTCTATATCCCGCAGGATCAGCCGTTTAAAATTATTGGCGCTCTACCCTATCTGTATGAAATTAATCTGCGACGTTTTCTTAGCAGGCTGCAATATTACGTCAGCAACGGGCAGCTGACCGTAAGATTGTGGAAAGATAACGATAACAGCTATCACCTGAAGGGAATGTGGGTGGATGATGAATGGATGCTGATTACCGGCAATAACCTTAATCCACGCGCCTGGCGTCTGGATCTGGAAAACGCCGTGTTGATCCACGATCCGCTGCAACAGCTGGCCGATCAACGGGATCGCGAGCTGACGCTGATTCGTCAGCATACCAGCGTAGTGAAGCATTTCCGCGATCTCGAAAGTATCGCTGACTACCCGGTGAAAGTTCGTAAGCTTATTCGACGCCTGCGTCGTATCAGGATCGACCGCCTGATCAGTCGTATTCTGTAAGTTAAAGCGCCTTTCTGATCTCTGGAAGCAGGAGCTGCGATGCGAGTTGTGCTGATTTTACTCTGTCTGTGCTGCGCTGGCTGTAGCCACAGCGCTCAGGATAGCTGGACCGGTCAGGATAAAGCACAGCATTTTATCGCCTCCGCGGTGCTCTCCGCTGCTGGTAATGAGTATGGACAGCAGCAGGGCTGGACAACGCATCGCAGCAATCAATTCGGCCTGATGTTTGCGCTCAGCTTCGGCGTGGCTAAGGAAGTATACGACAGCCGCGCCGAGGGGAGCGGCTGGAGCTGGAAGGATCTGGGCTGGGATATAGCCGGTGCGGCGACCGGCTTTGCCCTGTGGAATATCGGTCAATAGGCTATAGCTTTATACCCTGCCCCTTACGATGCAGCATCAGCGAAACCAGCAGCGCGACCGCCCCCATCACTGAGACATACCAGAAGAAGTGCGTTTCGTGGCCCGCAGCCTTGAGCGACAGGGCGACATATTCCGCCGAACCGCCAAAAATCGCATTCGCTACGGCATAGGAAAGCCCAACACCCATTGCCCGCACTTCAGGTGGAAACATTTCCGCTTTCAGGATACCGCTAATCGCGGTGTAGAAACTGGTAATCAGCAGCGCCAGCATCACCAGCGCAAAGACCAGCCATCCGCTTTCTACATACTGTAAGAGCGTCAGAATTGGAACCGTACAGAACATAGCGCCCACGCTAAAAATCAGCATGGAGTTACGACGCCCGATCCTGTCGGAAAGCGCACCAATAACTGGCTGAATCAGCATGAAGACAAACAGCGCCAGCGTCATCAATCCACTGGCAGTTTTCGCATCCATCCCCGCGCTGTTTACCAGGTATTTTTGCATATAGGTGGTGAAGGTATAAAAACTTAGCGAACCGCAGGCGGTGAACCCCAGCACCATCAAAAAGGCGCGACGATGTTTCCATAGCCCGCCCAGGCGTCCGGCATCCTGGTGCTGGCGTGTTTTGCTGTCAGTGGTTTCATCCAGCGAACGCCTTAAAAACAGCGCCACAATTGCCAGCAGCGCTCCCAGCGCAAAAGGAATACGCCATCCCCAGCTGCGCAGCGCTTCAACAGGCAACAGGTGTTGCAATATCACCACGGTAAGCAACGCTAACAGCTGCCCGCCAATCAGCGTAACGTATTGAAATGAAGCGTAGTAACCTTTGCGTCCTTCTACGGCTACCTCACTCATATAGGTTGCGCTGGTACCATACTCGCCGCCAACCGACAGCCCCTGAAACAGTCGTGCCAGTAGCAGCAGTATCGGTGCCCAAACGCCCAGCGTGGCATAACCCGGCAGGCAGGCAATGACCAGTGAACCAAAGCACATCATACAAACAGAAATTAGCATTGAGGTTTTACGCCCATGGCGATCGCCAATCCAGCCGAATAGCCAGCCACCGATGGGGCGCATCAAAAATCCGGCAGCAAAGACGCCTGCGGTCTGTACCAGCTGGGTAGTCGGATTGCCCGCCGGGAAGAAGATATGGGCAAAATAAAGGGAGCAGAAAGAGTAGACGTAAAAATCAAACCATTCGACTAAATTACCGGAAGATGCGCCGATAATAGCGCTAATGCGCTTTTTATCCGATGCCCTGGCGAGTTCCGATTGTTTCTTATTGGTTAACACATCAGCCATATTATGCCTCACGATTGATCCTTACCGTTAAAAAAGACAAAAATTCAGTAAAGCATTAAAGATGAGAGTTAAGGAAAACTTTTATATTCAGGGGATGGTTTTTGTGAAGCAACAGCCATTATGTAATGAAAAGTGGCTGAAAACAGACAGGTTTTATTGCAGCCGATAAATTAAACGGGGTGATAAAGGCAGGAGAAGGGAAAGCGTTTGTTACGGGCAGGCGGAAACGATAAAGCGAATCTGAAGCGGGCGGCTCCGTTTTGAAAACATCGGGACGCACAGGAAAACCTGGATGTTGCAGAGACGAAAAAGCCCCGGCTTTCGCCGGGGCTCCGTCGTTTGTTTGATGCCTGGCAGTTCCCTACTCTCGCATGGGGAAGCCCCACACTACCATCGGCGCTGCGGCGTTTCACTTCTGAGTTCGGCATGGGGTCAGGTGGGACCACCGCGCTCTCGCCGCCAGGCAAATTCTTGTCGCCGGAACGCGCTTTTACCCGCTCCCGCTTGATGCTTTAATCCGGTGAACAAACTGAAAATTCTCGCGTCTCTCTCTTTCCCCAAAACGCTTCCGGCGTTGTAAGGTTAAGCCTCACGGGTCATTAGTACCGGTCAGCTCAACGCATCGCTGCGCTTACACACCCGGCCTATCAACGTCGTCGTCTTCAACGTCCCTTCAGGAGGCTCAAAGGCCTCAGGGAAGACTCATCTCGAGGCAAGTTTCGTGCTTAGATGCTTTCAGCACTTATCTCTTCCGCACGTAGCTACCGGGCAGTGCCATTGGCATGACAACCCGTACACCAGCGGTGCGTTCACTCCGGTCCTCTCGTACTAGGAGCAACCCCTCTCAGTCTTCCAGCGCCCACGGCAGATAGGGACCGAACTGTCTCACGACGTTCTAAACCCAGCTCGCGTACCACTTTAAATGGCGAACAGCCATACCCTTGGGACCTACTTCAGCCCCAGGATGTGATGAGCCGACATCGAGGTGCCAAACACCGCCGTCGATATGAACTCTTGGGCGGTATCAGCCTGTTATCCCCGGAGTACCTTTTATCCGTTGAGCGATGGCCCTTCCATTCAGAACCACCGGATCACTATGACCTGCTTTCGCACCTGCCCGAGCCGTCACTCTCGCAGTCAAGCCAGCTTATGCCATTGCACTAACCTCACGATGTCCGACCGTGATTAGCTGACCTTCGTACTCCTCCGTTACGCTTTGGGAGGAGACCGCCCCAGTCAAACTACCCACCAGACACTGTCCGCAGCCCGGATTACGGGCCTACGTTAGAACACCAGCCATTAAAGGGTGGTATTTCAAGGGCGGCTCCACGCGGACTGGCGTCCGCGCTTCAAAGCCTCCCACCTATCCTGCACATCAAGGACCGGTGTTCAGTGTCAAGCTGTAGTAAAGGTTCACGGGGTCTTTCCGTCTTGCCGCGGGTACACTGCATCTTCACAGCGAGTTCAATTTCACTGAGTCTCGGGTGGAGACAGCCTGGCCATCATTACGCCATTCGTGCAGGTCGGAACTTACCCGACAAGGAATTTCGCTACCTTAGGACCGTTATAGTTACGGCCGCCGTTTACCGGGGCTTCGATCAAGAGCTTCTCCTTACGGATAACCCCATCAATTAACCTTCCGGCACCGGGCAGGCGTCACACCGTATACGTCCACTTTCGTGTTTGCACAGTGCTGTGTTTTTAATAAACAGTTGCAGCCAGCTGGTATCTTCGACTGGCCTCGGCTCCGGGAGCAAGTCCCTTCACCTACGCGCCAGCGTGCCTTCTCCCGAAGTTACGGCACCATTTTGCCTAGTTCCTTCACCCGAGTTCTCTCAAGCGCCTTGGTATTCTCTACCTGACCACCTGTGTCGGTTTGGGGTACGATTCCGCGTTACCTGGAGCTTAGAGGCTTTTCCTGGAAGCAGGGCATTTGTTGCTTCAGCGCCGTAGCGCCTCGTCATCACGCCTCAGCCTTAAGCATCCGGATTTGCCTGGATGCTCAGCCTACACGCTTAAACCGGGACAACCGTCGCCCGGCCAACATAGCCTTCTCCGTCCCCCTTCGCAGTAACGCCGAGTACGGGAATATTAACCCGTTTCCCATCGACTACGCCTTTCGGCCTCGCCTTAGGGGTCGACTCACCCTGCCCCGATTAACGTTGGACAGGAACCCTTGGTCTTCCGGCGAGCGGGCTTTTCACCCGCTTTATCGTTACTTATGTCAGCATTCGCACTTCTGATACCTCCAGCATGCCTCACAGCACACCTTCGCAGGCTTACAGAACGCTCCCCTACCCAACAACACTTACGTGTCGCTGCCGCAGCTTCGGTGCATGGTTTAGCCCCGTTACATCTTCCGCGCAGGCCGACTCGACCAGTGAGCTATTACGCTTTCTTTAAATGATGGCTGCTTCTAAGCCAACATCCTGGCTGTCTGGGCCTTCCCACATCGTTTCCCACTTAACCATGACTTTGGGACCTTAGCTGGCGGTCTGGGTTGTTTCCCTCTTCACGACGGACGTTAGCACCCGCCGTGTGTCTCCCGTGATAACATTCTCCGGTATTCGCAGTTTGCATCGGGTTGGTAAGCCGGGATGGCCCCCTAGCCGAAACAGTGCTCTACCCCGGAGATGAATTCACGAGGCGCTACCTAAATAGCTTTCGGGGAGAACCAGCTATCTCCCGGTTTGATTGGCCTTTCACCCCCAGCCACAGGTCATCCGCTAATTTTTCAACATTAGTCGGTTCGGTCCTCCAGTTAGTGTTACCCAACCTTCAACCTGCCCATGGCTAGATCACCGGGTTTCGGGTCTATACCCTGCAACTTAGCGCCCGGTTAAGACTCGGTTTCCCTTCGGCTCCCCTATGCGGTTAACCTTGCTACAGAATATAAGTCGCTGACCCATTATACAAAAGGTACGCAGTCACCTAACAAGTAGGCTCCCACTGCTTGTACGTACACGGTTTCAGGTTCTGTTTCACTCCCCTCGCCGGGGTTCTTTTCGCCTTTCCCTCACGGTACTGGTTCACTATCGGTCAGTCAGGAGTATTTAGCCTTGGAGGATGGTCCCCCCATGTTCAGACAGGATACCACGTGTCCCGCCCTACTCGTCGAACTCACAGCGCATGCGCTTTTGTGTACGGGACTGTCACCCTGTACCGTGCGCCTTTCCAGACGCTTCCACTAACACACGCGCTGATTCAGGTTCTGGGCTCTTCCCCGTTCGCTCGCCGCTACTCAGGGAATCTCGGTTGATTTCTTTTCCTCGGGGTACTTAGATGTTTCAGTTCCCCCGGTTCGCCTCATGCCACTATGTATTCATGACATGATAGTGCAACGGATTGCACTGGGTTTCCCCATTCGGGTATCGCCGGTTATTGCGGTTCATATCACCTTGCCGGCGCTTATCGCAGATTAGCACGCCCTTCATCGCCTCTGACTGCCAGGGCATCCACCGTGTACGCTTCGTCGCTTAACCTCACAACCCGCAAGCGTCTCGTGAGACACTTACCGGTGCGAGAAATTGAGAGACTCTGAACGGCTTCTGTAAAAAAAGCCGCTCTTTCAAATTTTCAGCTTGTTCCGGATTGTTAAAGAGCAATACTTCACAATACATTCGTAAATGCATTCTGAAGTGGTCATCAACCTGGGCGTTGATGGTGGAGCTAAGCGGGATCGAACCGCTGACCTCCTGCGTGCAAAGCAGGCGCTCTCCCAGCTGAGCTATAGCCCCAGATATTTCGGTAAAACCCGCAACCAACATTCCTTTCAGAACAAGGCATGGTTTCGCGAAGCATAGTGAACTATGCGAGCCGGAACCATAACGCAGTGCTGGAAGGAATTGGTAGGCCTGAGTGGACTTGAACCACCGACCTCACCCTTATCAGGGGTGCGCTCTAACCACCTGAGCTACAAGCCTGCCGGGGTTTTACTGCTCGTTATTTCTATCAGACAATCTGTGTGAGCACTTCACTGAATGGTATCCGCTGGTAAGGAGGTGATCCAACCGCAGGTTCCCCTACGGTTACCTTGTTACGACTTCACCCCAGTCATGAATCACAAAGTGGTAAGCGCCCTCCCGAAGGTTAAGCTACCTACTTCTTTTGCAACCCACTCCCATGGTGTGACGGGCGGTGTGTACAAGGCCCGGGAACGTATTCACCGTGGCATTCTGATCCACGATTACTAGCGATTCCGACTTCACGGAGTCGAGTTGCAGACTCCGATCCGGACTACGACGCACTTTGTGAGGTCCGCTTGCTCTCGCGAGGTCGCTTCTCTTTGTATGCGCCATTGTAGCACGTGTGTAGCCCTGGTCGTAAGGGCCATGATGACTTGACGTCATCCCCACCTTCCTCCGGTTTATCACCGGCAGTCTCCTTTGAGTTCCCGCCATTACGCGCTGGCAACAAAGGATAAGGGTTGCGCTCGTTGCGGGACTTAACCCAACATTTCACAACACGAGCTGACGACAGCCATGCAGCACCTGTCTCACGGTTCCCGAAGGCACAACCGCATCTCTGCAGTCTTCCGTGGATGTCAAGACCAGGTAAGGTTCTTCGCGTTGCATCGAATTAAACCACATGCTCCACCGCTTGTGCGGGCCCCCGTCAATTCATTTGAGTTTTAACCTTGCGGCCGTACTCCCCAGGCGGTCGACTTAACGCGTTAGCTCCGGAAGCCACGAGTCAAGCTCACAGCCTCCAAGTCGACATCGTTTACGGCGTGGACTACCAGGGTATCTAATCCTGTTTGCTCCCCACGCTTTCGCACCTGAGCGTCAGTCTTCGTCCAGGGGGCCGCCTTCGCCACCGGTATTCCTCCAGATCTCTACGCATTTCACCGCTACACCTGGAATTCTACCCCCCTCTACGAGACTCAAGCCTGCCAGTTTCGGATGCAGTTCCCGGGTTGAGCCCGGGGATTTCACATCCGACTTGACAGACCGCCTGCGTGCGCTTTACGCCCAGTAATTCCGATTAACGCTTGCACCCTCCGTATTACCGCGGCTGCTGGCACGGAGTTAGCCGGTGCTTCTTCTGCGGGTAACGTCAATAACGAACCGTATTAAGGCTCATCCCTTCCTCCCCGCTGAAAGTACTTTACAACCCGAAGGCCTTCTTCATACACGCGGCATGGCTGCATCAGGCTTGCGCCCATTGTGCAATATTCCCCACTGCTGCCTCCCGTAGGAGTCTGGACCGTGTCTCAGTTCCAGTGTGGCTGGTCATCCTCTCAGACCAGCTAGGGATCGTCGCCTTGGTGAGCCGTTACCCCACCAACAAGCTAATCCCATCTGGGCACATCCGATGGCGTGAGGCCCGAAGGTCCCCCACTTTGGTCCGAAGACGTTATGCGGTATTAGCCACCGTTTCCAGTGGTTATCCCCCTCCATCGGGCAGTTTCCCAGACATTACTCACCCGTCCGCCACTCGTCAGCGAAGCAGCAAGCTGCTTCCCGTTACCGTTCGACTTGCATGTGTTAGGCCTGCCGCCAGCGTTCAATCTGAGCCATGATCAAACTCTTCAATTAAAGTCTGATGCTCAGAGAAAAACGTCGTAATGAATTACGTGTTCACTCAGAGTCTTTGATACTGCAATTAGTTTGCGATATCCGTTCCGTGAGTGCCCACACAGATTGTCTGATAAATTGTTAAAGAGCAGTGCAACAGGGCGCTTCGCCGTGCTGCGAGGTGGCGTATATTACGCTTTCCTCTTTCAGAGTCAACCCCTTTTTCGGGAAGTTTTTCTCCGGCGATTCAGAACCGCTGAACCGCTCAACACCGCGTGGCGTAAGCCGTTGTGCCGTGTCGATGGAGGCGCATTATAGGGAGTTCTTTTCGCCTGACAAGTACTAATTTAAAAAAATGACGCAACCGTTCAAATTTCATCCTGAACGGCGATAAACCAGACGTTTTCACTCTTCAAAGCGAAGAAATGGGCCTTACGGCCCATTTCTCCCTCTTTATTGATGAGCAACGATAGTGCCATCGCTAACATCGATCTCGATGGTTTTACCCGGAACCAGCGCGCCAGAGAGGATTTGCTGCGCCAGCGGGTTTTCTACCTGCTGCTGGATGGCGCGTTTTAACGGACGTGCACCATATACCGGGTCATAGCCATTCTGTCCAAGCAGCGTAAGCGCCTCCTCCGACATATGAACGCTGTAACCACGTTCTTCCAGGCGTTTATACAACCGCTGCAGCTGGATATTAGCAATGGAAGCAATGTGTTTTTCACCTAACGGATGGAACACGACGACTTCATCGATACGGTTGATAAATTCCGGACGGAAATGGTGACCGACAACCGTCATGACCACATCTTTCATCGCACCGTAATCCAGCTCGCCGAAACGTTCCTGAATCAGATCGGAACCCAGATTCGACGTCATAATCACCACGGTATTGCGAAAATCGACGGTTCGTCCCTGCCCATCGGTCAGACGTCCATCATCCAGTACCTGCAGCAGAATGTTGAACACATCCGGATGCGCTTTCTCTACTTCATCCAACAGGATGACGGAATAAGGCCGACGGCGTACCGCTTCGGTAAGATAGCCGCCCTCTTCATAGCCAACATATCCCGGAGGCGCACCCACCAGCCGCGAAACGGAATGTTTTTCCATAAATTCCGACATATCGATACGCACCATCGCATCGTCACTGTCGAACAGGAAATTAGCCAGCGCTTTACACAGCTCGGTTTTACCGACACCGGTTGGCCCCAGGAACAGGAAAGAGCCAATAGGACGATTCGGATCGGACAGACCGGCTCGGCTACGGCGAATCGCATTCGAAACCGCTTCGACCGCTTCATCCTGGCCGATGACGCGTTGATGCAGATCCTGCTCCATACGCAGCAGTTTCTCACGTTCGCCCTCCATCATGCGGGCAACCGGGATCCCGGTCCAACGCGCCAGCACATCAGCGATTTCCACATCGGTAACGCGATTACGCAACAGGCGCATGGTTTTCCCTTCAGACTGCGTTGCCGCTGCCAGCTGTTTTTCCAGCTCAGGGATCTGTCCATATTGCAGTTCAGACATACGCGCCAGATCGCCGGAGCGGCGCGCCTGTTCCAGCGCGATTTTTGCCTGTTCCAGCTCCGCTTTTATCGTCTGGGTACCGGAGAGCGAGGCTTTTTCTGCCTTCCACTCTTCTTCCAGTTCAGCATACTCGCGCTCTTTCTGGTTAAGCTCATCCTCCAGCATCTCAAGACGCTTCTGGCTGGCTTCATCAGACTCTTTTTTCAGCGCCTGCTGTTCCAGCTTCAGCTGAATAACACGTCGTTCCAGGCGATCCAACGGTTCCGGCTTGGAGTCGATTTGCAGACGAATGCTGGATGCCGCTTCGTCAATCAGGTCGATCGCTTTATCGGGTAGCTGACGATCGGCAATGTAACGATGCGACAGCGTTGCCGCAGCGACAATAGCCGGGTCGGTAATCTGTACGTGATGATGCAGCTCATAGCGCTCTTTCAAACCGCGCAAAATGGCGATGGTATCTTCCACGCTCGGCTCGGCGACAAACACTTTCTGGAAACGACGTTCCAGCGCCGCATCTTTTTCGATGTACTGACGATATTCATCCAGCGTGGTTGCACCTACACAGTGCAGCTCACCGCGTGCCAGCGCAGGTTTCAGCATATTGCCCGCATCCATTGCGCCATCGGCTTTACCCGCGCCAACCATGGTATGCAGTTCGTCAATAAACAGGATGACATTACCTTCCTGTTTGGACAGGTCGGTCAACACCCCTTTCAGACGCTCTTCAAACTCACCGCGATATTTAGCGCCAGCCACCAGCGCGCCCATATCCAGCGCCAGTACGCGACGGCCTTTTAGCCCTTCCGGTACTTCGCCGTTAACAATACGCTGCGCCAGACCTTCAACGATGGCGGTTTTACCTACCCCTGGCTCACCGATCAGCACCGGGTTATTTTTAGTACGGCGTTGCAGCACCTGAATGGTACGGCGAATCTCTTCATCACGCCCAATAACCGGATCAAGCTTGCCTTGTTCGGCACGTTCGGTAAGGTCGATAGTATATTTTTTCAATGCCTGGCGCTGATCTTCAGCCCCTTGATCGTTCACGTTCTCCCCTCCACGCAATTGTTCGATAGCCTTGGTCAGCTTGTCGTTAGTCGCACCGGCGGATTTGAGTAGATCGGCCAGCGAACCGCGCGAATCGAGGGCAGCCAGGACAAATAATTCAGATGAGATAAAGTTGTCACCGCGCTTTTGCGCCAGTTTGTCGCACAGGTTAAGCACCCGCACTAAATCGGCGGAAGGCTGGACGTCGCCGTCGGCCCCTTCTACCTGCGGCAAACGGCTGATAGCCTGCTCTACGCTGTTACGTAATCCTGCAACATCCACGCCTGCGGTAGTCAGTAACGGGCGAACGGTGCCGCCTTCCTGACCGAGCAGCGCGCTCATCAAGTGAAGAGGTTCTATGAACTGGTTATCGCGCCCAAGGGCGAGGGATTGAGCATCGGCGAGCGCAAGCTGGAATTTGTTAGTAAGACGATCCAGACGCATGATTCCTCCCAATACAGGTCAAAATGCTACTGGAGATAAAATGAGGTCGGCCCTCAGAATTTCAAGATGTTTGACCTGTATTATGGTGAAAAAAAGCGCATCCCTGGATCGTCTTGTTGCGTAAGGTTATATCAGCCAGATCAAACTTGCCATACGACCGGTAGTACCGCTGCGTCGCCAGGAGAAAAAATGAGCCTCGTCGTGCCAGGTACAGCGCCCACCGCCGCTAACCGAGGCGACGCCCTGTGCGCTCAGGCGCTGGCATGCCAGCAGCCAAAGATCGGCGTAGTATTTCTCACCGCTGGCGCGAAAAGCCAGATCGGCTGCCGGATCGTGAGCGATAAACGCCGCTCTGACTTCCGGGCCGACTTCAAATGCTTCTGGCCCTATTGCAGGCCCCAGCCAGGCATGGATTTCCTGCGGCGGCGCGGAAAACTGCTTTAGCGTATTTTCCAGCACGCCAGCGCAAAGGCCACGCCAGCCTGCATGGGCCGCCGCCACCTCTTTGCCATCAAATGAACAGAACAGCACAGGCAGGCAATCCGCCGTCATTACCGCACAGACGGTTTCAGCCTGATTGCTCCAAACGGCATCGCCACGGCGTTCCGTTGATGATGCCTCATCAAGCCGGATCACATCGGTGCCATGAACCTGCTCCAGCCAGTAAGGCATGGCTGGTAAACCGGCCAGCGTAATTAATCGCTGACGGTTGGCCGCTACATCTTCGGGGCGATCGCCAACGTGATCGCCCAGATTAAGCGAGTCCCAGGGTGCGGCACTGACGCCACCGAGACGCGTCGTGCTACAGGCGCGCACCGACGCTGGCGCAGGCCAGTCGGGAACAATCAATTCACTCATAGCCAGTCCAGCCGATCTTTAAAATCCTCGGTATCCGCTTTCAATGCGTCGATCAGATCGACCATATCCTGCGGCAGCGGCGCGTGCCATTCCATCTCAATACCGGTAATTGGATGGTAAAGACGCAGCATGGTAGCGTGCAGCGCCTGGCGATCGAAACCACGCAGCGTGGCAATAAACGCATCGGAAGCGCCCTTCGGCGGACGTGGACGCCCACCGTAAAGCGGATCGCCCACCAGCGGATGGTTAATGTGCGCCATATGCACGCGAATCTGGTGAGTACGTCCGGTCTCCAGACGCAGACGCAAACGCGTGTGCGCACGGAAGTGTTCCATTACCCGATAGTGCGTTACCGCATGTTTTCCCATCGGATGGACGGCCATGTGGGTACGTTTGGTCGAGTGACGGCTGATCGGCTCATCAACGATACCGCCTGCGGTCATGTTGCCGATCGCCACCGCTTCATACTCACGGGTAATTTCACGCAGCTGTAGCGACTCAACCAGATGCGTTTGTGCCGGTACGGTTTTCGCTACCACCATCAGCCCGGTAGTGTCTTTATCGAGGCGATGCACGATACCGGCTCGCGGCACATCGGCAATTTCCGGGTAGTAGTGCAACAGTGCATTGAGCACTGTGCCATCAGGGTTACCGGCGCCGGGATGCACTACCAGATCGCGCGGCTTATTGATCACCAGAATATCTGCATCTTCATAGACAATATTCAGCGGGATATCCTGCGCTTCCCAGCGCATCTCTTCTTCTATCTCAGCCTGTATTGCCACGGCTTCGCCGCCCAACACTTTTTCCTTCGGCTTATCAACGATATTACCGTTGACGCTCACCCGGCGGTCGAGAATCCACTCTTTTATGCGCGAACGCGAATAATCAGGGAACAATTCTGCTAAAGACTGATCTAAGCGTTGTCCGAGTTGCGATTCGGAAACCGTTGCGGTGAGTTTTACTTGTTGTGCCATAAACAGCTTCTTCGTTAACGTTGGGTTTTCACGGCGGTGCCGTTTAATATAATGTGCTATCGTACCTGGTCACTATTGGAAGCTTAATGGACAGCTTTCGCAATAACACACTCTGAGGATAATCAAATCGTCATGACGCGTATGAAATATCTGGTGGCTGCAGCCACGTTGAGCCTGGCTCTTGCGGGTTGTTCAAGCTCTAAGGATCAAGTGCCTGACAGTCCGCCTTCTGAGCTTTATGCAACGGCTCAGCAAAAACTGCAGGACGGTAACTTTAAAGGCGCAATAACGCAACTGGAAGCGCTGGATAACCGCTATCCATTTGGCCCTTACGCCCAACAAGTTCAGCTGGATCTGATCTACGCCTACTATAAAAATGCCGATCTGCCGATGGCACAGGCCGCCATTGACCGCTTTATGCGCCTGAACCCGACACATCAGAACATCGACTATGTTCTGTATATGAAAGGTTTGACGGATATGGCGTTAGACGATTCTGCGTTGCAGGGCTTTTTCGGCATCGATCGTTCCGATCGCGATCCGGAGCATGCACGTGTCGCCTTCCGCGATTTTTCTCAGCTGCTGCGCAACTATCCAAACAGCCAGTATGCGACCGATGCACGCAAGCGCCTGGTCTATCTGAAAGATCGTCTGGCGAAATATGAGCTCTCCGTGGCGCAATTCTACACGAAACGCGAAGCTTATGTCGCGGTCGTCAAACGTGTGGAGCAGATGCTGAAAGATTATCCGGATACGCAGGCAACGCGTACGGCGCTGCCGCTGATGGAAAATGCCTACCGTAAACTGCAGCTGGATGCGCAGGCGGATAAAGTGGCGCAGATCATCGCTGCTAATCAGGCCTGATCTTCCCGCTATCCGGCCTATGACATTGACCATTAAAAAAGCAGCCTTTGCGCTGCTTTTTTGTTGATAAAACCAGCAAAATTAGCTTTTTTGCGTTAAGTTAACTTATCAAGTCTGACGCCTGAAACGCTATTCGACAAGCTGATTTGGTACATTTACCGTGACCCCTCACAGATTTCGTTTCCTTGACAAAAAGTGACAATTTAATGTGACAATGATCACAAAAATAAGCTAGTTTCAAGGTATGCTGAAGTTACTACGACGGAAATGACAGTGAGGTAAACATGATGATTGTGAATATTACCAGCAAACAAATGGAAATCACCCCGGCCATCCGCCAGCATGTCGAAGACCGTCTATCCAAGCTAGAAAAGTGGCAAACTCATCTGATTAATCCCCATATCGTTCTGTCAAAAGAGCCGAAGGAATACGTTGCTGATGCGACAATCAATACGCCTAACGGCCCGCTGGTTGCCAGCGCCAGGCATGTCGATATGTATGCCGCGATTAATGAGTTATTAAATAAACTGGAACGCCAGCTGAATAAGGTTCAGCACAAAGGTGAAGCGCGCCGCGCCGCCGTTAGCGTAAAAGATTTAGCGCCACTTAACGAAGAGTAATTCCCGACGCCCGTTTTTTGACGGGCGTTCTCACCGTACGACGCGCCACCCGGCGCGTTTTTTATTGACAGTAGTAAAACGCTACGGTTACTTTAACAGCATTCGCATAAAACAGGCATCGCTATGAACCCAACGTTTTTCTTCGCTTTCTTTTTTACCTTCCCCTGACCGGGAGGCGTTTCGTCGCGAAAAAAAGAAAGCGAAGACGAACTATAAAGCCTCCCAACCGGGAGGTTTTTTTATTATGGACATCTGACAGGTAAAGCTATGACACCAGAAAATCCGCTACTGGCCCTGCGTGATAAAATCAGCGCTATCGATGAAAAATTGCTGGGGCTGCTTTCTGAGCGACGCTCGTTGGCTATTGAGGTAGCGAAAGCAAAAATGGCCATCCATCGGCCCGTACGCGATATCGATCGTGAACGCGATCTGCTGGAGCACCTGATTACGTTAGGCCAGGCCCACCAGCTGGACGCCCATTACATTACCCGCCTGTTTCAGCTGATTATTGAAGACTCTGTTCTGACGCAGCAGGCACTGCTGCAAAAGCATCTTAATCAAACTGACCAGCAGTCGGCACGCATCGCCTTTCTTGGCCCGAAGGGATCTTATTCTCATCTGGCGGCACGTAAATATGGTGCCCGTCACTTTACTCATGTGATCGAAAGCGGCTGTCAGAAGTTCCAGGATATTGTTCAGGAAGTAGAAAGCGGTCAGGCGGATTATGCAGTTCTGCCGATCGAAAACACCAGTTCCGGCTCCATTAATGAAGTTTACGATCTGCTACAGCAAACCAGCCTCTCCATCGTCGGTGAGATGACGGTGCCAATCGATCACTGCGTGCTGGTAGCGGGGTCTACCGATCTACACCAGATCGAAACGGTTTACAGCCATCCTCAGCCCTTTCAGCAATGCAGCCAGTTTATAAACCGCTTCCCTCAATGGAAAATCATCTATACCGAGAGCACGGCAGCGGCGATGGAAAAAGTCGCGGCGCTCAACTCACCGAAAGCGGCAGCATTGGGCAGTGAAGCTGGTGGCGCGCTTTATCAACTTCAGGTCCTGGAACGTAATCTGGCTAACCAGCAACAAAATATCACCCGCTTCATTATTCTGGCGCGTAAGCCAATTGATGTTTCTGAGCAGGTACCAGCGAAAACGACGCTGATTATGGCCACCGGTCAGCAATCAGGCGCATTGGTAGAGGCGCTACTGGTGCTGCGTCAGCATAACCTGATCATGAGCAAGCTGGAATCTCGTCCAATTAACGGCAATCCCTGGGAAGAGATGTTTTATCTGGACGTACAGGGCAACCTGCGTACCCAGAAGGTACAACAGGCACTGCAGGAGCTGCGTGCCATTACCCGCTCGCTGAAGGTGTTGGGCTGTTATCCCAGCGAGAATGTGGTGCCGGTCGATCCACAATAGCTCGATGCGCCAGCTTTTTCGACTGGCCTCGATAGTAATCCGGCAATGGATAGACAGCGGATACCGGCGTTTCTGCCATTCAGGTATGCGCTGATCTCCACTTAGCGTATCGGCTCAACCGTTACGCTCATTAATATTTTTTAAAACTTAAAATTTAATTTAAAACAGTAAGTTAAACATCATAGCGAGGATTATTCCCGCCTTCCGCCATGGTTATGCCAGACTTAACAGGCTGCTAATCATAGGGATTAGCGATCGGTAATAAGGAGGCGGAATGGAACGTTTCAGTAACAAAGTGGTTATCGTTACCGGTGCGGGTTCAGGCATTGGCGCAGCAAGCGCGCAGCGTTTTGCTGACGAAGGAGCCAGCGTAGTGCTGGTTGGCCGAACCAGGGAGAAGCTGAACAATACCTTCTCCAGGCTAAAAGCGGGCGATCATCTGGTTGTCGTAGCTGACGTCGCTAAACGCGAAGAAGTAGAAGCGTTGGCTAAGCAGGTCGATCAACATTACGGACGTGCCGACGTACTGCTTAATAACGCCGGAGTAAATATCTCAGGAAAAATACACCAGGCCAGCGATGAGGACTGGAGAAAAGTTATGTCCACCGATCTGGACGGCGTGTTTTATTGTACGCGCGCTTTTCTCCCTGCCCTGCTGAAAAACGGCGGCAACATTGTAAATATCTCTTCCGTATCCGGCCTTGGCGGCGACTGGGGCATGAGTATTTACAATACTGCCAAAGGCGCTATCACCAACTTCACTCGCGCGTTAGCGCTGGATTACGGTAAGGATGGCGTGCGGGTGAATGCTATTTGCCCCGGTCTGACGCTTACCGATATGACGGCAGAGATGAAGCAAAACGAGCAGCTGATGGCGAAATTTAATGAACGTATCGCGCTGGGACGAATGGGCGCGGCGGAAGAAGTTGCAGCGGCAATCGCATTCCTGGCCAGCGATGATGCACGCTACATTACCGGCGTCAATTTACCGGTTGATGGCGGCATTACCGCTTCAAACGGGCAGCCGCCACAGGCCTGACAGTCAACGGCCCGTGCCGTCACGGGTCGTCTTTTATCTTCAGATGCGGTTATCGTTTGCGGAACGCAGCAGCGAGCTACTCTCACGCATAAAGCGCGGCGCATAGTCGCCAAACCAACGCTCAATTTTACGGAAACTCGCAATAAATTCCTGCTTATTATTCTGTTCCAGCAGAGTGATAGCCTCACCGAAGCGCTGATAGTAGCGCTTAATCAGCGCCAGATTACTTTCAGAAGACATGATGATATCGGCATACAGCTGCGGATCCTGAGCGAACAACCGCCCTACCATCGCCAGCTCCAGACGGTAAATCGGCGACGAAAGCGCCAGTAGCTGCTCAAGCTGTACATTTTCTTCCGCCAGATGCAGACCATAGGCAAAAGTCGCGAAATGGCGCAGCGCCTGAATAAACGCCATATTCTGATCGTGTTCAACGGCGCTGATACGATGCAGACGAGCACCCCATACCTGAATCTGTTCCAGGAACCATTGGTAGGCTTCCGGCTGACGCCCGTCGCACCAGACTACCACCTGCTTTGCCAGGCTACCGCTGTCCGGCCCAAACATAGGATGCAGGCCTAACACTGGCCCGGAATGCGCCGCCAGCATCGCCTGCAACGGACGATTTTTCACCGAAGCGATATCAACCAAAATGCACTCTTCAGGCAACGGCGGCAGCTGGGCAATAACCTGTTCGGTAAGATGTATCGGCACGCTGACGATCACCATACCGGCATCCGCCAGCAATGTAGGTGCCTGCGCCCACTCCTCTTTATCAAGAATTTTTACCTGATAGCCTGAGAGGGTCAGCATCTTTGCAAACAGCTGCCCCATACGCCCTTTACCACCAACGATAACAATCGGGCGCATCTCCGGGCAGAGCGTTTTGAAGCCTTTATCATTCTCGCTCGAGTAGGACTCACGCATCACGCGACGCAATATATCTTCAATTAAATCAGGCGGTACGCCGAGCGCCTCCGCCTCTTTGCGCCGCGAAGCCAGCATCGATGCTTCCCGCTCCGGTACATAAATCGGTAAACCATAGCGACTTTTTACTTCGCCAACTTCAGCGACCAGCTTCAGCCGCTGCGCCAGTAAATCCAGCAGAGCCTTATCAACATCATCAATTTTATCGCGCAGCGCGGTTAATTCAGCCACCATCGGTGTTACTTCTCCTGTGACAAACGCGCCGCCAGCACGCCGCTTAAATCCTGATGCACCCGGCGCAGCAGCTGCTCGGTACTTTCCCAGTTGATACAGGCATCGGTCACCGACACGCCGTAGCGCATTTCGCTACGCGGCTGCTCGGAAGACTGATTGCCTTCGTACAGATGACTTTCCAGCATCAGACCAATAATAGATCGGTTACCGTCCCTGATTTGCGCTACGGCGGATTCAGCCACGCCGGGCTGGCGGCGGTAATCTTTGTTTGAATTACCATGGCTGCAATCTATCATCAGCGCCGGACGGAGTCCCGCTTTCGCCATCTCTTTTTCGCACTGATCCACATCTTCCGGGCTGTAGTTTGGCGCTTTGCCGCCGCGTAAAATCACATGACCGTTAGGGTTACCCTGCGTCTGTAACAGACAAACCTGGCCGCCCTGATTGATGCCAACAAAACGGTGCGGCATGGCGGCGGCACGCATCGCGTTAATCGCCGTACCGAGGCTACCATCGGTGCCATTTTTAAATCCTACCGGCATCGAAAGCCCCGACGCCATTTCACGATGGGTCTGTGATTCCGTGGTGCGTGCACCAATAGCAGACCAGCTAAACAGATCGCCAAGGTATTGCGGCGTATTAGGATCGAGTGCTTCCGTCGCTAATGGCAGCCCCATTTCAACCAGGCTTAACAGCAGCTGACGCGCGATATGCAGCCCGGCTTCAACGTCAAAGGAGTTGTCCATATAAGGATCGTTGATCAACCCTTTCCAGCCAACGGTGGTACGGGGTTTTTCAAAGTAGACACGCATGACGATATAGAGCTGATCCTTCAACTGCTCAGAGAGATCTTTCAATTGACGCGCATAGGCAAGAGCGGCTTCCGGATCGTGAATAGAACAGGGACCACAAACGATTAACAGTCGATGATCCCTGCCAGCAATAATATCGGCGATGGTTTGCCGTGCGGCAGACACCTGTGCTTCAAGCTGTGTGTTAAGCGGAAATTTATCTTTCAGCTGTGCTGGAGTAATCAAAACCTGTTCTTCTGCGATATGCACATTGTTCAACGCGTCTTTCTGCATTTTACGATCCTCATCTCGTCCTGGGCATCTTCGTCATAGCGGTGAGGTCAATGTAACACGTAAAGTACAGTTGAACACCAATATGTACATATTTTTTACCATATAAATTACGGTTAGATTGGGTTTATTTATAATGTATTGTTTTTTAATTATTTTAAAAATAAAACAAGAAAAAGAGAATTCTTAATTTGTAAACATAAGTTTACATAGACAAGTATAACCGAACAAGAAACGCCTTACTAAAGCGGATATAACAAAAATCAGCGACAATACATTTGATGGCCCCAAAATTTCGGCAACAAAAGCGGATCTGCGGCCATACCTGAAGGAGAAATCATGGAAATTTACCTGCGCCCTCTACGAGCTTCTGATGCTCAGGACTATGCCGATGCCGTACAGGAAACCTTGCTACAGCTACAGCCATGGATGGTATGGGCACACGAAAATTATTCTGCACAGGAAGCGGTAGCGTGGTTCAGCTGGCTCGATCAACAACGCGAAAAAGGTGAAGCAAATGAAATGGGAATTTTTTCCAAAGAAGATGATCGCTTTCTCGGAGCCGCAGGTATCCGCTACGCGCAAGATCCCATGGAACTGAGCGCTATTGGCTATTGGGTACGAGCCAGGGAACAACGTAAAGGCGTAGCGCATAATGCGGTACGGCAACTGGCTCAGGAAGGATTCAGCCATCCCGGTATTGATACGATCGAAATTCTGGCGGCGGAAACGAATATCGCCAGTCGTGCCGTAGCACGTAGCTGTGGTGCCCATTTAAGCGAAATGCGCTATGGGCTGATAGTACTGGCGGACGGGCCAGTGATGACAGCTATCTATCATTTACGCCGTGAAGATATGCTCGGCGATTAAGTCCCCCCGTTCAAAACGGAGGGACTTGATTACATTTTTGAGCGCAGCCACCAGCTGGTTAAAATAAAAATTAGCAGCGCCAGAATGATTTCTGTTTCCCGATCCCATTCATCAGGAGCAAATAATCTCAGATAAATCAGGCAGCATAAAAATTGACCGGTGCATAATAGAATGAGGGTCAACCAATATGGCGATTTTCCTTTCATAATACATCGTAACTAAATAAAGAGAAGAAGCATCTGCTTAATAGTAATGTAGATTCCCCATAATAAAGGGATAAGCACGATCCCCCAGCTAATCGTTAACTGAAGCGGACTTATTGCTACTTCAGCAGGTAATGATTCTCGCGATTCAGTCTGCAAAGTGTCTTCCAGCGACTGTACCCAATCGTTCTGACTACTATTTTTTAGCGGCTTCACCAGCAAATTACTTATCAGCCCGATAACCAGCAGTCCTGCAAGTAGATAAAGGCTCATTTGATAAACCTGTCCACCAACCAGACCCGATGCCAACTGATATTCACGCAGATAGTTAATCAAAACGGGTCCGGTAATACCGGCAACCGACCATGCCGTAAGCAAACGCCCGTGAATCGCGCCTACCCATTTATGCCCAAAAATATCAGCAAGGTATGCAGGTATCGTTGCAAAACCGCCACCATACATAGAAATAATGATACAGAAAGCAATCAGGAACAGAGGGATATTTCCCACCTGAACTATCCAGGGGATCAAAATATAGAAAGCGGCTCCCAGGATAAAAAACAGGGTGAAGGTCAGCTTTCTTCCCAGATAATCAGAAAGCGTAGCCCAAAAGAAACGCCCCAGAATATTAAACAGGCTCAGCAAGCCAATAAAACCCGCTGCCAGTGTGGCAATATCTATCTGCTTTATCGCCGGGTTACTGCCCAGCACTTCCTGGAAAAGCGGGGAAGCAATACCCAAAATACCGATGCCAGCAGAGACATTCAGGCAGAGAACCAGCCAGAGCAGCCAGAACTGACGTTTTCTGACGGCGGCAGAGACATCAATCTGGACACCATGATAAGTAGTCCGCTTCACCTGGCCTGCAGGCCGCCAGCTGTCAGCGGGTATACGATAGCTCAGCGAGCCAATCAGCATATAGCAAAAATAGATAGCCGCCAGCACTAACAAGCTTTGCCCTACGCCAGCCGTGGGTCCCTCAGAAAAATAGCGCATCAGGAAATCAGCCAGCGGCGCGCCAATAACCGCCCCACCACCAAATCCCATAATTGCCATACCTGCGGCCATGCCGCGTTTATCAGGAAACCAGCGTAACAGTGTCGAAACGGGTGAGATATAGCCTAAACCCAGGCCTATGCCACCAATAACCCCTGCCCCCAGCCAAAGCAGCCAGAGCTGGTGAATAAACACACCCAGGCTGGCAATAAGCAAACCGCCGCACCAGCAACAGGTAGCAATCACCCCAACGACTCGCGGCCCGACCTTTTCCAGCCAGCTGCCCCACAGTGCGGCTGAACAGCCCAGGAAAATAAAGAACAGCGTATATATCCAGCCAGGCTGAGCAATTCTCCAGTCACAGGTATCCGTAATTAATAATTGCCAAAACGACAGGGTCGCCGGGCAAAATAGCGGCTGCTGCTGACCAATCAGTGTTGACATTGGTAGCCAGTAAACAGAAAAACCATACGCCATACCGATGCATAAATGCACGGCAAGCGCTGCTGGTGGTACCAGCCAGCGGTTATAGTGTTTCGATGCAACAATGGTTTCTTTCGCCCAAAAACGCTTTCGCTGTTGATCTATATTTTTATCCATTAAACATCTCCTGGTGAATAATTTTTCTTCCAAATGATAATGCTAATGTTTTGATGCGTGTTTTCGCAGCTATAGCAAGGCAATATCTGTACCATTACTGGAAACACAGATAATTTTTGTGAGGTGATTCAGGATAAAAAATAATCAAAAAATGCGGAAACGATTCTGTTTTATCATCCAGATATCAATATGATAGCAAGTTATCAAAATGACAAAATTTTAACTCGATTATAGCTCTGGCAGTTGGTGTACATTATCGGATAACTATTGGATAGTCCTTCAGTAGCAACATTATTCTTCTACATCATTTAACAGATGACATCACGCTGATTAAATTAATGAATAATGCGCCTTAGCCAAATCGGCCGCGATTATGACTAATATTTTTTCAGAGGATAAATATTACAAAAACAAAGTTAATAATTATTAACTTCAAATGTATTAACTTAGAAAAACACATCTACTCCCATAAAAAGCATGACAATAGCAGCAAAAAAAACATGGCAGTAAAATCCTAAACTGACTTTACTCTTAAACACTATGCCTGCATAAGTTTTGATGAATTAAGCGGGCTAATCTATTATTTCATTTGTGCTATATATGGTTAACGCTATCTTAGCTCAATACTTCAGCAAAAAGCGATAACCGACCTTTCCCATGTTCTGGCAAACATTACGATAGTCTTCATCAGGTATAAGGCATGCCCCATAATTAATGACTCTCTCCCCTCCCATTTTGACATTATTAATTGTAGATATCAGATTTTTATTGACTTGTGCCATCCCTCTTGTTAAAGCTAAAGCAAAGCGTTTCTTGGCTTGCATTTGTAACTGAAGGTAGGTTTGTGGCATATTCACCACTTCCCGAAAAATTAGTATTGTTCAATAATTTATCATTACAGGATTAAAGGACAAGAGTCATCATGACAAAAAGAAAGAAAATATTAATTTACTCATTAACAATGAGTATTTATATTCTAATAATACCAGAATTTATTATTCGCACGATTAAATCGGATTATATTTTATGGCTGAGCCATATAACAAGTTTAGGAGGAGCACTAAATCCGCTTCTGTCAGTAACAATTTTTATGATATGTATTTCAATTCTGCTGGCTATTTTAACCTTATTTATTGCGGAAAGATTTTTTCGTACCAGATCAGCCTCTAATGATGAATAAAATTTTCTCCTGAGCGGATTATTGTCAGAAAATTTTATGTCTGAAACCAGTGAAAGGCATAAACCTTTGCTCCTTAAGCGACTTGATTTGGCCCCCTGACAGATAAGCGTTCTGTGCGGCATAAGAGGTGCAAGTAATAGTCCCGCCCAGGCGCAGCTTCTGATACTACGGCGACTGGTTTTAACCATAAGGTTTTCTCTTTCTCATTCGGCCTATATTTTCTGAAACATTTTACTATTCATAAAAAAGGGGCTGGCATCACGCCAACCCCTTGTTTGCTATTAACTTTAAGATGTCGCTTACGCGAGCTCTTAGTTAAGACGCTCTTTGATACGAGCAGCTTTACCAGTACGCTCACGCAGGTAGTACAGTTTCGCTTTACGCACGGCACCACGGCGTTTCACAGTGATGCTGTCAACGACCGGAGAGTGAGTCTGGAATACACGCTCAACGCCTTCGCCGTTGGAAATTTTGCGAACAGTGAATGCAGAGTGCAGACCGCGGTTACGAATAGCGATAACCACGCCCTCGAATGCCTGCAGACGCTTTTTAGAACCTTCAACGACCCATACTTTCACTTCCACCGAGTCACCCGGACGGAAAGAAGGTACGTCCTGCTTCATCTGCTCTTGTTCAAGTTGCTTGATAATGTTGCTCATAATTAAATCTCTTATCCTGGGTAAACTGATCGTACCGGAAGATTAACCTTCCGCATCATCGTTTTGTTGCGCATTGAATTCCCGTTGGAATTCGCTGAGCAACTTTGCTTGCTCTTCAGTCAGAGCCAGGTTTTCCAGAAGTTCAGGTCTTCTAAGCCAGGTACGGCCAAGCGACTGTTTCAGGCGCCAGCGGCGAATTTCAGCATGGTTGCCCGACAGCAATACTGACGGAACTTCCAGCCCTTCCAACACTTCAGGGCGGGTATAGTGCGGACAATCCAGCAAACCATCAGAAAACGAATCTTCATCGGCTGACGCCTGCTTGCCCAGCACGCCGGGTATAAACCGGGCGACCGAATCAATCAACGTCATTGCTGGCAGTTCGCCACCGCTGAGAACGTAATCCCCAATCGACCATTCTTCATCGATTTCAGTCTGGATCACGCGCTCATCGATCCCTTCATAGCGTCCGCATACCAGAATTAACTTCTGCTGCGTCGCCAGTTCGCAAACTCCGTTCTGATCGAGTTTGCGCCCCTGAGGTGACAGATAAATCACCTTAGCGCCCTCTCCCGCCGCCGCTTTCGCTGCGTGGATGGCGTCCCGTAAAGGTTGCACCATCATCAGCATTCCCGGTCCGCCGCCGTAAGGACGATCGTCCACGGTACGGTGTCGGTCATAAGTGAAGTCGCGAGGACTCCAGCTTTGAATGCTGAGCAGGCCATTTTTTACTGCCCGGCCAGTTACCCCGTAATCGGTAATCGCGCGAAACATCTCTGGAAAAAGGCTGATAACACCGATCCACATAGCGCTCGCCGTTGTATTACCGTTTTGTTCGGAGGTCAAAAACCAGGATCCCAATCTACTTCAATAGTGCCCGTAGTGAGATCGACTTTCTTGATAACCTGTTCATCAAGAAACGGAATTAACCGCTCTTTCACACCGAACGCATCTTTCAGGTTTGCCTTAACGACCAGTACGTCGTTCGAGCCGGTTTCCATCAAATCAATGACTTTACCCATTTCGTAGCCGTCGATGGTAACTACCTGGCAACCCATAAGGTCTTTCCAGTAGTAATCACCCTCCTCCAGCGCAGGCAATTGCGAGGAGTCGACCAAAATTTCACAGTTGGTCAACTGAGCCGCCGCATCACGATCGTCAATGCCTTTGACTTTGATGATTATGTCCTGATTGTGGTGCTTCCAGCCTTCCAGCTCGATCTGCTGCCATTTTCCGGCGCGCTGAATAAACCAGGGCTGGTAGTCAAAGATGCTATCGGCATCTTCGGTGGAAGAAAACACTTTGAGCCAACCCCGAATGCCGTATGCGGCTCCCATCTTACCCAGCGTAACTGGATTAACGGGAGGCTGTGTGGCGAGTTGTTTGCTCATGCTAACCACCGTGACAGATTAAGCTGCTTTTTTAGCTTCTTTGATCAGCGCGTTAACGCGATCTGACAGCGTTGCGCCCTGGCCAACCCAGTGCTCAATGCGGTCCAGGTCCAGACGCAGTGCTTCAGCCTGACCAGATGCGATCGGGTTGAAGAAACCTACGCGCTCAATGAAACGACCATTGCGTGCGTTGCGGCTGTCAGTAACGACAACCTGATAGAACGGACGCTTTTTCGCGCCGTGACGTGCCAAACGAATTGTTACCATAACATCCTCTTCAGTTAATAAAACAACCGGGCCCCATCGAGGAACGGGGCCCGGGTGTCGTATATAAAAAGCCCGAAAATTTTACTCATTTTGGCGCAAAAAGCAATCTAAACTGAGTAACCTCGCGGACTTTTCTATGAAACGTCTTAACGCCCAGGGAAGCCTGGCGGCATCATCCCCTTCATACCGCGCAACATTTTCGCCATGCCGCCTTTCTTCATTTTCTTCATCATGCGCTGCATATCATCGAACTGCTTCAGCAGGCGGTTCACATCCTGCACCTGCATGCCAGAGCCAGCGGCGATACGGCGTTTGCGTGACCCTTTGATAATCTCAGGTTTTTCGCGCTCTTTGCGCGTCATGGAGTTGATCATCGCCTCCATACGCACCAGCACTTTGTCATCCATCTGCGACTTCACGTTGTCCGGCAGCTGCCCCATACCGGGCAGTTTACCCATCAAGCTGGCCATGCCGCCCATATTGCGCATCTGTTTCAGCTGCTCAAGAAAATCGTTCAGATCGAAGCCGTCGCCTTTTTTCAGCTTGTTCGCCAGCTTCTCAGCCTGCGCGCGATCGACTTTGCTTTCGATATCCTCAATCAGCGACAGCACATCGCCCATGCCGAGGATACGCGAAGCGAGACGGTCCGGGTAAAACGGCTCCAGCGCCTCAGTCTTTTCGCCCACGCCCATAAACTTAATCGGCTTACCGGTGATATGGCGAATGGAGAGTGCCGCACCGCCGCGCGCGTCACCGTCAACTTTGGTCAGGATTACGCCGGTTAACGGCAGCGCCTCATTAAACGCCTTCGCGGTATTCGCCGCATCCTGGCCGGTCATGGCATCGACGACAAATAGTGTTTCCACCGGGTTAATCGCGGCGTGCACCTGTTTGATTTCGTCCATCATCGCTTCATCAACGTGCAAACGACCGGCGGTATCCACCAGCAGCACGTCATAAAACTTCAGCTTCGCTTCTTTCAGCGCATGATTAACGATATCGACTGGTTTCTGAGTGACGTCTGACGGGCAGAAATCGACGCCCACCTGCTGCGCCAGCGTCTCCAGCTGTTTGATCGCCGCCGGGCGATAAACGTCTGCAGAAACCACCAGCACTTTCTTCTTATGCTTTTCGCGCAGAAATTTACCCAGTTTCCCCACGCTGGTCGTTTTACCGGCACCCTGCAGGCCCGCCATCAGCACCACCGCTGGCGGCTGCGCGGCGAGGTTAAGCGCATGGTTTTCCGAACCCATCGCTTCAACCAGCTCGTTACGCACGATCTTGACGAATTCCTGACCCGGCGTCAGGCTCTTGTTCACCTCATGCCCAACCGCGCTCTCTTTCACGCGATTGATGAAGTCGCGCACTACCGGCAGCGCCACGTCGGCTTCCAGCAGCGCCATGCGCACTTCACGCAGGGTTTCTTTGATGTTTTCTTCGGTCAGCCTTCCGCGGCCGCTGATATTGCGCAGGGTTTGCGACAATCGATCGGTTAAGTTATCAAACATTGTCTCTCGCTCACGATAAAACAGAGCCGCCTGGGCGACATAGAATGCGGCGGATTATAACACGAAGCCTGGCCGATCTCTGCTATCGACAATGAGATCGTTTGGAGCAAGCTGCGGCTGGCGCTATACTGCTTTTTTCTTCATCTTCCCGATATTTGACCACATTCTATGTCTGCTTTTGCGATTCTGGCGCTTTTTGCCTACTCATTTAGCCTCGCGCTGATTATTCCCAGCCTGCTGAGGAATAACGGCGCCTGGCGACGCATAGCCGTGCTTTGCGCGACGCTGGCGCTGATCGCCCATGCGGTAGCGCTACAGCAGCGCATCTTCGTCAATGGCGGTCAGAACCTGAGCCTGCTTAACATCGGCTCGCTGGTTAGCCTGTTGATCGGCGCTATTATGACCATTGTGGCGTCGCGCAATCGCGGCTGGCTGCTGCTGCCGATTGTGTATAGCTTCGCGCTGATCAATCTGGCTTTCGCCACTTTTGTGCCTAATGCCTTTATCACCCATCTGGAAACCACGCCCGGCATGATGATCCATATCGGCCTGGCGCTGTTCGCCTATGCCACGCTAATGATTGCCGCGCTCTATGCGCTACAGCTGGCATGGATCGACTACCAGCTGAAGAATAAGCGTCTGGCCTTCAGTAACGATATGCCCCCGCTGATGACCATTGAGCGGAAAATGTTTCATATCACCCAGGTTGGCATGGTGCTGCTAACGCTGGTGCTTTGTACCGGCCTGTTTTATATGGATAAGCTGTTTGCGCCTGAAAATATTGATAAGGCGGTGCTGTCGATTCTTGCCTGGTTTGTTTATGTGGTTCTGCTCTGGGGACACTATCATGAAGGCTGGCGCGGTCGTCGCGTCGTCTGGTTTAACTGTGGCGGTGCGCTGCTGCTAACCATGTCCTATTTCGGCAGCCGCGTTCTACAGCATCTGCTTACTCACTAACTGGCAAATACAAGGATCTTGCGTTGGAGCACATTTCAACCACCACCCTGATTATTACCCTGGTTGTGATGATTCTGGTCTCTGCCTACTTTTCCGGTTCCGAAACCGGCATGATGACCCTGAATCGCTACCGGCTACGCCACAAGGCCCGCAGCGGCAACCGTAGCGCACGGCGCGTCGAAAAACTGCTGCGCCGCCCCGATCGTCTGATAAGCCTCGTTTTGATCGGCAATAACCTGGTCAATATTCTCGCCTCCGCGTTGGCTACCATCGTCGGTATGCGCCTGTACGGCGATGCGGGCGTGGCTATCGCCACCGGCATACTGACCTTTGCGGTGCTGATTTTTGCCGAAGTGTTACCGAAAACGGTCGCGGCCCTCTACCCGGAAAAAGTAGCTTACCCAAGCAGCCTGCTGCTGGGGCCGCTGCAAATTATCATGATGCCGCTGGTATGGCTGCTGAACACTATTACGCGCCTGCTGATGCGCATGGTGGGTATCAAGGCTGACGGTTCAATTAGCGCCGCGCTGAGCAAAGATGAGCTGCGTACCATCGTCTACGAGTCACGCTCACTGATGTCGCGCCGCCATCAGGATATGCTGCTGTCAGTACTCGATCTGGAGAAGGTTAACGTTGATGACATCATGGTGCCGCGCAATGAGATTGTTGGCATCAATATTAATGATGACTGGAAATCGATCGAGCGGCAGGTATCGCATTCACCGCATGGCCGTATCGTTCTGTTTCGTGATTCCCTGGATGATGCGGTTGCCATGCTACGGGTACGAGAGGCCTGGCGCATGATGACGGAGAAACGCGAGTTCACTAAAGAGAACCTGCTGCGCGCCGCCGATGAAATCTACTACGTGCCGGAAGGAACGCCGCTTAACGTGCAGCTGGTGAAATTCCAGCGCAACAAGAAAAAAGTGGGCCTGGTGGTGGATGAATATGGCGATATTAAAGGTCTGGTAACCATTGAGGACATCCTCGAAGAGATCGTGGGGGATTTCACTACCTCGATGTCTCCGTCACTGGCGGAAGAGGTCATGCCGCAGAGCGACGGTTCAGTGTTAATTGAAGGCGGTGCCAACGTGCGAGAAATTAATAAAGCCTTTAACTGGCAGCTGCCCCAGGAAGAAGCGCGTACCATTAACGGTATGCTGCTGGAAGAGCTGGGGGAGATCCCTCAGGCAGGCACTCGTATCCAGGTAGGAAACTACGATATCGATATTCTTGACGTCCAGGACAATATGGTGAAGCAGGTGCGGATAATGCCGCAACAGCCGCTAAAATCTACCATTGGCTCCTGACGCAGGGATAAAAAAGGCCGCTTACGCGGCCTTTTTTATACTTCACGATCAGTGAATTTCCAGCTCTTTCAGCTTATCCTGCGGCAGCGCCAGCTCGTCATTGTGGTTGACGCGCACGTCATGCTCAATGATATGACGGGCGATATCCTTCGCTTCATCCAGCGAGTGCATCTGATAAGTACCGCACTGATATTCGTTCAGTTCCGGGATCTGGTTCTGATCCTCTACTTTCAGCACGTCATTCATTGCCGCTTTCCAGGCATCAGCAACACGCTGCTCGGCTGGCGTACCAATCAGGCTCATATAGAAACCGGTACGGCAGCCCATCGGGGAAATATCGATGATTTCTACGCCATCGCCGTTCAGGTGATTACGCATAAAGCCAGCAAACAGGTGCTCCAGCGTATGGATGCCACGCTCCGGCATTACCTCTTTATTCGGCACGCAGAAACGCAGGTCGAAAACGGTGATAGTGTCGCCATGAGGCGTATTCATAGTTTTCGCAACGCGTACCGCCGGTGCGGCCATGCGCGTATGGTCGACGGTAAAACTGTCCAGCAATGGCATATTGTTACCTCAGCTAAAAAATTTTTTATGAATGATGAAACTTTTCCATTCGCCGTGCGTCTGAATGTATGAAAGACGCGCATTTGTTATCATCATCCCTGACAACAGAGATGTTAATTTGGCCACAGCGATGTGGCCTTTTTCTTTTCTACCCTTTTTTCCCCGCCAGAAACGCCTCAAAGCTGAGCGTATCCGCCGCTTCCAGCTCCTGCTGCGCATTACGCGAACGTAACGCTTCCTGGGTAAAATCTTCCGGCTTCAGCACTTCCAGCGGCTCTTCCGTCAGCATCTGACGATACTGCTCGGAAAGCGCCAGGCCGGTGCCGCTGATGCCGTTCTCCAGCATTGCCTGCAGAATACGGGCAGAATAGGTTAGCGAAGGATCGTCAAAAGAGGCAGCCAGCCGATCGCATACCTGTTGATATTCCGGCGTATCGGATTGACGATCGAGCACTTCCGCCACGCGGCTGAGATCGGCAAACAGCGCCTTACCCACCTCCGTTAACGGCTGGCGCGCATCTTCGCAGCCTATGCCGATAGTCTGACCCGGCTTACGCCCTTCCAGAATCACTCGATTCCAGTTCTTGCGTGCGCACAGCAGCTCGGCGCTGCTCATTTCCGGCGCATCAGCAAGGGTACACCAAATCAGGAAGAGATCGAGGAAACGCACCTGGGTTTCATCTACGCCAACCGGTGAAAACGGGTTGATATCAAGCGAGCGTACTTCAATATATTCAATACCGCCACGCGCCAGCGCATCAGAGGGCGCTTCACCCGCACGGGTAACACGTTTGGGACGAATAGGCGCGTAAAGCTCATTCTCGATTTGCAGCACATTGGTATTAAGCTGCAACCAGTTGCCTTCTTCATCCTTCACGCCCAGGCGTGCATACTCTTCAGAAGGCGTTTTGATCGCCTTTTTCAGCGCATCAACATAGCCTTCCAGCGTATTGAACGTAATGCCCAAGCCGCTTTGTGACTTGTTGGTATAGCCAAGATCGCTTAGACGCAGCGAGGTCGCATAAGGCAGCCAAAGCATGCCGCGCTCGTTGCGCTCAAAAGGCAGAGTGCTCTCTTTGCCCTGGAGAAAGGTAGAGCAGATGGCGGGCGAGGCACCAAACAGATAGGGAATAATCCAGCCAAAGCGGTAATAGTTACGGATCAGGCGCAGATAGCCAGCAGAAATCACCGCCTTGCCGCTTTCCTCATCTTTTACGCCCGCCCAGGCCTGCCAGAAAGAGAGCGGCAGCGAGAAATTATAATGCACGCCGGAGATGGTCTGCATTAGCGCGCCATAGCGGTTCTTCAGCCCTTCACGGTACAGCGTTTTCATCCGCCCGATATTCGAGCTGCCATATTGCGCCAGCTGGATATCATCGCTGTTTTCGATGATGCAAGGCATACTGAAAGGCCACATACGCTCCTCGCCCAGCTCACGCGCCACGTGACGATGTATGTCGCGCAGGAAAGCCAGCAGATGATCGATATCCCGATCGACCGGCGTAATAAATTCCAGCAGCGATTCAGCGAAGTCTGTGGTAATCCATTTATGGGTCAGCGCTGCACCAAGGTGCGCTGGATGGCCCGTTGTGGCAATTTTACCGTCTGGCCTGACACGTAGCGTTTCACGCTCAATGCCGCGACCAATACCTTTCAGGGCGTCAGGGTGAGCTTCCAGCCAGGAAAGCGCCTGTGATACGTCCGGGATCAAAATGACCTCCCGCTCAGAGAATAATTTATTTTTGTTCAGCATAATGTTAACCGTAGCCCCGATTCTGTGTGAATCAATGCCACCACGCCATGCCCTGTAAAGTTGCGGTCGCAACCACCACGTAACGCAGGGTTTTCCCGATAGCCAGAAACAGCACTACCGGCAGCCATGAGAAACGCAACCATCCAGCCAGAACGCACAGCAGATCGCCAATCAGCGGTAACCAGCTGAAGAGCAGCGCTGCAGGACCCAACCGACGCAACCACGCTATTGCTGTGTCATGCCATCGCCCACGCTGTAACGGCAGCAGGCGTCCAATAACCACGTTTGTTAATCCGCCGAGCGTGTTCCCTACGGCTGCGACAAAAACTAACCCTAATGCCGATGTTTTTCCCGCCAGTAACAAGGTCACCAGCAGAATTTCGGAGCTGCCAGGAAGCAGCGTAGCGCTCAAAAAACTGCTGGTAAATAACGAGCCGTAGCTCAGCATGTCGTTCACAACAGACGCACGTCTACCGCATCCATACCGGCGGCCTGCGCAGCCTGTAAACCGAAATCGGCATCTTCAAACACTACGCACTTTTCCGGAGCTACGTTCAGCAGTGCGGCACAGCGCAGGAAGGTATCGGGCTCAGGCTTATGACGTTGAACATCATCCGCACCGACAATAGCCGTAAAGTAGTGACGCAGATTCAGATGCGTTAATAACGCCTCAGCCATCTTATGTTCGCTACCGGTTCCTACCGCCATCGGTTTGCGTCCGTGATATGCCTTAACTACCTCAATCAACGGCAGTGGACGTACGCTGTCAAACAGCATCGCTTCCACCGCGGCAGTTTTTTCTGCCGCCAGCTGATGAGGGTCGAGATCCGCCTGGTGGCTGTCGATAATAAACTGCGCTATGCGCCATGTCGGCGAACCGTTTAAGCCGATAACGGCGTTTCTGTCAAAAGACAAACCATAGCCAGCCAGTACATGCGCCCATGCTTTTCGATGTGTTGGCTCGGTATCCAGGATAGTACCGTCCATATCGAAAATCAGTCCGTCATAACTATCGTACATACCCTCTCCCGCTGTGGATTCGTGCACCAATACTTTAACGCAAAGTCCGCAGGTTGTCGCCGGTAGCTATGAACAGCAAATGCTTTGAATCTATTGAGAAATTCAGGAATCAGAAAAAGGTCAGAGGGTTAGCAGGTCAGGATAAAGCACAAATGGGGACATCGTAATCAATAAAACAGCTAACTGAAGGGGATAAATCAGAAATAGATGGCAGGGAGAATGCAGTAAGGAAAAGTAGAACTGGAGAAAAAGTAAAGTGATTACTGACAGGAAGAAGATGGTGCATCCGGGAGGATTCGAACCTCCGACCGCTCGGTTCGTAGCCGAGTACTCTATCCAGCTGAGCTACGGATGCATCGGAAAAACAAGGGGGTACTGCAACTTACCTGAGGAAATACGCGAGAAGATAATCCGTTCTTCTGAGAAGATGGTGCATCCGGGAGGATTCGAACCTCCGACCGCTCGGTTCGTAGCCGAGTACTCTATCCAGCTGAGCTACGGATGCATAACAAATTCTTGTATAACGCAGGGTGCTAACAACTCACCGTGACACAGGCTGCTAATACTGTATCAATTTACTACCACAACCTTGAGATGGTGCATCCGGGAGGATTCGAACCTCCGACCGCTCGGTTCGTAGCCGAGTACTCTATCCAGCTGAGCTACGGATGCATCATTAAATGGCGGTGAGAGAGGGATTCGAACCCTCGATGCAGCTTTTGACCGCATACTCCCTTAGCAGGGGAGCGCCTTCAGCCTCTCGGCCATCTCACCTAACGCGTTCTTGCGAACTGTGCTGCTGAACTTTGTTTCCGCTCATCGGCACTGCGTGGCGCACATATTACTTTCCCGGACTTATAAGTCAAACAATTTTTCCCAACAAATGTTTGTTTGCACAAAAGCCACGCAATTCGCATATTTTGCCGACAAAAGGAGTGATTTATCAACAGCAGAACAGGGAAAAAATCACAAAACAAAGATAAACGCAGGGAAAAAAACAGGAGGGAAAAATTTACATTGCGCCTCACTGCCCGTGCAGGAGTAGTGAGGCGCGCGATTCGATATGGCTGGCTTTATTGCGGCTGGCTCTTTTCAGCCTGTATGCGCTGATAGATCTCTTCACGGTGTACGGAAACTTCTTTTGGCGCATTCACACCAATGCGCACCTGGTTACCTTTAACGCCCAGTACCGTTACCGTCACCTCATCACCAATCATGAGGGTTTCACCAACTCGACGAGTTAGAATAAGCATTCTTTGCTCCTTGAAAGATTAAAAGAGTCGGGCCTGTCGGGTCCCCGGCATTATCCATCATATAGCGCTAAACGTAGATGATGACAAACAGCTCAAAGCATCCTGTCACGCCAGTACATTCTGCTGATAGTTAGTTTAGCCGAAATCATAACCCTCATCCTGACTTTGTTATTACAGAGTACGGATTGCATTAAAAAGCGCCAGCGGAACGGGTCCACGGCGCTTCCGTACTGCTTTTTTATAACTTACAGCCTGGCTGTGACCCAGGATTCAACGCTGGCTAATGCTGCAGGCAGCGCCTGTGCATCAGTACCGCCTGCCTGCGCCATATCCGGACGTCCGCCGCCCTTGCCGCCGACCTGCTGGGCTACAGAGCCAATCAGCTCTCCTGCTTTCACGCGGTCGGTAAGATCCTTCGTCACCCCGGCAATCAGAGAGACTTTCCCCTCTGCTACCGTGGCCAGCACAATTACCGCTGAGCCCAGCTGGTTTTTCAGATCATCAACCATGGTGCGCAACAGTTTAGGTTCAACGTTGCTCAGCTCGCTAACCAGCAGCTTAACGCCGTTGATATCGCGTGCCTTATTGCTCAGCGAAGCGCTTTCCTGCGCCGCCTGCTGATCTTTTAACTGCTGCAGTTCTTTTTCCAGCGCGCGCGCATGTTCGATCACCGCACGCACTTTTTCGTTCAGATTGCTGCTGTTGGCTTTCACCAAGTGAGCAATATCCTGCAATTGCTCAGACTGGGCATTCACCTGCGCCAGCGCTGCCTCACCGGTGATCGCTTCGATACGGCGCACGCCTGCGGCGGTGCCAGATTCAGAAGTGATACGGAACAGGCCGATATCACCGGTGCGGCTGGCGTGCGTACCGCCGCACAGCTCGGTAGAGAAATCGCCCATGCTGAGCACGCGCACGCGCGCATCATACTTCTCGCCAAACAGCGCCATCGCGCCCTTCGCTTTCGCCGCCTCCAAATCCATGATACTGGTTTCTACAGGAAGGTTACGGCGAATCTGTGCGTTAACAATATCTTCAACCTGGCGAATTTCCTGCGCTTTCATCGCTTCAGTATGTGAGAAGTCAAAGCGCAGATACTTATCGTTTACCAGAGAGCCTTTCTGCGCGACATGCTCGCCCAGTACCTGACGCAGCGCCGCATGCAACAGGTGCGTAGCGGAGTGGTTCAGGCGAATACGGGCACGACGCGTCTCGTCAACCTGCGCATCCAGACGATCGCCAACACGCAGATGTCCAGAAGTTAGCTTGCCGATATGGCCGATAGCCTGACCATATTTCTGCGTATCGCTGACGCTAAATTCGGCGTTCTGGCCTTTTAACAGCCCGGTATCGCCTACCTGACCGCCAGATTCACCGTAGAACGGCGTCTCATCCAGCACGATGACGCCTTCCTGACCGGCGGACATCTCTTCTGCAGGCTGACCGTTAACGTAGATAGCGGTGATCGCTGCTTTCAGCTCCAGGCGGTCATAACCTTTAAACGCAGAAGCCGCATCAATGCTGATGACATTGCTGTAATCAACGCCGAAACCGCTGGCTTCACGCGCACGCTGGCGCTGCTGCTCCATCGCGGCTTCAAAGCCCTGCTCATCGATCTTCAGATTGCGCTCACGGCAGACGTCAGCGGTTAAGTCCGCCGGGAAACCAAAGGTATCATAGAGACGGAATACCGTTTCCCCATCCAGCGTATCCCCCTGAAGATTTGCCAGCTCTTCATCCAGCAGCGCAAGGCCACGCTCCAGCGTTTTGGCAAACTGCTCTTCTTCATTTTTCAGAATTTGCTCAACGTGCGCCTGCTGACGTTTCAGATCTTCACTGGCGCTGCCCATTACTTCAATCAGCGGCCCTACCAGCTTATAGAAGAAGCTGCCCTTCGCGCCCAGCATATTGCCGTGACGTACCGCACGACGAATGATGCGGCGCAGTACATAGCCTCGGTTCTCGTTAGACGGGATAACACCATCAGCAACCAGGAAAGCGCAGGAGCGAATGTGGTCAGCGATCACGCGCAGCGATTTATTGCTCAGATCGGCAGCACCGGTAACATCAGCAACGGCTTTAATCAGCGTCTGGAACAGGTCGATTTCATAGTTGGAATTCACATGCTGCAGAACGGCCGAGATACGCTCCAGCCCCATACCGGTATCAACGGAAGGCTTCGGCAACGGCAGCATGGTGCCGTCAGGCTGACGGTTAAACTGCATGAAGACGATGTTCCAGATCTCAATATAGCGATCGCCATCCTCTTCAGGACTGCCCGGAGGTCCGCCCTGAATATGATCGCCATGATCGTAGAAAATCTCGGTGCACGGACCGCACGGGCCGGTATCGCCCATCTGCCAGAAGTTATCTGACGCGTAAGCGCTACCCTTATTATCGCCGATTCGAATAATACGCTCTGTCGGCACGCCGATTTCTTTAGCCCAGATGTCATAAGCTTCGTTATCGGTTTCATAAACCGTCACCCACAGCCGTTCTTTCGGCAGGTTGAACCACGACGCAGAGGTCAACAGTTCCCACGCGAAATTGATAGCTTCTTTTTTGAAGTAGTCGCCGAAGCTAAAGTTGCCCAGCATTTCAAAAAATGTGTGATGACGAGCGGTATAACCTACGTTTTCCAGATCGTTATGCTTACCACCGGCACGCACGCAGCGCTGCGAGGTGGTGGCGCGCGAGTAGCTGCGCTTATCCTGACCAAGGAAAACGTCTTTAAACTGGTTCATCCCGGCGTTGGTAAACAGCAACGTCGGATCGTTATTAGGTACGAGGGAGCTGCTGGCAACAACCTGATGTCCCTTGCTATGGAAAAAATCGAGAAACGTTTGACGGATCTCAGCAGTACTCTTGCTCATAAATATCCTGGAATACGCTAACGAAGGTTCTTCCCTTTGCACCGGGCGGGCGTTCCACACGGCTGCGTGAAGAGTTACCAACAAAAAGTGGGAATAAGATAAATTTTCTTCAGTGGGAAGTAAAATCCCATCTCGACTCAATCGCTATAATTTCGAAAAATCGACTGAATATCTTCCATGAAGAAGCCCTTAGCCTGCAAATAACGCTGTACTTTGGCCTTTTCCTTCCATTCCTGCGGCAGCGGCAAACCAAACTTACGCTCGGCTACATCAAACGCTCTGGCGGCCCAGTCAATATCCGCTTCGGCCAGCGCGTTCTCGGCCAAGTCACGCCCGATGCCTTTTTGCGCCAGTTCCATTCTGATGCGCTGCGGACCATAGCCTTTGCGGCTGCGGCTGGCAACGAAACGTTGGGCAAAGCGCACATCGTCGAGCCACTGATGCTCATAGCACCAGGCGACAACCTGCTCCAGCAGCTCCGCAGGAATCTCTTCGGCCTGCTCGCCGGGACGAAACGTCGCCGCTCGCGCTACAGACTGCGTAATTTTACGACGAAACTCCGCTTCGCTGTGATCGCGCATCGCCAGAATACGCGTGGCGCGGTCCAGCAGGCGAGCAAAAGTAACAGGCGGTGCGGATTTCTCAGTCATGAAGTTTCCGTCAGATCTGAAATTTAGGATAAGAAGTAAAGAGTGAGGGTAACGAGAATTGGGGCGGGATACAAAGGATAAGAGAAAAAACCCCGGTCAGTTTGCGCTGACCGGGATTGCGATTAGAAATCTTCGTTGGTTTCGCTGGCGGCATCTTCACGATCGTCCGCAGAGAAATCCATTTTCCCTTCATCAGGGTTGTTCAGCAGCATATCACGCAGCTTCTGCTCGATTTCGTTAGCCACAGCGCTGTTCTCTTTCAGGTAGTTGCTGGCATTCGCTTTACCCTGGCCGATCTTGTCGCCATTGTAGCTATACCAGGCACCTGCTTTTTCGATCAGCTTGTGTTTCACACCGAGGTCTACCAGCTCGCCGTAGACGTTAATGCCTTCACCGTACATGATCTGGAATTCAGCCTGTTTAAACGGTGCAGCAATTTTGTTCTTCACAACTTTAACGCGGGTTTCGCTACCCACCACGTTATCGCCTTCTTTGATAGCGCCAATACGACGGATATCAAGACGAACAGAGGCATAGAACTTCAGCGCGTTACCACCGGTAGTGGTTTCCGGGTTACCGAACATTACGCCGATTTTCATACGGATCTGGTTGATAAAGATCAGCAGCGTATTGGACTGTTTCAGGTTACCGGCCAGCTTACGCATTGCCTGGCTCATCATACGTGCGGCCAGACCCATGTGCGAATCACCGATTTCACCTTCAATTTCCGCTTTCGGCGTCAGCGCCGCAACGGAGTCGACGATGATAACGTCAACCGCACCGGAACGAGCCAGCGCATCACAGATTTCCAGCGCCTGCTCACCGGTGTCAGGCTGCGAGCAGAGCAGGTTATCGATATCTACGCCCAGTTTTTTAGCGTAAACCGGGTCAAGCGCATGTTCCGCATCGATAAAGGCACAGGTTTTACCTTTGCGCTGAGCGGCAGCAATGACCTGCAACGTCAGCGTTGTCTTACCGGACGATTCCGGCCCATAAATTTCAACAATACGGCCCATCGGCAGGCCGCCTGCGCCAAGGGCGATATCAAGCGAAAGTGAACCGGTAGAGATGGTTTCAACATCCATAGTGCGGTCTTCACCCAGGCGCATGATGGAGCCTTTACCAAATTGTTTCTCAATTTGGCCCAGCGCTGCAGCCAGAGCCTTTTGCTTGTTTTCGTCAATAGCCATTTCTACTCCTAATCATGCTGGGGTAAAGCACGCCACGGTGGTGGACAATGCTCTCATTCGTTGGACAGTAATTATACTGTATAATCATACAGTATCAAGTCAAATTTTAAGAAAATCGTCATGTAATATTTGTAATGCTAATGCCACAGTTTGACGACGAACCGCATCGCGATCCCCCTGAAATATATGGCATTTTGTGACCACCTGCCCCGTGGCAGTTGCGAAGCCGAACCAAACTGTACCCACCGGTTTTTCAGCGCTGCCGCCGTCCGGCCCGGCAATACCGCTTACCGCGATAGCAAAGTCGGCGTTTGCCTCTTTCAACGCGCCGGTAGCCATCTCTTTAACCACCTGTTCGCTTACCGCACCCCACTGTTGCAGGCTGGCTTGCGAAACCCCGACCATCTGCTGCTTCGCCTCGTTACTGTAGGTAATAAAGGCACGTTCAAACCAGGCGGAACTGCCTGCCACATCGGTTAATACTTTGGCAATCCAACCGCCGGTACAGGATTCAGCGGTAGTTACCGTCGCCCCATGTTGCCGTAGCTGCTGCCCTGTAAGGATACTTAACTGCTTTAGCCGATCGTCGTTCATTGTCCTTTCCGTCTTGCCGCTGTCTCTCAACGTTAGCAATAAACCTGATACCAGGCGTACCATTTTTCTATTTTAACGCAGCCCGAAGTGTAATTTTGCGAGATAGCTTCCCTGGTTATATAAGGGCTAAAAGCGGGTTAGCAAGACGATAAAAAATATATTGTTAAGGCCAGCTCGCCTCCGCCCTCGCCTCACTGCCTCAGTTATCTTTTTATGTCGTTATTTCTTATCAGTATGCACACGCTGCTATGCCGTCCGCTAAAAATGAAAATTGCGATCGTGGTTGGATTATTGTGCTGCCCGTTATGACACTTTCTGGAAGAGTGCTTTAGTTAAAACGTCGTTTCATTTTAGGAGGTAGAGAAAATATGGAGTCAAAGCCTGAATTCTCTGGCGTCTGGTGTCCTTCGGTGACGCCTTTTACTCACGATAATCAGTTAGATTTAGCGGCGCTGGGCGCTCACTTTGCCCGACTGGATGCTTCCGGCATCGATACCATTTTGCTGATGGGCAGCATTGGTGAATTCGCTTCATTAACGCAGGCGGAGCGTAAAACATTATTAAGAGAAGCGCGCAGCATGTCGCGGCTCAATATGGTGGCAAATGTCTCAAGCCTCTGCCGTACCGATATGCTGGAACTGGCCCATCTGGCCTGGGAGTGCGACTACGATGCTGTTATGGTACTGCCGCCGTGGTATTACGGGCAAACCCGTCAACAATTGCTGAGCTATTATCGTCAGCTGGATGCTGAACTGGGCGGCAAATGGTTTGCCTATAATTTCCCGGCCCGCACCGGCTGTGATTTAGATGCGGCGCTGGTTGCGGAGCTGGCCGCCGAACTGCCACAGTTTATCGGTATAAAGGATACGACGGACTGCCTGTCCCACAACCGCGCATTAATAGAAGAAACGAAAAAGGTGCGATCTGATTTCGCCGTTCTCTCCGGCTATGATGAATATTTGCTGCCCAACCTGCTGGCCGGAGGTGCTGGCGTCATCAGCGGTCTGAACAATCTGGTGCCGGCGATGTTTGCTGAGGCAATGCGCGCATGGCAGGCGGGCGATCTTACCGCGCTTACCCACTTCCAGCAGCGTATCGGCAAGCTGATGGCTATTTACACGGTAGGCGACGATTTTGTTACCACCATTAAAACCGCAGTGGCACGTAAATTTGGCTATATGACCCCGCGCTCACGCAATAGCGGCGGCGCGCTCAACGAAGCGCAGTGCGAGGCTATTGATATGCTGTTTAGTTAATAACCTGAAGGGCAGCGAAGCGGGCCACGCCAAGCTGCTTTTTTGCTATTCACGCAGCGCCCGCTCTCGCCTGATAATCAGTTAGATCTTTTTCACGAACTCAGATTTAAGCTTCATCGCACCGAAGCCATCGATCTTACAGTCGATGTTATGATCGCCTTCAACCAGACGGATCCCTTTCACTTTCGTACCGATCTTCAGCGCCGACGAGCTGCCTTTTACTTTAAGATCTTTGATTACCGTTACGCTGTCGCCATCCGCCAGCAACGTCCCGTTTGCATCGCGCACAACCAGCCCCTCATCCTGTGCTGCATCTGCCGCCTGCAGCGACCAGATATGTCCACATTCAGGACAGTTCAGGGCATCGCCATCCTGCCAGGTATATTCAGAATGACATTCGGGACAAGAAGGTAAAGTCTGCATTACAACCTCATAAGTCAGTACCCAGACGGGTAAATAAAAAAGGCGGCTATTCTATAACCTTATCTTTGCTGGGGGTAGTTTTTATTACTTACGGGGCGTTATCGCGTTTCGACGCTTCATTAAGCGGGCTATCGCAAGGTTATACGCTGGAAACGAAAACAACCTTTTCACTTAAACTTTATGGAACTACCCGCTTCCGAAGACAAGCCTTATTTTTCAAACAATTAACTAGAAATTTATTCAGCCAGGTGGTGAGATGTTATTGCCATGAGATAAAACTTGTTAATAGAATATATCATTTCAAATTAAACAAAACAGTGTTTTATCTACTTACATCACAATTTTTGCCGAAGCCGTTTGTTAAAATTGAGCACCTCAGAACAAACCAGGGATGTCATCCATATGGCATATCTAAATTAATAGCAGCTAAGAAAATAGCTCAACTGTAAATAAAATAACTGGCTCTGTTGCTCTTTCAGCTACAGGCTTCCTTATGCCTGTATTCTAATAAAAATGACGCAGCATGACGATAGCTATTCTTTTTTATTTTCTTTCAAATTAATATCTTAACAGGGATTGAACATGGATCATATCATCAGCTTATTAGGCACACCGGCGATTATTATTGCTTTAATCGCTTTTTTGGGCTTGGTTCTACAAAGAAGTGCCATTACCGATATTATTAAAGGCACGCTGCTCGCCTTTGTAGGTTTTGTTTTAATTAAAACCGGCGGCGGCATTCTTGGCGGCGTATTAACCATGTTCAGCGATATATTTACGAATGCCTTTGGTTTGCAGGGCGTGGTGCCCAGCAACGAAGCTATTATGGCGCTGACGATTGATACGCTGGGGCGTCCAGCCGCATTTATTCTGTTCTTCGCAATGATTATAAATGTGCTGTTAGCCCGCTTTACCCGATTTAAATCTATTTATCTCTCTCTGCACCTGATTGTCTTTATGTCTTTCTCAGTTACCGCGGCACTGGTGGGTCTGGGCTATAGCGAACAGTTCGCCATCATTTTTGGTTCGGTGGTAATTGGTACCTATATGGCCGTTTTCCCTACCATCCTGTCACGTTTTAGCCGTAATATTATCGGGCATAATGACTATTGTATCGCTCACGCAGCATCCAGCTCTTATATTATTGGTTCATACCTCGGTAAATGGTTCGGTAATCGCGCCGTTAACGTAGAAGAAGTAAAAGTTAGCGGAAAGCTTAGTTTTCTGAAAAACCCAGATGTAGCCACTTTTATTACTATGTTCTTCCTGCTGGGGATCTCTTCAATTTTTGCTGAGCAGGAATTCCTTAATAAAGTACTGGCGAATAAACCTTATCTGGTATGGCTGCTGGAAAAATCGGCTACCTTCGCGGGCGGGCTGTATATCGCGAAGAAAGGTGTGGTTATGTTTACTGAAGAAATCGTGCCTGCATTCCGTGGTTTCTCTCAGGTCGTAGCCCCAGGCTCTATCCCGGCGGTAGACCCTATGGTTCTGTTTGATAAATCCCCAAATGCGGTGCTGATCGGTTTTATTGTTAGCTTCGTTGCGGAACTGTTCTGTGTCGCGAGCTTCCCGCTTATCGGTCTGCCTATTATTGTTCCGGGTATTATGGCCAGCTTTATTACCGGCGGCAGCGCGGCTATCTTTGGTAACGCAACGGGCGGCCTGCGCGGCGCATTAATTGCCAGTTTCGTTAATGGCCTGCTGCTCTGTATTCTTCCGGCGCTGGTACTGCCGCTGTTTAGTCACCTTGGCGTTAACGGCGTTACCTTCGCTGACCAGGACTTCACCTTCCTGTCCGCTATCATTAAATATACTTTCGGCTTAGTACATTAATCCTCGCCCTGCCTCACCACAGACGCACTTCAGGCGCGTCTGTGGTTGTTTTTCTGTTGATTATCAATGCACTGCCATCAGGCTAACCCTTTGCAACAGGCGCAGACAGAGCAGTCTCTGAGCGTTATAGCAGAAAATCTGCTCAAATCGTTTTCGGACAATACGATCTCACAACTGGTGAAGTTTGCGGTAAGCCTCCAGATTTTACCTGTGACAGCCTGTCAGTCACTGGGATAGTATAGCGCTGGCAAAAATGCTGATATCCACAGCACCGCCGGTTACCTGTAGACTCCCCGGTTTTCATCGGTATCGTCTTTTAGCTTTGCTTGTTGCCTGCCATGCTGGCAGCCGCTTCGCATGACCTGAATTTGCCTGTTGCTTTCACCACCCGGTAAGATCGGCGTTTGGCTTAACAAAAATAGAGGTAGTTTCAGTAAAAGGCAGTGAGGTAATTGCACACGCTCGTTGTCTGCGTTGCGCTTCTCTGCCAGAGGTGGAATGTAATGTTTGCTTACCGGGCAATGTGATACTTAATAAGAATAATTAAAATCACAATAATCTTTAAATTCAACGGATTAATTACACTATGTCAACCATTGAGAATAAAAATCTGGATTCGCACACTCCCATGATGCAGCAATATCTGCGTCTGAAGGCGCAGCATCCTGACATCCTGCTGTTCTATCGCATGGGTGATTTCTACGAACTATTCTACGATGATGCCAAACGCGCTTCGCAGCTGCTGGATATCTCCCTGACCAAGCGCGGAGCCTCCGCCGGTGAGCCAATCCCCATGGCGGGCGTGCCCTATCATGCGGTAGAAAACTATCTGGCGAGGCTGGTACAGCTGGGCGAATCGGTGGCTATCTGTGAACAAATTGGCGATCCGGCTCAGAGCAAAGGTCCGGTAGAGCGCAAAGTGGTACGTATCGTTACGCCAGGTACTATTAGTGATGAAGCGCTGCTTAATGAGCGCCAGGATAATCTGCTGGCGGCGATCTGGCAGGATTCACGCGGCTTCGGCTACGCAACGCTGGATATCAGCTCCGGGCGCTTCCGTCTTACCGAGCCAGCCGATCGCGAAGCGATGGCAGCTGAGCTGCAACGCACCAATCCCGCAGAGCTGCTCTACCCTGAAGATTTCGCCGCGATGGATCTCATTGAAAACCGTCGTGGTATGCGTCGTCGCCCGCTATGGGAATATGAACTGGATACCGCTCGTCAGCAGCTTAACCTGCAATTCGGCACGCGCGATCTTAGCGGCTTCGGCGTTGAAAACGCGCATCTGGCGCTACGTGCTGCCGGTTGCCTGCTGCAATATGTTAAAGACACGCAGCGCACCTCCCTGCCCCATATTCGTTCCCTGACCATGGAACGCCAGCAGGACAGCATCATTATGGATGCGGCTACACGCCGTAACCTGGAGATCACGCAAAATCTGGCGGGAGGCGTGGATAACACCCTGGCGGCGGTGCTGGATAAAACGGTCACGCCGATGGGCAGCCGTATGTTGAAACGCTGGCTGCATACGCCCGTGAGGGATAGCAAAGTCATAACCCAACGTCAGGAGAGCATCGCTGCGTTACAGGATTTAAGCGGCGATCTACAGCCGGTACTGCGTCAGGTCGGTGACCTGGAACGTATTCTGGCGCGTCTGGCGCTGCGTACTGCTCGTCCTCGCGATCTGGCGCGTATGCGCCACGCTTTCCAGCAGCTCCCTGAACTGCATGCGCTACTGGAAAATAGCGACGCGGGACATCTGCCTGTGTTGCGTGAGCAGATGGGCCGATTTGATGAGCTGCGCGATTTGCTGGAACGGGCGGTAATTGAGGCACCGCCGGTACTGGTTCGTGACGGCGGCGTGATTGCGCCGGGGTATAACGCCGAACTGGATGAATGGCGCGCGCTTGCCGATGGCGCAACCGACTATCTCGATCGGCTGGAGATTCGTGAACGTGAGAAGCTGGGGCTGGATACGCTGAAAGTTGGCTTTAACGCGGTGCATGGCTATTACATTCAGGTCAGCCGCGGACAGAGCCATCTGGTGCCGATGCATTATGTACGCCGTCAGACGCTGAAAAACGCCGAACGCTATATTATCCCTGAGCTGAAAGAGTACGAAGATAAAGTACTTACTTCTAAGGGCAAAGCGCTGGCGCTGGAGAAAGCGCTCTACGATGAGCTGTTCGATCTGCTGCTGCCGCATCTGGAAGCGCTGCTGCAAAGCGCGGCGGCGCTGGCGGAACTGGATGTATTAACCAACCTGGCGGAGCGCGCCTGGACCTTAAACTATACGCGCCCCACCTTAAGCGATAAGCCTGGCGTTAAACTGGTCGGCGGACGTCACCCGGTCGTCGAACAGGTATTAAAAGAGCCGTTTATCGCCAACCCGCTTTCGCTCTCTCCACAGCGCCGTATGCTGGTTATTACCGGGCCAAATATGGGCGGTAAAAGTACCTACATGCGCCAGACGGCGCTGATTGTGCTGCTGGCCTGCATCGGCAGTTTCGTTCCCGCCGAGCAGGCGACTATCGGGCCGGTCGATCGCATCTTTACCCGCGTCGGCGCGGCGGACGATCTCGCTTCCGGACGATCCACCTTTATGGTGGAAATGACCGAAACCGCCAATATCCTGCATAACGCAACGGAGCAGAGCCTGGTATTGATGGATGAGATCGGACGCGGCACCTCTACCTACGATGGCCTGTCGCTGGCCTGGGCCTGCGCCGAAAGCCTCGCCAGCCGTATCAAAGCGATGACGCTGTTCGCCACGCACTATTTTGAGCTGACCACGCTGGCAGAGAAAATGGAAGGCGTTGCTAACGTGCACCTGGACGCGGTAGAGCATGGCGACACCATCGCCTTTATGCACAGCGTACAGGAAGGAGCCGCCAGCAAAAGCTACGGTCTGGCGGTCGCCGCGCTGGCTGGGGTACCGAAAGAAGTGATTAAACGCGCACGTCAGAAGCTAAAAGAACTGGAAGCGCTCTCAGGCAGCGCGGCGACCAGCAATGCCGACGGCCCGCAGCTTCCTCTGCTGGTGGAAGAAACCTCACCAGCCGTCGAAGCGCTGGATCCCGATACGCTTTCGCCGCGTCAGGCGCTGGAGTGGATTTACCGGCTGAAGTCGTTGCTCTAATCGTTTCTACTCATCGGGCATCGGATTTTTTTAATTCGATGCCCATCTTTAATACAGCCTTTTTACTGCTTTTCCAGCGAGTTACCCTCAAACACCAGGCAATAAAAAAGCGGTGGTCTATAACCACCGCTTTTCGCATTACCTTAGTGCAACTGACTGTTACTCACGGAACAGTGCTTCAATGCTCAGACCCTGTGCCTGCAAGATTTCACGCAGACGACGCAGGCCTTCAACCTGAATCTGACGTACACGCTCGCGGGTCAGACCGATTTCGCGGCCCACATCCTCAAGCGTTGCCGCTTCATAGCCCAGCAGGCCGAAACGACGCGCCAGCACTTCGCGCTGCTTGGCGTTCAGTTCAAACAGCCACTTGACGATGCTCTGTTTCATATCATCGTCCTGAGTGGTGTCTTCCGGGCCGTTGTCTTTCTCATCGGCCAGGATATCCAGCAGCGCTTTCTCAGAATCACCGCCCAAAGGCGTATCAACTGAGGTAATGCGCTCGTTGAGACGTAACATACGGCTTACGTCATCAACCGGTTTATCCAGCTGCTCGGCGATCTCTTCCGCACTCGGCTCATGATCGAGCTTGTGCGACAGTTCACGTGCGGTACGCAGATAAACGTTCAACTCCTTAACAATGTGAATCGGCAGACGGATGGTACGGGTTTGGTTCATAATTGCCCGTTCAATCGTCTGACGAATCCACCACGTGGCGTATGTTGAAAAACGGAACCCGCGTTCCGGGTCGAATTTCTCAACGGCACGAATTAAGCCAAGGTTGCCCTCTTCAATCAGGTCCAATAGCGCCAGACCACGATTGCTGTAACGACGAGCAATCTTCACCACCAGTCGCAAGTTACTTTCGATCATACGGCGACGAGAAGGTACATCCCCTTTCAGCGCACGGCGAGCAAAGAAAACTTCTTCCTCTGCCGTTAACAGCGGTGAATAACCAATCTCGCCAAGATACAGCTGCGTCGCATCTAAAACGCGTTGCGTCGCACCCTGTGACAACAACTCTTCTTCAGCCAGTTCATTATCACCAGGTTCATTTTCAACAAGAGCCTTCTCGTCAAAAATCTCAGCTCCGTTCTCGTCGAATTCCGCATCTTCGTGTAACTCGTTAACTTTCAGCGTATTCTGGCTCATAAGCGGCTCCTACCCGTGATCCCTGGGCAGAACTTCAAGGCTCTGCCCGTTTATCGCTGCGGTAAATAACGCAACGGGTTGACGGATTTCCCCTTGTAACGAATTTCAAAATGCAATCTAACTGAACTGGTTCCGGTGCTACCCATGGTAGCTATCTTCTGCCCCGCCTTAACTTCTTGTTGTTCCCGGACCAGCATTGTGTCGTTATGGGCGTAGGCACTCAGGTAGTCATCATTGTGTTTGATGATAATCAGGTTACCGTAACCACGCAGCGCATTACCTGCATACACTACGCGCCCGGACGCCGTAGAAACCACAGGTTGTCCACGTGAACCGGCGATATCAATACCTTTATTACCGCCTTCGGCGGCAGAGAAGTTATCAATAATCTTACCGTCAGTAGGCCAACGCCAACCCGCCACCGGAGTGGAACTGGATGTCGTACTGCTTACTGTCGGTGGTGCGGTAACCGGGGCTGTCGTCGTTGCAACAGTTGTAGCCCCCGTTGAAGGCAGCATTTTGCCCCCGCCTGATTTTCCTGAATCATCAGAATACGTAATAACAGGTTGCTGCGCAACTGTAGGAGATTTTATTTGTGAAGAACCAGGAGAATTCGGAACACCGCCCTGGGTAGCATCCGCTACGGTAATGGCATTTCCGCCAGTAATTGGCGAGCCGGAACCGTTGCCCACCTGTAAAGTCTGACCTACGTTAAGGCTGTAAGGTGCGGCGATATTATTTCTCTGCGCTAAATCGCGGAAATCATTGCCGGTAATCCAGGCAATATAAAACAGAGTATCGCCGCGTTTTACTGTATAAGTATCACCGCTGTAACTGCCTTTGGGAATATTCTCATAACTACGGTTATAGATAATGCGACCGTTTTGCGTAATTACATTAGCGTTATTGCTGTTATTACCGGAGGCTAATACAGGTCTGGATGGTACTGAGCCGTTCAGCATGCCGCCGGATGGGACGGTATTGCTACTCGCCTGCGAACGGCTGCCAACCGTACTAATCGGGGCTTGAGTGTTATCATCAGAAGTACAGCCCGCCAGCCAAAATCCAACCAGTGAAACAGCCGCAATACGGCTCAATGTAAAAAGTGGGCTTCCCGTGCTCATTTATCCCCCGTGATAACAAACCTGTGACGCGCTCTGAAACTCCGGACGCAGCCTGCTGCGCCCGACCATCTGCTGTTGGCAGCTGAAAAGGCTGATACTAACAACAACCTAATCGTGTTGCCATTTATCAGTTGTGAAGAAATGCGTAGTTCGCCTTTGAAGGCCTCAGGCTAAATCGCCTTTTACCAGCGGCACAAAACGCACCGGCTCGATGGTATCAGCGATAAACTCGCCGCCTTTACGCCGAATGCGTTTAAGCTGCTGAAGTTCCTCCCCTACCGGCAGAACCATAATGCCGCCGTCATCCAGCTGTGACATCAGGGCCGTTGGGATCTCCGGCGGTGCCGCGGTAACAATAATAGCGTCAAAAGGCGCGCGGGCGGGCCATCCCTCCCAGCCATCGCCATGACGTGTAGAAACGTTGTGCAGATCAAGCAGCTTCAGGCGGCGTTTTGCCTGCCACTGCAACCCCTTGATGCGCTCAACGGAACAGACATGATCAACCAAATGCGCAAGAATCGCCGTCTGATAACCGGATCCGGTCCCGATCTCCAGCACGCGTGATGCAGGCTTCAGCTCCAGCAGGGAAGTCATTTTCGCCACCATATAGGGCTGCGAAATTGTCTGCCCTGAGCCGATAGGCAGCGACATATTCTCCCACGCCTTATGCTCCAGCGCCTCATCAACAAAGCGCTCGCGCGGCACTTCACCGATAGCTTTGAGCAACAGCTCATCCTCAATGCCCTGCTGGCGCAGCTGCTCTAACAGGGCTTCGATGCGTTTGCTTACCATAGCGCCTCGACTCCGGCTTTAACTAACCAACCGGCAACGACCTCCTGCGCCGGATGCGCGGTCAGGTCAACATGCAGAGCGGTAACCGAAACATAGCCTTCATCCACTGCGGCAAAATCGGTATCTGGCCCGGCGTCATGCTTATCGCCCGGCGGACCAATCCAGTAAAGCGTATTGCCGCGCGGGTCCTGCTGCGGAATGACTTTATCAGCAGGATGACGGCTGCCGCAGCGGGTAACGCGAATACCTTTAATCTGCTCAAGCGGCAGATCGGGAACGTTGATATTAAGAATGCGTCCGGTGCGCAGCGGCTCACGCTCCAGCCCGCGCAAAATGGCACAGGTAACGGCAGCGGCCGTTTCATAATGCTGCTGCCCATCCAGAGATACCGCCAGCGCAGGCAAACCAAGGTGACGTCCTTCCATCGCCGCCGCTACCGTCCCGGAATAGATAACATCGTCGCCAAGATTAGGTCCGGCGTTTATACCAGAGACCACAATATCGGGCCTCGGACGCATAAGCGCATTCACACCGAGATAGACACAATCGGTCGGCGTACCCATCTGCACCGCAATGTCCCCGTTGGGGTAATCGAACGTGCGCAGAGGCGTTTCCAGCGTCAGTGAGTTAGAAGCACCGCTTCGGTTACGATCGGGAGCGACGATTTGCACATCGGCAAATTCGCGCAGCGCTTTTGCCAGCACCTGAATACCTGGCGCATGAATTCCGTCATCGTTACTCAGCAATATCCGCATCGTTACCTTCCTGTTCGAAAAGCTCCCGGACAATGCTGGTGGCGAAGCTGCCTGCCGGTAGCCAGAAGCTCAGTTCCAGCGTGGCGTCATCGCGCCAGCTCCAGCGCATATCACGCGGAATCACTAACATTGCCCGCCGGGCGGCCTCTACGCGCTCGCGCTCCAACAGGGCGATTAAATCCGCGCCGTCTGCCAGACTCTGCTGTTCCACGGCCAGCGCGGCATCCCGGCTTCCCCACTCTCCACGACCGGGCAGCGGTGCGGTAATACGCAGCTCATTATTATCGATACGCTGCTGCAACTGCGGCAGCTCCTCTTCTGCTGCCACAAACCAACTGCCGCGTCCGGTAAGCTGTAGCGCATCGCCGGGTAGCGCCTGCGTTAAGCTCCCCTGCTGCCCCAGCCGATCGCTGACAACCTGGTTGAACAGCGCGCTGCGGGCGGCGGAGAGCAGAAAACTACGCTTGCTGCGTTCACGAATGCGAATCGCATCGCTCGCCCAGCGTTTAGCCTGCTCAAGGTTATTGCCCTGAATACCAAAGCGTTGCTGACCGAAATAGTTCGGCACGCCGCCGCTGGCAATACGTTGCAGACGCTCCTCCAGCGCGGCGCGATCGCTGATGTGACGCAGAACCAGCTGGAAAGCGTTCCCCGCCAGCGCGCCGGTGCGCAGCTTACGCTTGTGACGAGCCTGCTGCAAAATTTCACAGCCTTCGAGTGAAAAAGTGAAAAAATCTGGCGTCTCTTTACCCGGCAGACGCAGGCAGAACGTCTGTTCGGTTACCGCGTGACGATCTTTCATCCCGGCAAAGCTCACCTCGCGCGGCGGAATACCGGCGAATTTCGCCAGCGCATCCGCGACAAAACGGGTATTGCAGCCGGTTTTACGCAGGCGTACCAGCAGATGTTCACCCTCACCATCGGCCTGGTAGCCTAAATCTTCGATTACCACAAAATCTTCCGGACTGGCCTTAAGCTGCCCCTGAATTTCCGGTTTGCCGTACAGCCACCGCCATTCTGGTAATGCCATTACGCCTCCGCCTTAACCAGCAGCGCCACCGCTTCGCAGGCGACACCTTCGCCGCGTCCGGTAAAGCCCAACTTTTCCGTAGTGGTGGCTTTTACGTTGACCTCATCCATATGACAGCCTAAATCTTCTGCAATATGGATACGCATCTGCGGCACGTGCGGCAGCATCTTCGGTGCCTGGGCAATAATAGTAACGTCAACGTTGCCGATGCGATAACCCTTCGCCTGAATACGTCGCCACGCTTCACGCAGCAGGCCGCGGCTGTCGGCACCTTTAAACGCGGGATCGGTATCGGGAAACAGCTTGCCAATATCACCCATTGCGGCAGCGCCCCAGCAGCGCATCCGTTAGCGCGTGCAGCGCTACATCACCGTCTGAATGGGCGATAAAACCTTTGTCGAACGGAATCCGCACGCCGCCAATAATCAACGGGCCTTCGCCACCGAAAGCATGGACGTCAAAACCGTGACCAATACGCATCATGCGTACTCCTTGTTATGTAATTGAGTGAGATAGAACGCCGCCAGCGCCAGATCTTCCGGGCGCGTGACTTTAATATTATCGCTACGACCGGTCACCAGTTCGGGATGATAACCGCAATATTCCAGCGCCGAGGCTTCATCGGTAATGGTGGCACCTTCATGCAGCGCGCGCGTCAGGCACTGGCGCAGCAGCGCCAGCGGAAACAGTTGCGGCGTCAGCGCATGCCATAGCGCTTCGCGTTCGACCGTATGGGCAATTGCATCTTTGCCCGGCTCGCTGCGTTTCATGGTATCGCGCACCGGTGCGGCAAGAATGCCACCGACCCGGCTGTGTCGACAAATAGCCAGCAGGCGGTTCAAATCTTCTGCCGCCAGACAAGGGCGCGCCGCGTCATGCACCAGCACCCACGCCGCATTGCCCGCCGCCGACAGCCCGGCCAGTACCGAATCAGCGCGCTGTTTGCCGCCGGTAACCGTCTCAATGCGGCTATCGCTGGTGAGCGGCAGCTGTTGAAAATAGTCGTCATCCGGGCCGAGCGCCACGATCACCCGGTTAATCGCCGGATGCGCCAGCAGGCTGGCGATGCTGTGTTCCAGAATAGTGGCGTGACCAATAGTCAGGTACTGCTTGGGCCGTTCGGACTGCATGCGGCTGCCGATACCGGCAGCAGGCACTACGGCGATAATATCCGGCCAGGAGTCAGTTAGTGTGGTCATTGCTATCGTTGTTGGTTCGGCAGGGTCTGCTGCCCGTTACGTTTATTTTGATCCGTCACCAGGCGATAGAAGGTCTCGCCGGGCCTAATCATTCCCAGCTCATTGCGTGCGCGTTCCTCAATCGCCTCTGAACCGCCGTTGAGATCGTCGATTTCAGCAAACAATTGATCGTTACGTGCTTTTAGTTTGGCATTACTCGCCTGTTGTACCGCGACGTCGTCGTTGACGCGGGTATAATCGTGAATCCCGTTCTTGCCCAGCCACAGCGAATACTGTAGCCAGACCAGCAATGCAAGTAACAGCAGCGTCAGTTTTCCCATCCCCGCCCCCTGAAAAACGGCTCAATCATCCCATAACTTTTCGCCGGACTCCACTGTACAGGCGAAATTGCACCGCTTTCTCTCCAGGGTGCCTGGAAAAGCCGCAGCGGGTAAAGTTTTGTAACGCGCGGTCGCGTTTGATCATCAGTTGATATCGCTCAGCCGCCGTGGATTACGACGGGCAGCGATCGTCAGAAAGCCACGCCGGACGTTACCAGCCGGTGAGCCAGGAGAAAAGCATCCAGAATAAACAAATCACCGTCGCCAGTGTTAACAGCAACGTCCAGATAAGCTGACCGCGCAGCAACAGCCCAAAGACAATGCCCGTCAGCACCGCAACCGGCAGCAGAGCGAGGAAGAACGGCCAGGTATAGAGTAGAAAAAACAGTGTGTTAGAACCATACAGCAGAAAAGGGATAGCCAGCGCGCACCAGTAAGAGACGAAACCGATAACGCCGCCGGGGAAAGACCAAGCGCGATCGTCCTGGTCATGCTCATTTTTACGGGCCAGCAGGGGCGTAACATTATGCATAGGTATCCTGTTGTTGCGCATAGCGGCCCGCTCTCAGGCGGTTCGCCGCTGCAATCTCAGGCTTTGATAATATCGCGCCCGCGTAGCAGATCTAACAGTTGCGCCGTTAATATTGTTACCAATTGTTCACCATCAAGGTGAATTTCAGGCAGCGAAGGCGCCTCATAAACCGCATCGATACCGGTAAAATTACGCAGCTCGCCGGCACGCGCTTTTTTATACAATCCCTTGGGATCGCGCGCCTCACAGATCGCCAGCGGCGTATCAACAAATACCTCAATAAACTGGCCCGGAGCCAGCATCTCGCGCACCATCTGGCGCTCGGCGCGATGAGGGGAAATAAAAGCGGTCAGCACTATCAGTCCGGCATCCACCATCAGTCGCGCCACTTCACCGACACGGCGGATATTCTCTTTGCGGTCGGCATCGCTGAAGCCCAGATCGCGGCAAAGACCGTGGCGCACATTATCGCCGTCGAGCAGATAAGTGCTGACGCCCAGCTGATACAGCGCCTGCTCCAGCGCGCCCGCCACCGTTGATTTACCGGAGCCGGAAAGCCCGGTAAACCAAAGCACCACGCCCTGATGACCGTGCTGTCGCTCGCGATCGGCCCGCGCTATCGCATGGGCGTGCCAGACCACGTTCTCATCATGCGCCGCCATCTTATTTCGTACCCAGACTGCGCAGATCGCGCGCTTCCCAGTGCGGGAAGTGCCGACGAATCAGGGCGTTCAGCTCCAGCTCAAAAGCGGAAAAATCACCGCGTCCACTGCTGATGGTCTCCTGCTGCGGCTGGCGGATCATACCCGCACCAACGGTAACGTTGGTCAGGCGATCGATAAAGATCATTCCACCGGTCACCGGATTGTGCTGATAGGGATCGATCGCTACCGGTTCGTCAAAGGTTATATTGACCAGCCCGATGCCGTTCAGCGGCAGTGCTTCAATCTCGTGGTGATGGGTCAGGTTGTTGATATTAACCTGATAATCGATGCTCTCAACGCGCGCACGGGTTTTCTTACCGGCAATTTTCACGTCAAAGCTCTGCCCTGGCGTCAGCGCCTGCTCCGCCATCCAGACTACATCCACCGAAGCACTCTGCACTGCGGTCAGCGTCTCTTCCGCCGCCACCAGCAGATCGCCACGGCTGATATCGATCTCATCGCTCAGCACGATGGTTATCGCTTCGCCCGCTCCCACTTCCGGCAGATCGCCATCGAAAGTGACGATACGCGCCACGGTCGATTCCACACCAGACGGTAGTACCTTCACGCGCTGTCCGACACGCAGGTTACCTGAGGCGAGCGTTCCCGCGTAGCCGCGAAAATCGAGATTAGGCCGGTTAACGTACTGTACCGGAAAGCGCATCGGCTGACTTTCCACCGCGCGGTTTACCTCTACCGTTTCCAGCACGTCCAGCAGCGTTGGGCCGCTGTACCAGCTCATCAGAACGCTCTGTGTCGCCACGTTGTCGCCTTCCAGCGCCGACATCGGCACAAAACGAATATCCAGATCGCCCGGAAGCTGCGCGGCGAAATCGAAATAGTCCTGCTTAATCTGCTCAAAGCGCTGCTGGCTGTACTCCACCAGATCCATTTTGTTGATCGCTACCACCAGATGTTTAATGCCCAGCAGCGTGGAGATAAAACTGTGGCGGCGCGTCTGATCCAGCACGCCCTTACGCGCATCAATCAGCAGGATCGCCAGATCGCAGGTGGAAGCACCCGTGGCCATATTGCGCGTGTACTGCTCATGTCCCGGCGTGTCGGCGATGATAAATTTGCGTTTTTCCGTAGAAAAATAGCGATAAGCGACATCAATAGTAATACCCTGCTCGCGCTCCGCCTGTAGTCCATCCACCAGCAGCGCCAGATCGAGCTTCTCGCCCTGGGTGCCGTGACGTTTGCTGTCGTTGTGCAGCGAAGAGAGCTGATCTTCATAAATCTGACGCGTATCGTGCAGCAGACGCCCGATCAGCGTACTTTTGCCATCGTCTACGCTGCCGCAGGTGAGGAAACGCAGCAAACTTTTATGCTGCTGCGCATGCAGCCAGGCTTCTACCCCGCCCTGTTCGGCGATCTGTTGTGCAATAACGGTATTCATCCGGCTTCTCCTCAGAAATAACCCTGACGTTTTTTCAGCTCCATTGAGCCAGCCTGGTCGCGGTCGATAACGCGCCCTTGTCGCTCGCTGGTGGTGGAAACCAGCATCTCTTCAATAATTTCCGGCAGCGTCTGCGCCGAGGACTCCACCGCGCCGGTCAGCGGCCAGCAGCCCAGGGTGCGGAAGCGCACCATGCGCGGCACAATCTCTTCGCCCGGCTGTAGATTGATACGCTCGTCATCGATCATCATCAGCATGCCGTCGCGTTCCAGCACCGGACGTTCCGCCGCCAGATAAAGCGGCACGATATCGATATTCTCCAGGAAGATATATTGCCAGATATCGAGTTCGGTCCAGTTAGATAGCGGAAAAACGCGGATGCTTTCGCCTTTATTAATCTGACCGTTGTAGTTATGCCACAGCTCAGGACGCTGATTTTTCGGGTCCCAGCGGTGAAAACGATCGCGGAAGGAGTAAATACGCTCTTTCGCACGTGACTTCTCTTCGTCGCGCCGCGCGCCGCCAAAGGCTGCGTCAAAGCCATATTTATTCAGCGCCTGTTTCAGCCCTTCGGTTTTCATAATATCGGTATGCTTGGCGCTACCGTGTACAAAGGGATTAATCCCCATCGCCAGCCCTTCCGGGTTGCGGTGTACGATCAGTTCCGCACCAATCTCTTTCACCGTGCGGTCGCGGAACGCATACATCTCTTTAAATTTCCAGCCGGTATCCACATGCAGCAGCGGAAACGGCAGCGTGCCGGGCCAGAACGCTTTGCGCGCCAGGTGCAGCATTACCGAGGAGTCTTTGCCGATGGAGTACATCATTACCGGGTTGCTGAATTCAGCCGCCACTTCGCGGATAATATGGATGCTTTCCGCCTCCAGTTGACGCAGGTGAGTCAGTCGTTTTTGATCCATAATTGTTCCTCAAGCCAAATTCACAACGGCGGAGTCACGTCCCGCCTGCTGCGCTGAATGTTGAAACCAGGCCAGCTGCGCATGGAGGTTTACCACCTCGCCAATCACCAGCAGCGCGGGTGTCGGTGCCTGCTGCGCCAGCCGCTCCAGGTCGTCCAGCGTTCCGGTCAGCACCTGCTGATCCTGGCGCGTACCGCGTCCAATCACCGCCACCGGCGTGGTTGCCGCCCGCCCGTGGGCGATCAGCTGTTGGGCGATTTCTGCCGCTTTTACCGTTCCCATATAGATCGCCAGCGTCTGACGCGCGCGCGCCAGCGAAGCCCAGTCAATGGCGTCGCCTTCTGCGCGGCAGTGTCCGGTAATAAACAGCACGCTCTGCGCGTAATCGCGGTGGGTGAGCGGAATACCGGCATAGGCGGTGGCACCGGCGGCGGCGGTCACGCCCGGCACGACCTGAAAGGGAATGCCCGCTTTCTGCGCTGCCTGTAGCTCTTCGCCACCGCGCCCGAAGATGAAGGGATCGCCGCCTTTCAGACGCACCACGCGTTTTCCTCGCTGCGCCAGCTCAACCAGCAGGCGATTGGTCTCCTCCTGCGCCACCGAATGCGCACCAGCACGCTTGCCGACACACAGGCGATCGGCATCGCGCCGCACTAAATCAAGAATTTCGTCACTTACCAGATGGTCATACAGCACCACATCCGCCTGCTGCATCACCTGTAACGCACGCAGCGTCAGCAGTCCGGCATCGCCCGGTCCGGCACCTACCAGAATAATTTCGCCCTGCGTCGCCGCCGTTTCCGTCAGCTGGGCATCCAGCGTCTGCTTAGCGCCCTGCACATTGCCCGCCGCCATCTGGCTGGCAAACAGCCCGTTAAAGGCGCGCTCCCAGAAGCGGCGGCGGTCGGACATTTTGCTAAAGCGCTGTTTAACCTTATCGCGCCACTCTCCCGCTACCTGCGCCATCTGCCCCAAATTAGCGGGCAGCAACGCCTCCAGCTTTTCACGCAGCAGACGCGCCAGAACCGGCGCGGTGCCGCTGGAGGAGATCGCCACCACCAGCGGTGAACGATCGACAATCGACGGGAAAATAAAGGAGCATTTCGGCTGGTCATCCACCACATTAACCAGCAGCCGACGCTGCTGCGCGGCTTCAGAGACGCGAGCATTTAGCTCACTGTCGTCGGTAGCAGCAATCGCCAGGTAGACGTGATCAAGCTGAGCGACATCGAACTGCCGCGCCAGCCAGGTCACCTGTTGGTTATCCGCCAGCGACTGAAGTTCGACGCAGAGTTCACGGGCGGCGATCTGTACCTCGGCACCGGCACGTCGCAGCAGCTCAATTTTTCGTGCCGCCACGTCGCCGCCGCCAACCACCAGCACCGGCTTCGCATTCAGATCGGCAAATATAGGGAGATAGTCCACGTCGGCCTTACATTGAATAACAAAAAGTTAACGCGACTATACGACTGCTGCTTCAGGCAGATGAAATTACGAATTGGAATGAGTAGTTACTGAATGGAATAACGCTATGGCAAAGCTTCGCACAAAAGATGCTTAACCGACGAGATTTCGGGTATTTAAGAGCGATTGAAATTGTGTAATACGCATCACAATTTCATACTAGCGGGGCAAAATTTTTTCTCTTCAGCGTCACCGGATGACGTTTAAGGATACTGGTATGTTTTCCGCACTCCGCCTGACTGCGCTTGCCACGCTGCTCAGCTGCGGTATCAGCCTGCCGGCCGCTGCCCATTCGCCGGCCCCCGGACAGTTTGCCGAACAGCAGTTACGTCACATCGCCGTCCTGTTTCCTGGCCGTATGGCGGGCAGTCCGGCCGAATTGCTCACCGCCGATTATCTCCAGCAGCAGTTTGTCGCGATGGGGTATAAAAGCAACAGACGTGATTTCAAAACCAGAGCGCCCTGGCGCAGCAGCGATGGTCAGATGCAGTGGCGCAACCTGACTGCCACCTCCGTTATTGCCGCCCGTGCCGGTGAGGTGCCGCAGGAAATTCTGGTGATTGCCCATCTTGATACCTGGCGCCCGCTTAGCGAGGCTGACGCCGAAAATAATCTCGGCGGCCTGCGTTTACAGGGCGCGGATGATAATGCTTCCGGCCTGGGCGTGATGCTGGAACTGGCGCAGCAGCTGAGCAATATTCCGCTGCACTATGGCGTGCGTTTTGTCGCATTGAGCGCGTCACAGCATGAGCTGCACGGCAGCGAAGATTATATCGCACGCATGAAGCCTGCCGAGCGCAAAAATACGCTGCTGGTGATCGATCTCAATAGCCTGATTGTGGGTGATAAGCTCTATTTTAACAGCGGCCAGCATACCGCTTCTGCGGTCATCAAACAGACCCGCGATCGGGCGCTGAATATTGCCTGGCACGCCGGAATTAACGCCGCCACTCGTCCGCAGCATAGCGCCGTCGAGCCTGAACTCAACGCGTTTGATCAAGCTGCGTTTCCGTTATTGACCGTAGAGGCCACCAACTGGGCACTGGGTAAGAAAGATGGCAGCCAGCAACGCGCCATATCGCCACATTTTCCGCAGGGCACCAGCCATCATCAAACCGACCTGGATAATCTGGACTATCTTGATCGATGGCTGCCGGGGCGCATTACCGCACGCACCCGCGACAGCGTGCGTATTCTGCTGCCTCTGATTAGCGAGCTGGCTAATCCTGCTCCGTCCAAAAAGGAAACCTGATGTATATCATTAGCCTGAGTTACCATCGCCCGATAGAAGAAGTTGAAGCACTGCATGACGCGCACATCGCGTGGCTAAAGCGCTATTTCGCCGCTGAGGTATTTATTGCCGCAGGCAGAAAAGATCCGCGTAGCGGCGGTGTGATCATGGCAAAAGATATCGATCGCGCCCGGCTGGATACCATTCTGGGCGAAGATCCCTTTGTCGCGGTTGCGCATTACGAAGTGACTAAAGTCAATATCACCATGACCACGGAAGCGTTGCAGGCGCTCAGCGATAACTGAAGCGCGGCATAAAAAAAGCGGCATCGCTGCCGCTGATTATATTGCACAAGCCGTAAAGCCGTTATTCGTGCAGGCCGCATTCGCGTTTCAGCCCGAAGAAGCGCGTCTCTTCCTCTGCCATACCCGGCTCCCACTTGCGCGTGGTATGAGTATCACCCACGGAAAGATAGCCTTCCTCCCACAGCGGATGATAGTGCAGGCCGTGCTGTTGCAGATAGTGGTAAACCTGTCGGTTGTCCCAGTCGATAATCGGCAGGATTTTAAACACGCCGCGCTGTATCGCCAGTACCGGCAGATGGGCACGACTGCCGGACTGCTCGCGCCGCAGGCCAGCGAACCAGCTTTGCGCGCCCAGCGTTTGCAGCGCCCGGTTCATCGGCTCTACCTTATTGATCTCGTTGTAGCGCTCAATGCCTTCCACACCCTGCTCCCACAGCTTGCCATAACGGGCTTCCTGCCACGCCGGTGACTGCGCGGCGCGAAAGACATGCAGATTCAGATCCAGCTTTTCCGTCAGTTCGTCAATAAAGCGGTAGGTTTCCGGAAACAGATAGCCGGTATCGGTCAAAATGACCGGAATATCCGGCTTCTGTCGCGTGACCAGGTGCAGCGATACCGCCGCCTGGATACCAAAGCTGGAGGAGAGCACAAACTCGCCCGGCAGATTTTCCAGCGCCCAGATCACCCGATCTTCGGCGGAAAGCGCTTCCAGCTGCGTATTCACTGCGGCCAACGCCATGACGCGTTCTACCTTCGGCAACGCATTTAAAGCGGCAAGATCGAGTTCAGACATCTTCTCCTCCGTTTATTCCCAGAAATCCCGCGCCGGATCGACAATCGGTCTGACAATGCCCGCACGGATAGTGAAATCACCGAAGCCTTCATCCGGCGCACGTTCCAGCGCCCAGCGACCTACCAGCTCATCGATATGGGTCAGAATCTCATCTTCGGTAATGTTTTCGCGATACAGGCGCGGAATGCGCGTGCCGATGCGGTCGCCGCCGAGATGCAGGTTATAGCGCCCCGGTGCCTTACCCACCAGCCCCAGCTCCGCCAGCATCGCACGCCCGCAGCCGTTCGGACAGCCGGTGACACGCAGTACGATATGCTCATCGCCGACACCGTGCCGCGTCATAATCTCTTCCACGCGGGTAACAAAGGCTGGCAGAAAACGCTCCGCCTCCGCCATCGCCAGCGGGCAGGTAGGAAATGCCACGCAAGCCATCGAATTTTCGCGTTGTGCGGTGACGTTTTCCATCAGCGCATGCGCGCGAGCGATCTCTTCAATACGCGCTTTTTCACTTTCCGGCACGCCCGCCACAATCAGGTTCTGGTTGGCGGTAAGGCGAAAATCGCCCTGGTGTACCTTCGCTATCTCAGCGATACCGCTTTTCAGCGGGCGGCCCGGATAGTCAAGCAGACGCCCGTTTTCAATAAACAGCGTCAGGTGCCATTTGTTGTCGATGCCTTTAACCCAGCCGAAGCGATCGCCGCGCGAGGTAAACGCGTAAGGACGGATCGGGCCGAAGGTGATACCGGCGCGCCTCTCCACCTCGGCCTTAAAGGTCTCAACGCCAACGCGCTCCAGCGTATACTTGGTCTTCGCGTTTTTACGATTGGTACGGTTACCCCAGTCACGCTGGGTAGTCAGCACCGCTTCCGCCACCGCCAGGGTTTTATCCAGCGGCAGGAAGCCGAATTCGCTGGCGGTACGGGCATAGGTCTCTTTATTGCCGTGCTCGATGGAAAGCCCACCGCCGACCAGCAGGTTAAAACCGATCAGCCTGCCGTTCTCCGCAATGGCGATAAAGTTCATATCGTTAGCGTGCAGATCGACATCGTTATGCGGCGGCACCACCACGGTAGTTTTAAACTTACGCGGCAGATAGGTAGCACCGAGGATCGGCTCCTCTTCGGTCGTCGCGACTTTCTTTTCATCCAGCCAGATTTCCGCATAGGCACGGGTGCGCGGCAGCAGATGCTCAGAAATTTTCTTCGCCCACTCCCAGGCTTCCTGATGCAGTGCCGACTCTATCGGGTTCGAGCTGCACAGCACGTTACGGTTCATGTCGTTTGCGGTGCCGATGGCGTCCAGCCCCACTTCATGCAGCATCTGGTGCGCTGGCTTAACGTTTTTCTTCAGAATGCCGTGAAACTGGAAGGTCTGGCGGTTAGTCAGACGCACGCTGCCATACAGCGTGTTTTCCGTGGCGAATTTTTCAATCGCCAGCCACTGTTTCGGCGTGATAATACCGCCCGGCAGTCGGCAGCGCAGCATCATGGCGTGACGCGGTTCCAGCTTCTGCGCGGCGCGCTCGGCGCGAATATCACGGTCATCCTGCTGATACATACCGTGAAAACGGATCAACAGAAAGTTATCGCCGTTAAAACCACCGGTGAGGCCATTCTGTAAATCTTCCGCAATGGTGCCACGCAGAAAACGGCTCTCTTTTTTCATGCGCTCCGCATCGGAGAGTTTTCCTTCAACGACCAGCGGCCCAGGATATTTTTCACTCATTAGTAAACGTCTCGCTGATAACGGCGCGCAATGCGCAGCTCACTTAAAAATTCATCGGCAGATTCATGATCCATACCGCCCTGTTCTGCCACCACGTCCAGCAGCGCCTGCTCTACATCTTTCGCCATGCGGTTAGCATCCCCACACACATAAATATGGGCGCCTTCCTGTAGCCAGCGCCAGAGTTCCGCGCCTTTTTCACGAATCTTGTCCTGTACGTAAACTTTATGCGGTTGATCGCGTGACCAGGCCAGATCGATGTTGGTCAACAGGCCTTCTTTGACATACTTCTGCCACTCAACCTGATAGAGAAAATCTTCGGTGAAGTGCGGATTGCCAAAGAACAGCCAGTTCTTACCGCTGGCTCCGTCATTTTCACGCTGCTGCATAAAGGCGCGGAAAGGCGCAATGCCGGTGCCCGGCCCGATCATAACGACCGGCGCACTGGGATCGGCGGGCAGACGGAAGTTATCGTTGTGCTCGATAAAGACGCGCACTTCGTCCTCTTCTTCCAGCCGATCGGCCAGATAGCTGGAGGCACCACCAGCACGCGGGCGTCCGTCAATTTCATAGCGCACCGCGCCAACGGTAATGTGTACCTCGTTTTCCGTTTCCGCCTGCGACGAGGCGATGGAATAAAGGCGCGGCGTCAGCGGGCGCAGCAGCGATAACAGCTGTTCCGGGTTCAGCTCGCCGGGTGCATGACGTACCATATCCACGATCGGCATCGTCTGCGCGTAGTGCTGTAGCTGAGCTTTATCCGCCGCCAGCGCCAGCAGCGCTTCATTGCGTACCAGCTTCGCGTACTGCTCGACAATCTGCGGCGTATTGACCGTCAGTTCAAAATGCTGTTGCAGCGCCAGCGCTAACGGTAGCGTCTGTCCTTTTACTTCAACACTCTCATCGCCGCGCAGCCAGAGCAGCTCGGTCAGTTCTTTAACCAGCGCCGGATCGTTTTCATACCAGATGCCAAGCGCATCGCCCGGCTGGTAGCGCAGCCCGGCTGTCCCCAGATCGATTTCAATATGGCGTACATCTTTATCGGAATGGCGTCCGGTGATTTTCTGGTTGACCGCCAGCGTGGCGCTCAGCGGCTTATCACGAGTATAGGGTGTGGAAAACAGATCGTTAACGCTGCCGCTTGCCGTTACCGCCGCCTGCGCAGGGGTTTGTGTCGGCAGACGCTGTTGCAGCAGCGCGACGATCGCCTTGCGCCATTGCTCTGCATCGGCAGCAAATTCCACATCCGCATCCACGCGATCCAGCAGGCGCTCGCCTCCCAGCTCAGCGAGGCGGTGGTCAAAATCTTTGCCCGCCTTGCTGAAAAATTCATAGGAGGTATCGCCAAGACCAAACACCGCAAACGCCGTGTCGTTCAGCTTCGGCGCTTTTTTCGACATCAGGTACTTATGCAGCGCCACCGCTTCTTCCGGCGGATCGCCTTCGCCCTGCGTTGAGGTGACTACCAGCAGCAGCTTCTCCTGCGCAATTTGCTTGAACTTATAGTCACCGGCGTTCACCAGCTTCACGTTAAGCTTTGCTGCCAGCAGATCGTCGCGTAGCTGTTCCGCCACCCGCCGGGCATTACCGGTTTGTGAGGCGGAAAGTAGCGTGATGGCTGGCATCTCAGCAGGGAGAGCAGCTGGCTGAGCGGAAGCCACGGCGGCTTCAGGGGTCTGATTGACCCGCCCCCAGAAATAGCCAGAAATCCATGCCAGCTGCGTGTTTGATAAATCATTGGTCGCCGCCTGTAAGCGGGCCAGCTGCTCCGCATTCAGCGGGAGCAAAGAACCTGGGGGGGCCTGAGTCGTCATTGCTTTGAAATTTCCAGTATCAAAGGTTCCAAACCGTTCAAAGACGGGAGAGCAGGTAGGTTACCGAGTCACCTGACAAGCGGTAAATAAAGGTTGGCAATAACAAATAACAAAAATGACTAAACACTTTTAACGGTAAAGCTTATTGCTTTAACAGTTTTTAAATGATCAGGCTTATCAATAAATTAGACGAAATATCGGGTTAAAAGGGTGCCGTTAGCGGCGAAACAGGGGGAAACGGGTGCGAAAAAACTTATTTTCCGGTAGACTTCGCCGGTTTTTGCAACAATTGAGACACCATCATGGCCACCACGCTTTTTAAAGATTTCCAGTTCGAAGCCGCACATCATCTGCCGCACGTACCTGAGGGCCACAAATGTGGACGCTTACATGGGCACTCCTTTCTGGTGCGTCTTGAAATCACCGGCGATGTCGATCCCCATACCGGCTGGATTATGGATTTCGCCGAGCTGAAGGCCGCGTTTAAACCGGTATACGATCGCCTCGATCACTACTATCTGAACGATATTCCGGGGCTGGAAAACCCCACCAGCGAAGTGCTGGCGGCGTGGATCTGGCAGCAAATGAAGCCGGTTGTGCCACTGCTGAGCGCGGTAACGGTCAAAGAGACCTGCACCGCCGGCTGCGTGTATCGCGGCGAATAGTCCTTTATTCAGCAGGGACGGTTAGCATTCCTTTCGTCCAAGCCAGCGCTCTTTTTGCAGCGCGGCTTCAATGGCGATATCCAGCACCGGCGAAGGGGGAAGCCAGTTGGCTTTGCCCAGCGACTGCATCTCAGCCAGTAGCGGATTATCCTCGCCGAAAATAAAATCTGCCAGTAGCTCTCCGGCGATCGTCTGCTTGGTAATGCCCGCGCCGTTACAGCCACCCGCCGTGTAGATAAAATTATTCACCTTGCCCCACAGCGGCGCGCCGTTGCGGGTGACGCTAATGGTGCCGGACCAGCAGTGGCTGAAGCTAACATCACTGAGCTGCGGATAGACTTTATTGAAGAACTGGTGATGTGAACGAATGGCCCGCTCGGTTTGGGCAGCGGTTACGCGTCCGCGCAGCGCTGGAACCACATACTGACGCAGCAGGAAGCGGCGATCTGCGGTCAACCTCAACGTAGCGCCCGCGATGGCGTTAACCGGCGTCAGGCCCCAGCTTTCCATCTGCGGCAGCCGCGCCAGCTGTTGTTCACTAAGCGGCGGCGTCAGGCTGGCGAAGGTTGCCATCGCTGCCTGGCGTCTGATTCCAGGTAATAGCTTCGCCGAGAGCGCATTGGTCGCTAACATCACTTTCGGTGCCCGTACCAGGCCCGTCGGCGTGTAGACCGTGGCGAGACGATCGCAGGTAATGTCCATGGCCGGACTATGATAGTAAAGGCTGACATTTTCCGGCAGCGTCTGCGCCAGGCCCGCCACCAGCAGCGCTGGATTAACCAGCACCGTATCCGGAGTAAAAATGCCCTGCTGATAAAACTGCGTTCCCAGCCGACTTTGCAGCGCTTCCGCATCCAGCCGCTGATAGCTTTCGCCCATCTGCTCCAGACTGGTGCAATAGTCCTGCAATATCCGCTCCTGCCCTACTGCCGCCTGGCAGTGATATTTACCGGCCTCTTCCCAGTCACAGGCGATATGGTGTTCATCCACCAGCGCTTTCAGGCGCGCCTTGCCCGCCTGCAATAGCTTACGCCAGGCATGGGCCTTTTGCAGTTCTGCGGTTGAGCTGCCGATATTGTGCGGAAGGCCGATGATAAAGCCGGAGTTTCTGCCGGAGGCGCCTTCATAAGCCGTACCGGCCTCCAGCACCACGATCTTCATTTCAGGATGAAGCGTTGCCAGCCGCCGGGCAAAAGCAAGACCGGCAAAACCGGCACCGATAACCACCCAGTCGGCATCAACGGCGGTGGTCAGTGCAGGAAACTGTGCAGGTTGTGGATGCTGGCTCAGCCAGCCGGATATATTCTGATTAATCGGTATCGCGTTCATAGCCCTTCCTTTGGTGAGGTTACTCCAGAACCGGAGTGTACCACCCGCAGGCAGGGGCGTTAATCAGGCGATATTAAGGTATTTATGCGTCTGCATTGAGAGACGCCAGTTGCGGGCGATACAGGTGGTAATGCAAAGCCGCGTGGCATCTTCTTTCTGGCTGATCGGCTGGAGCGCAACGATACGCGTTTTACTGTCCGTTAAACCGGCCAGCAGCGCATCCAACGCATCAATATCACGCTGGCGGGCAACCGGATGTTTAATCTCATCGGCACGCGTCAGCGCCTGCTCCAGCACGTCATAGCCGCCGCGCATGTTTACTTTAGGCGAGACCGTTACCCAGGTTTCTGACGTGCAGCGTACCGGATGGGTGCCGCTGGTTTCAATCTGGCAGCTGAAGCCCGCCTGCTGTAACGCACCGGTCAGCGGCGTGAGATCGTGAATGCAGGGTTCACCGCCGGTAATCACCACGTGGCGGGCGGTCCACTGCTGCTCAGCAATGGTACGCAGCAGCGCATCGGCATCGGCGGCACCCCAGGCATCGCCTTCCACCGTTTTAATCAGGATATCGCCCAGCGAGCTTTCCCGATCGGCCAGCTTGTCCCAGGTATGTTTGGTATCGCACCAGCTACAACCTACCGGGCAACCTTGCAGGCGGATAAAGATTGCCGGAACGCCGGTGTAATATCCTTCGCCCTGCAACGTCTGGAACATTTCATTAATCGGGTACTGCATGATGCTCTCGCGCTGGAAAATAAGGCCGCAGATTATGGCAGATGAAAGGAGGGACGCCAAATGTCACTGACTAAAAAGACACAAACTGAAAACAAAAAAGCCCCGTCGAAACGGGGCCTGCTGGCACAGCGACGAATCACTTCGCCGCTTAGCGGGTCAATTACTGACCTTTGATTTTCTTTACGACCGTTGAACGGCGCTTTAGCACCCAGCGCTTCTTCGATACGAATCAGCTGGTTGTATTTAGCAACGCGGTCAGAACGGCTCATAGAACCGGTTTTGATCTGGCCAGCCGCAGTACCTACCGCCAGGTCAGCGATGGTAGCGTCTTCGGTTTCGCCTGAACGGTGAGAGATAACGGCGGTGTAGCCAGCATCTTTCGCCATTTTGATTGCAGCCAGGGTTTCGCTCAGAGAACCAATCTGGTTGAATTTAATCAGGATGGAGTTAGCGATACCTTTTTCGATACCTTCTTTCAGGATTTTGGTGTTGGTTACGAACAGGTCGTCACCCACCAGCTGGATTTTGTCGCCCAGCACTTTGGTCTGGTAAGCAAAGCCTTCCCAGTCAGATTCGTCCAGGCCATCTTCGATGGAAACGATCGGATACTGTTTGGTCAGATCTTCCAGGAAGTGAGTGAACTCTTCAGAGGTGAACGCTTTGTTGCCTTCGCCAGCCAGCACGTATTTACCATCTTTGTAGAACTCAGAAGCCGCGCAGTCCATCGCCAGGGTGATGTCTTTGCCCAGCTCGTAGCCTGCTGCTTTAACTGCTTCAGCGATAACAGCCAGCGCTTCTGCGTTGGAACCCAGGTTCGGCGCGTAACCACCTTCGTCGCCCACAGCGGTGTTCATGCCTTTGCCTTTCAGCACTTTTGCCAGGTGATGGAAGACTTCAGAACCCATACGGATGGCTTCTTTAACGGTTTTCGCGCCAACCGGCTGAATCATAAATTCCTGGATGTCGACGTTGTTGTCGGCATGTTCACCACCGTTGATGATGTTCATCATCGGCAGCGGCATAGAGAATTTGCCCGGCGTACCATTCAGTTCAGCAATGTGCTCATACAGCGGCATGCCTTTCGCTGCGGCTGCAGCTTTGGCGTTAGCCAGAGAAACTGCCAGAATCGCGTTAGCACCGAAGTTAGATTTGTTTTCAGTACCGTCCAGGTCGATCATGATTTTATCGATGTTCGCCTGATCTTTGGCATCTTTGCCCAGAATGGCTTCAGCGATCGGACCGTTTACTGCCGCAACTGCTTTAGTGACGCCTTTGCCCAGGAAACGTGATTTGTCGCCGTCACGCAGTTCCAGCGCTTCGCGAGAACCGGTAGAAGCGCCTGACGGCGCAGCAGCCATACCGACAAAACCGCCTTCCAGATGAACTTCAGCTTCAACAGTCGGGTTACCACGTGAGTCGATGATTTCGCGACCGATGACTTTAACGATTTTGGACATTAGTTTTTCCTCAGTACAAGTTAAGCTAAAACTCAGACAAACAGCGCGCGGATCTGCGCGCACCGTTATGAAACTCTTACTTCACTTGATGCTTCTGGTACTCGCTTGCCGCCTTAACAAAGCCAGCAAAGAGCGGGTGACCATCACGCGGCGTTGAGGTAAATTCCGGATGGAACTGACACGCAACAAACCACGGGTGGTTCGGATTTTCAATAATTTCAACCAGCTGATTATCACCGGAGCGCCCTGCGATACGCAGACCGGCCGCTTCGATAGGTTTCAGCAGCATGTTGTTGACTTCGTAACGATGACGATGACGCTCAACAATGGTTTCGGAGCCGTAGAGCTGGCGTACCAGGCTGTTTTCCGTCAGCTGGCACTGCTGGCTACCGAGACGCATGGTGCCGCCCAGATCGCTCTGTTCGCTGCGTACTTCCACATTGCCGTTTTCATCACGCCATTCGGTGATTAACGCCACCACCGGATATTTACAGTCTGGCACAAATTCGGTGGAGTTGGCGTCCGCCATGCCGACAACGTTACGGGCAAATTCCATCAGCGCTACCTGCATTCCCAGGCAGATGCCGAGATAGGGAATGTTATTTTCACGTGCGTACTGAGCGGTCAAAATTTTGCCTTCAATACCGCGCGGGCCGAAGCCGCCTGGCACCAGAATCGCATCCAGGCCTTTTAATACTTCCACACCGCGAGATTCTACATCCTGCGAATCAATTAGCTTGATGTTTACCGTAACGCGATTTTTCAGGCCGCCATGCTTCAACGCTTCGATGACTGATTTGTACGCATCCGGCAGTTCAACATATTTACCCACCATACCGATGGTAACTTCACCGCCCGGATTAGCCTCTTCGTAGACGACCTGCTCCCATTCGGCGAGATTCGCTTCCGGCACGTTCAGGCTGAATCGTTTACAAATATAATCGTCCAGCCCCTGTGATTTCAACAGTGCAGGAATTTTATAGATAGAATCAACGTCTTTCAGCGAGATAACCGCTTTCTCCGGTACGTTACAGAACAGTGCAATTTTTGCGCGTTCGTTGGCCGGTACGGCACGATCGGATCGGCAGATCAGTACATCCGGCTGGATCCCGATAGAGAGCAGCTCTTTTACCGAGTGCTGAGTAGGCTTGGTTTTTACTTCACCCGCCGCGGCCATGTAGGGAACCAGCGTCAGATGCAGATAGAGAGTGTGTTCGCGTCCTACATCAACCGCCATCTGGCGGATAGCCTCAAGGAACGGCAGCGATTCGATGTCACCGACGGTACCGCCGATTTCCACCAGCACGACGTCATGGCCTTCGCCGCCTTCGATGATGCGTTCTTTGATGGCATTAGTGATGTGCGGAATGACCTGAATGGTCGCGCCAAGGTAGTCGCCACGACGTTCTTTGCGCAGCACCTCAGAATAGATGCGGCCAGTGGTAAAGTTATTGCGACGCGTCATTTTGGTACGAATGAAGCGTTCGTAGTGACCTAAATCGAGATCGGTTTCAGCGCCATCGTCGGTAACAAATACTTCACCGTGCTGAGTGGGGCTCATGGTACCCGGATCGACGTTGATGTACGGGTCCAGCTTCATGATGGTCACGTTCAGGCCACGCGCCTCAAGAATGGCTGCGAGGGAGGCTGCGGCAATGCCTTTACCCAGAGAGGATACGACCCCGCCGGTCACAAAAATATAGTTCGTTGTCATGCTGAACCTGAGAGTTGAGGTTTAAAGACGGTGGAATAACCAGGACGGGAAAACAGTATACCGGATTCACCTCCCCCCTACAATTGATCATTCTCCGCCGCCGCGACTGCTCGTGACGGCATACCTTAACGAAGCCGATCGCAAAAAGGGTTGATTTGCATCATGAGCGATACGCATTTTTCATCAAAAGCTGAAACGAGTAAGCGAAAAGCTGTTTTGCCGGGGTGATGTAATATTTTATGCTGGCAAATCACGGGCCAACGGCGGAACGGCATAAATCCGTCCTGGAGCCTCCGCGTCAGGGATGACGCGGAGGCTCCAGGGATGGATTGACGACGTCTTTACGTCGCGGCCTTTCTCCCGCTGACGGCAACGGAGCGGTTTTTCGAGGAGCGGTTTTTAAACCCAATAATCCCTAAATTACTTACCGGACGCCTTCTCACCGGCTTTCACCTGCTGCCAGGCGGCCTCCATCTGATCCAGTGACGCCTCGTTCATCGCCAACCCTTGCGCGGCAATAATCTGCTCAACCTGACGAAAACGACGCTCAAACTTCACGTTCGCCTTCTGCAAAGCCGTCTCCGCCCTGGTGCCCAAATGCCGCGCCAGATTCACAGTAGCGAACAGCAAATCGCCGACTTCCTCTTCCAGCCTGGCCTCATCGACTACCGCCTGCTGCGCCTCGTGCATCACCTCATCAATCTCTTCATGCACCTTATCCACCACCGGCCCCAGCGAGGTCCAGTCGAAACCGACATTATGACAGCGCTTCTGAATCTTCTGGGCGCGCATCAGCGCGGGCAGCGCATGCGGAATATCATCCAGCGCTGAATGCTGCGCCTTCTCCGCCCGCTCCTGCTGCTTAATGTCTTCCCAGTTACGCAGCGCCTCCTCGCTTCCCGCCACCTGCGCATCGGCAAAAATATGTGGATGACGCCGCTCCAGCTTATCGGCGATGCCGCGACAGATATCGTCGAAATTAAAACGCCCCTCCTCCTCTGCCATCCGGGCGTAAAACACCACCTGAAACAGCAGATCGCCTAACTCAGCACGCAAATCTTCATAATCCTCACGCTGGATGGCGTCGAGTACCTCATAGGTTTCTTCCAGCGTATAAGGGGCGATAGTGGCGTAAGTTTGCTGACGATCCCAGGGGCAGCCATGCTGCGGATCGCGCAGGTTCTGCATAATCGTCAGCAGACGGTCAAGAGCAGTCATAGTAAAACCTTAATGAAAATAAGCGGATACCGGCATGAACGTAACAGGCGCGTTCATGCCGGTCAATTAATGAAGACGCCGGGCGTCGATGATATCAGGCACCTGATTCAGACGCGCCAGCACGCGCCCCAGTACCTGCTGATTGTAAATCTCAATATCCATATCAATGGTTGCCAGCTGCTTACGCGTATCGCTGCGGCTCGATACGCCCAGAACATTAACCTTCTCATTGGCAAGAATGGTGGTAATGTCGCGCAGCAGCCCGCTGCGATCGTTAGCTGTCACGCGCACCACCAGCGAATATCCGCTGGAGTAACTCTCACCCCATACCGCATCAACAATACGCTCCGGCGCATGCGACATCAGTTCCGCCAGCTGATCGCAATCGGCACGATGGATAGAAATACCGCGCCCCTGGGTGATAAAGCCCACGATATCGTCGCCCGGAATCGGCTGACAGCAACGGGCAATATGGTGCATCAGATTACCTACGCCCTCGACCACCACACGCCCGCTCTCTTTACCAGAGCGCGGTGGCGTATGGGATTTTTGCGTTAGCTGACGCAGCGCCTCGCGATCTTCCTCCTCGGCGCTCGGCTTATTCAGCTTTGCCTGTAGAAAATTCACCATCTGATTAAGACGAATATCGCCGCCGCCGATCGCCGCCAGCAGCTCATCCAGCGTGGTCACGTTATAGCGCGGCAGCAGCAGCTTCTCTGCCTCTTTCAGGCTGATATCCAGATGGCTTAGCTCGTTATCGAGGATCTGACGCCCCGCCACGATATTCTTATCGCGATCCTGCTTGCGGAACCAGGCGTGGATCTTTGAGCGCCCGCGGCTGGTGGTCACATAGCCAAGATTGGGGTTCAGCCAGTCGCGGCTGGGGTTCGGCTGCTTCTGGGTAATAATCTCAATCTGATCGCCCATTTGCAGCTGATAGGTAAAGGGCACGATGCGCCCGCCGATTTTGGCACCGATACAGCGGTGACCAATATCGCTGTGAATATGATAGGCGAAATCAAGCGGCGTCGAACCAGCCGGAAGATCGACCACGTCGCCTTTTGGCGTAAACACGTAGACACGATCGTCAAAGACCTGACTGCGCACTTCCTCCAGCAGCTCACCGGTATCCGCCATCTCTTCCTGCCAGGCGATCAGCTTACGCAGCCAGGCAATGCGTTCCTCGTGTCCCTGAGCGCCGCGCGTCTGACCGCCGGAACCCTCTTTATATTTCCAGTGCGCGGCAACGCCCAGCTCCGCATCTTCATGCATCTGCCGCGTACGGATCTGTATCTCCACCGTTTTACCACCCGGCCCTAATACCACGGTATGGATCGACTGATAGCCGTTTGGTTTCGGGTTTGCTACGTAATCATCAAACTCATCCGGCAGATGGCGATAAAGCGTATGCACAATGCCCAGCGCGCCGTAGCAATCCTGCAGGCGCTCGGCAACTATACGCACCGCACGCACGTCAAACAACTCATCGAATGCCAGCGACTTCTTCTGCATCTTGCGCCAGATGCTGTAGATATGTTTTGGACGACCGTAAACTTCCGCCTTCACGCCTTCACGCGCCATTTCCGCCCGCAGGCTCTCGACGAAAGATTCAATATACTGTTCGCGATCGATGCGGCGCTCGTGCAGTAGCCGGGCAATGCGCTTGTATTCGTCAGGATGAAGATAGCGGAAGCAAAAATCCTCCAGCTCCCACTTCAGCTGACCGATACCGAGACGGTTAGCCAGCGGCGCATAGATATTGGTACATTCTTTGGCCGCCAGTACACGCTCATCTTCCGGCGCATCCTTCATCTCACGCAGATGGGCGATACGTTCTGCCAGCTTGATCACCACGCAGCGGAAATCTTCCACCATCGCCAGCAGCATCCGGCGGACGTTATCCACCTGCTCAGAGGCCATCGAATCGTTATGAATGGCTTTCAGCTGGCGGATGGCGTCCATATCGCGCACGCCATGCACCAGCGAAACGATCGCCTTGCCGAAGGTCTCTTCCAGCGTCTCTTCAGAAACCACATTGGCATCCGCCAGCGGGAACACCAGCGCGGCACGCAGAGTATCGTTATCCATACTGAGCATTGAGAGAATTTCCACCATCTCAATGCCGCGCCATAACAGCAGCGACTGCTCAGGATGCGACTGCGTGGCAGCCTCACAGTAGCGCCAGGTATCGGCCAGACGTTCACTTGATTGCGGATTAACGATCCCCAGGCTGGTGATCCATTGATCGAGCGCGAACTCGCCAGCCGTATTCAAATGTGCGCTTCTTACCGCAACCATAACCTCTCCTGGCAACCTGTAAAAATACTTACGTTTTACTGAATAACACCATGGATTCCAGGTGGCTCGTCTGCGGAAACATATCGAGCATCGCCACCCTTTCCAGGCGATAACCGGCTGACAGCAGCACCTGACTGTCCCGGGCAAGTGTAGTTGGGTTACAGGAAACATAGACCACGCGTTGTGGCGCAAGTTTAGCGATATGTTGCATTACGCCGCCCGCACCCGCACGCGCGGGGTCCAGTAACACCTTATCAAAACCGTGCGCCGCCCAGGGCTGACGCGTTACATCTTCTTCCAGGTTCTCATGAAAAAAAATGATGTTTTCCAGACCATTCAGCTGGGCATTATACGCACCTCGTGCAGTTAAAGCTGCTACGCCCTCCACACCCACAACATTTGTTGCAATTTTTGCAGCCGGAAGCGTGAAATTGCCCATGCCGCAAAAGAGATCGAGCAGGCGATCCTGCGGCTGTAAATCGAGCCATTCCAGCGCTTTCGCCACCATTTTCTGGTTTACCGCGTCGTTAACCTGAATAAAATCGCGCGGGTTAAAGGTTAACGTAAGCTGATGGGAAAGATAATAGGGTTGCTCACCGCTTACCTGTTCCGTCCGATCGCTGTCTGGTGCCAGAAACAGCGCCAGACCGTGCTGATGCGAAAACTGTTCCAGTTTTTGCCGATCTGCGGCGCTTAGCGGATCGAGGTGGCGCAGCACCATCAGCGGGCCGTTATCTGCCCGCACCAGCTCAACGTGCCCCAGCCGCCGTACCGCCTGTAGTGATGAAAGGCAATCCCTTAACGGCACCAGCAACTTTTCCAGTTCAGGCTGCAAAATGGGGCAACAGTCGATCGAAACCAGGTCGTTAGAGGCAACTTTACGAAACCCCATCTGCAAGGTTTGCGTTTTTGCCTGATATTGCAGGCCGAGACGAGCGCGGCGGCGATAGCCATAGGCGCTGTCGCCAATAATTTCATCCACCGTGGTTTGCTGCCCGGTTTCACGCGTCAGCAGATGAGCCAGCGCGTTGGCCTTGCTCTGCTGTTGTAGCGCCTGAGAGGCATGCTGCTGCTGGCAGCCGCCACAGGTGGTAAACCAGGGGCAGCGCGGCGTCACCCGCTCCGGGCTGGGCTGCAAAATACGCTGCGCCCGTCCGCGAGCGAACTGCCGTTTATCCTCCTGCAATACCACTTCTACCTGCTCGCCCGGCAGCGCACCGCTGACGAACAGCGTTTTGCCCTGATGACGTGCCACACCCTGCCCGAAGGCATCAAGTTCGTGAATAGTGACGGTTATTGTCTGCCGGGTCGTCACACGCCGTTTTGCAGAGTAGAATTGCGCCATAGTGGAATAAGATCTCTGAATAATTGCTACGCGAAGTGACGCCTGCTTTGCCGCATCACCGCCCGTAGGGAATTGTCTCATACCGGACTATCATGACCAAATACAGCCTGCGGGCAAGGATGATGATTTTAATACTGGCACCGACCCTGATGATTGGTCTGCTGCTCAGTACATTTTTTGTAGTGCATCGCTATAATGAGCTACAGCGACAGCTGGTGGATGCGGGCGCGAATATTATCGAGCCGCTGGCCGTTTCCAGTGAATACGGCATGACCTTCCACAGTCGCGAATCGGTACGGCAGCTGGTCAGCCTGCTGCATCGTCGTCATTCCGATATCGTGCGCGCCATTACGGTATTTGACGATAAAAATCAGATTTTCGTTACCTCCAACTATAACCTTAATCAAAACCAACTGCGCCTGCCCGATGGCACCAGCCTGCCAAGCCTGACGATGATTGAGCGCCACGGCAATGCGATGGTGCTGCGCACGCCGGTAGTTTCTGAAAGCTACTATCCCGATGAATCACCGGGGCGAGATGCCAAGCCAACCGGCAATCCGCTGGGCTATGTGGCGATCGAGCTGGATTTACAGTCGGTCAGACTACAGCAATATAAAGAGATCTTTGTTTCCACCCTGCTGCTGCTGTTCTGTCTCTGCATCGCCATGATGTTCGCCTATCGGCTGATGCGCGATGTCACCGGGCCGATCCGCAATATGGTCAGCACCGTAGATCGCATTCGTCGTGGTCAGCTCGACAGCCGGGTGGAGGGCTATATGCTGGGTGAGCTGGATATGCTGAAAAACGGCATCAACGCCATGGCGATGTCGTTAACCGCCTACCACGAAGAGATGCAGCAAAATATCGATCAGGCGACCTCCGATCTGCGCGAAACGCTGGAGCAAATGGAGATCCAAAACGTCGAGCTGGATCTGGCGAAACGACGCGCTCAGGAAGCGGCGCGCATCAAGTCCGAGTTCCTCGCCAATATGTCGCACGAGCTACGTACCCCGCTTAACGGCGTTATCGGCTTTACGCGCCAGACGCTGAAAACGCCGCTCACCTCTACCCAGCGCGACTATCTGCATACCATTGAGCGCTCAGCTAATAATCTGCTCAGCATCATTAATGACGTGCTCGATTTCTCCAAGCTGGAGGCGGGCAAGCTGGTGCTGGAGTCAACGCCTTTCCCGCTGCGCGCCACGCTGGATGAAACCCTGGTCCTGCTGGCCCCTTCGGCCCACGATAAAGGGCTGGAGCTGACCATCAACGTTCAGAGTGAAGTACCGGACAATGTGATTGGCGATCCGCTACGTTTACAGCAGATACTGACCAACCTGATCGGCAACGCGGTGAAGTTTACCGAACGCGGCAATATCGATATTCGCGTTGAAAAACGCAGCCTGAGCAACAACAGCGTCGAACTGGAAGTTCAGGTACATGACAGCGGTATTGGTATTGCGGAACGGCAGCAGTCGCAGCTGTTCCAGGCATTCCGTCAGGCCGACGCCAGCATTTCGCGTCGCCACGGCGGCACCGGGCTTGGCCTGGTGATTACGCAAAAACTGGTCAACGAAATGGGCGGCGAAATTGCCTTTCACAGCCGCCTGAATCAGGGATCGACCTTCTGGTTCCACGTCAGCCTGTCGCTAAACCCTAACGCTGCCAGCGATCCGCGCGCGCTGGACGATCTGCGCGGTAAGCGGCTCGCCTATGTTGAAGCTAATCCGGCGGCGGCGCAGGCGGCGCTGGATATGCTGAGCACCACGCCATTGCAGGTCAGCTACAGCCTGACGCTGGAAGGGTTGACGGAACCACGCTATGACATACTGCTGGTGGGGCTGCCTGTCAGCCAGCGCGCCGAGAGCATTACTTCGCAGGCGTTTATCAACAGCCTGACCGCGCGCGCCGACTGCGTAATCATGGCGCTACCCAGCCAGATATTGCTGCAGGCGGAACAGCTAAAAAGTAACGGCATCGACGCCTGCCTGTGCAAACCGGTCACCCGTACACGGCTTATCCCGATTATGCTCGATCTGCATGCACGCAAGCTGTATGACCTGCCCGCTCGTGCCCGTCTGCCGCTCACGGTGATGGCGGTGGATGATAATCCTGCCAATCTGAAACTGATCGGCGCACTGCTGGAAGAACAGGTAGAAAATATCGTGCTGTGTGACAGCGGTGAAAAAGCTATAGCGCTGGCGAAGCAGCAGGCGCTGGATATCATCCTGATGGATATTCAGATGCCGGAAATCGATGGCATCCGCGCCAGCGAACTGATTCGCGAACTGCCCGAGCACGTAAATACGCCGATTATCGCCGTCACCGCCCACACCATTGACGGTGAACGTGAACGTTTAATTAAAGCAGGCATGAATGATTACCTCGCCAAGCCGATTGATGAGGTCAAACTAAGCCATTTGCTGGCGCGTTACTCCTCTCCGCTCCAGCAGCCAACGCTGGAGGCACCGGTGATTTCTCCCTCTCTAGACTGGCAGCTGGCGCTGCACCAGGCCGCTAATAAACCTGAACTGGCGCGCGATCTGCTGCAAATGCTGCTCGATTTCCTGCCGGAAGTGCGTGAACAGGTGGAACAGAGCCTGGCGGAAAATCGTCAGCACGGACTGCGGGAAATTATTCATAAGCTGCACGGCAGCGCCAGCTACAGCGGCGTCCCACGCATGAAGCAACTTTGCCGGCAAATTGAACAGAGCCTGCGGCTAAGTGGCGATGTCGCCTCGCTGGAGCCGGAGCTGTTAGAACTGCTGGATGAGATGGAGAATGTGGCGCAGGAAGCGCGCCACATATTGAGTCAGGCCTGATCGAGCATCCGGCCAATTTTTAAGGTGGCGGCGATATTACGCGCCGTCATACGCACGTTTTGCGCAGCGTTATCCAGCGCCTCTTCCAGCGTACAGATAGAGTAGATAACGCTGTAAACCGCATCCAGCCCGTGCTGATGCACAATGCCTACATCTGCGGTCAAACTACCGGCAATGCCGATCACCGGTTTGTTGTAGCGTTTCGCTACCTTCGCTACACCGATCGGCACTTTACCGTGTACGGTTTGGCTATCGATACGCCCTTCGCCGGTAATCACCAGCGCAGCATCCCTGACCAGCGCATCCAGGCCCAGCGCCTCGGTAACGATTTCAATACCGCGACGCAGTTCTGCCCGGCAGAAAGCGTGCAGCGCCGCGCCCATACCACCTGCCGCACCGCCGCCGGGAACATGCAGGACATCAATATCCAGATCGCGCTGGATAATCGCTGCGTAGTGTTCCAGCGCCGCATCGAGACGCGTCACCAGTTCAGGCGTCGCCCCTTTCTGTGGGCCGAATACGGCAGAAGCACCCTCTTTTCCGGTAAGCGGGTTAGTCACATCGCAGGCCACTTCAAAGCGACACTGCTGCAAACGTGCATCTAACGTGCTGATATCAATACGCGCCAGCTGCGCCAGTGCGCCGCCGCCATAACCAATCTGCTCGCCGTCTTTATTGAGCAGTTGCGCGCCTAAAGCCTGCATCATGCCAGCGCCACCGTCGTTGGTTGCGCTGCCGCCGATGCCGATAATAAAACGTTGAACGCCGCGATCCAGCGCGTTGCGGATCAACTCGCCGGTTCCCCACGAGGTGGTTACCAGCGGATCGCGCTGCGCCGACGGCACCAGCTCCAGCCCGCTGGCCGCAGCCATTTCAATAAACGCGCAGCTCTCATCGCCGGACAAGCCGTAAAACGCCTCTACCGGTTCGCCCAGCGGCCCGGTGACGGTTAGCCTGACGATTTTTCCCTGCGTCGCCGCCACCATCGCCTCCACGGTCCCTTCACCGCCATCTGCCACCGGCAGCTTGACGTACTGGGCATCGGGGAAGATCGCACGAAAGCCGTTTTCAATCTCCGAAGCGACCTGCAGGGCGGATAAACTTTCTTTATACGAATCCGGTGCAATAACGATTTTCATAAATAGTCCGAGCGCTGTTGAGCTGGCCGCAGCCAGAGAACGAAGCCGGTCAATCTGACCGGCAACATAACCGGGCGGCTGACTAGCGTGAAACTTCAACCTTCGCTAATTTTTCATAATAGCAGGCCAGCGCACTGTGGTCGGAGGTACCCATGCCATCAGCCTTCAGCGCCTGCATCATTTCCATGACCGCGGCGGTTAACGGCAGCTGAGCGCCAACACCGTGCGAGGTATCGAGGGCGTTGCTGAGATCTTTAATATGCAGATCGATACGGAAGCCCGGCTTGAAGTTACGATCCATCACCATCGGTGCTTTAGCATCCAGCACCGTGCTGCCCGCCAGACCGCCACGGATAGCCTGGTAAACCAGATCCGGATTAACGCCCGCTTTGGTCGCCAGCGTTAACGCTTCAGACATCGCGGCAATATTCAGCGCTACGATGACCTGGTTAGCCAGTTTGGTCACGTTACCCGCACCGATTTCCCCGGTATGCACCACGGAACCGGCCATCGCTTTCATCAGATCGTAATGGGCGTCGAACACCGCTTTATCACCGCCAACCATTACGGAAAGCGTGCCGTCGATCGCTTTTGGTTCGCCGCCGCTGACCGGCGCATCCAGCATCTTGATGCCTTTTTTCGCCAGCGCTTCAGAGATTTCACGGCTGGCCAGCGGAGCGATAGAGCTCATGTCGATCAATACCGTACCGGCTTTCGCACCGTCGATGATGCCGTTTTCACCCAGCGCCACTTCTTTCACATGCGGTGAGTTCGGCAGCATGGTAATGATGACGTCACACTGTTCAGCAACTTCTTTCGGCGTTTTCGCTGTGGTAGCGCCCAGCTTAACCAGCTCAGCTTCGTTTTCCGCGCTGAAGTCGCGTACCACCAGTGAATAGCCCGCCTTCAGCAGGTTTTTACTCATCGGTTTGCCCATGATGCCCAGGCCAATAAATCCAACTTTCATCATCATTCTCCTCGTAAATTATTTTTTGAAACGATCGCAAAGCGCCTGCGTTGCACCACGGAAGACGCCCAGATCGCTGCCTACGGCGACAAAGGTCGCGCCCCACTCCAGGTAGCGGCGTGCATCTGCCTCTACCGGAGCCAAAATGCCGCTCGGCTTACCGCCAGCCTTGGCGCGTGCAAAAATATGCTGAATCACCTTCTGTACTTCAGGATGGGACGGCTGTCCCAGATAGCCGAGCGCGGCGGAGAGATCGCCCGGACCGACAAAAATGCCGTCCACACCGTCAACGGCAATAATGCTGTCAAGGTTGTCCACGCCCTTCTGGCTTTCAATCTGCACCAGCACGCTGATATTGCTGTTGATATCGCGGTTATAGTCCGGCAGGGTGCCATACATATTGCTGCGATGCGCAACCGATACGCCGCGAATACCGGCAGGCGGATAACGGGTGGAAGCCACCGCCTGAAGCGCTTCTTCTTCGCTTTCCACAAACGGAATCAGGAAGTTATAGAAGCCGATATCCAGCAAACGCTTGATAATCACCGGCTCGTTGCAGGGCGGCCTGACCACGGCCGCGCTGCTGCTGCCTTTCAGCGCCATCAGCTGCGGCACGAACGTGGTGACGTCATTCGGCGCATGCTCGCCATCCAGCACCAGCCAGTCGAAACCCGCCAGACCCAACACTTCCGTTGTAATGGGATTAGCCAGCGCACACCAGCTGCCGATCAACGTTTCACCGCTCAGCAGACGCTGGCGAAAACGGTTGGGATAGGATGAGTGACTCATTCTGTTACCTCTCAGTTAGGTGCGCTTAGCGCACCAGGCATGGCTGTTTATTGTTAAAGGTCCAGTTCGGAATCAGGAACTGCATCGCCTGAGCATCGTCGCGCGCACCCAGACCGTGCTGCTTATACAGCTCGTTCGCTTTCATTACCTGATCCATATCCAGCTCGACGCCCAGACCCGGTTTCTGCGGCACCTGTACCATACCGCCTTTGATTTCCAGCGGCTGTTTGGTCAGGCGCTGATTGCCTTCCTGCCAGATCCAGTGGGTATCGATCGCCGTGATAGTACCCGGCGCGGCGGCGGCAACGTGGGTAAACATCGCCAGCGAAATATCGAAGTGATTGTTGGAGTGTGAACCCCAGGTCAGGCCGAACTCATGGCACATCTGCGCCACACGAACCGAACCCTGCATCGTCCAGAAGTGCGGATCGGCCAGCGGGATATCGACCGATTGCAGCGACAGCGTATGTCCCATCTGACGCCAGTCGGTGGCAATCATATTGGTTGCAGTCGGCAGCCCGGTAGCGCGACGGAATTCCGCCATCACTTCACGACCGGAGTAGCCCTGTTCAGCACCGCACGGATCTTCCGCATAGGCCAGCACGTTACGCAGCTGTTTGCCGAGGCGAATCGCCTCTTCCAGCGACCAGGCACCGTTAGGATCGAGGGTAATGCGCGCGTCCGGGAAACGCTTCGCCAGCGCGGTTACCGCTTCAGCCTCTTCGCTACCGGCCAGTACGCCGCCTTTCAGTTTAAAATCGTTGAAGCCATATTTTTCGTAGGCCGCTTCCGCCAGACGCACCACCGTATCCGGGGTCAGCGCTTCTTCATGGCGCAGGCGATACCAGTCACAGCTGGCGTCCGTCTCGCTCTGGTAAGGCAGCGTGGTTTTACGACGATCGCCTATGTAGAACAGATAGCCCAGCATTTCGACCTGATCGCGTTGCTGGCCGTCACCGAGCAGGCTGGCGACGTTAACGCCAAGGAACTGTCCCAGCAGATCGAGCAGCGCCGCTTCAATACCGGTGACCACATGAATGGTGGTGCGCAGGTCAAAAGTCTGGTTACCGCGTCCACCTGCGTCACGATCGGCAAAAGTTGTGCGTACTTTACCCAGCAGGTTTTTATATTCACCGATGGTGTGACCGATAATCAGCGCCGCGGCTTCTTCCAGCGTTTTGCGAATTTTTTCGCCGCCGGGGATTTCACCCACGCCGGTGTGACCTGCGTTATCTTTGATAATCACAATGTTGCGGGTAAAGAATGGCGCGTGGGCACCGCTCAGGTTTAGCAGCATGCTGTCGTGACCGGCAACCGGGATTACCTGCATTTCAGTAATTTTTGGCGTAGCGTTCTGTTGGCTCATGGTCGATTCCTTATGCTTACTTACGCCCGAACACCGGGCGCTTGCGATCAAATTTCCAGCCGGGGATAAGATACTGCATTGCGGTCGCATCATTGCGTGCGCCACCCGGCAACGTTTTATAAAGTTCATGCGCCTGCTCCAGGCGCGCCCAGTCCAGCTCAATCCCCAGGCCGGGTTTTTCAGGCACGGCAATCTTACCCTGACGAATCTGCAACGGCGCTTTGGTCAGGCGTTGATCGCCCTCCTGCCAGATCCAGTGCGTATCAATGGCGGTGGGTTTACCCGGTGCAGCCGCACCGACGTGGGTAAACATCGCCAGCGAAATATCGAAGTGGTTATTGGAGTGACAGCCCCAGGTGAGACCCCAGTCGTCGCAGAGCTGCGCCACGCGTACTGCTCCGCTCATCGTCCAGAAATGCGGATCGGCAAGCGGAATATCGACGGCGTTCAGCATGACCGCATGCTGCATTTCACGCCAGTTGGTGGCGATCATGTTAGTGGCGACCGGCAGGCCGGTAGCACGACGAAACTCCGCCATCACCTCGCGCCCGGAATAGCCCTGCTCGGCACCGCAGGGATCTTCGGCATAGGTCAGAATATCCTGCGTGCCTTTGCAGAGCTGAATAGCTTCATCAAGCAGCCAGGCTCCGTTGGGATCGACGGTGATGCGCGCGTCCGGGAAACGTTTTTTCAGCGCACGCGCCGTTTCAATCTCCTGTTCGCCCGGCAATACGCCGCCTTTCAGTTTGAAATCTTTAAAACCGTAGCGATCCTGCGCCGCCTCAGCCAGCCGCACCACCGCATCGCTATTCAGCGCTTCCTGATGGCGCAGGTGATACCAGTCATGCGTTGCCTGCTCGCCGCTGAGGTAAGGCAAATCGGTTTTCCGACGGTCGCCGATATAGAACAGGTAGCCTAATACCGTTACCTCACTGCGCTGCTGGCCGGGGCCAAGCAGCTCCGCCACCGGCACGTTGAGGAACTGGCCGAGCAGGTCAAGCAGCGCCGCTTCCAGCGCTGCAACCGCGTTAACACGCAGTTCAAAAGTCCAGGCACCTTTGCCGAAGGTATCAAAATCGGCGTGTTGATTACCTTTGTGCACCTGCTGCACCAGTCGGTTCATACGGCCTACTTCATGGCCTGTCACCTGCGGGATGGCATCGGTCAGCGTCTGGTAAATGGTTTCTCCACCCGGCGCTTCCCCCAGACCGATATGTCCGGCGCTGTCGGTCAACACCACGATGTTGCGGGTAAAGAAGGCGCTATGCGCGCCCCCGATGTTGAGCAGCATGCTGTCGTAACCAGCGACCGGCACTACCTTCATATCAGTAATTACGGGCGTGCTTTGCGTACTCATAATCGCTCCTTACGCTGTCTTTTTCAGTTCGATACGTTTGATATCGCCCACCAGTACCAGGTAGCTCAACACCGCCACCAGCGCATGGATACCGACATAAATCAGCGCGCCGTTATAGGAGCCGGTTGAAGCAATGATGTAGCCGATAGCAACAGGCGTCACGATACCGGAGATATTGCCGAACATATTAAACAGGCCGCCGCTCAGACCGCTGATCTCTTTCGGCGCAGTATCCGCCATCACCGCCCAGCCCAGCGCACCGATGCCTTTACCGAAGAATGCGGTTGCCATAAAGAACACCACCACCCATTCGGTTTCGACGTAGTTACAGGTCACCATCGAGATGGAGAGCAGCATACCCAGTACGATTGGCGTTTTACGGGCGATATTCAGCGAGCCGGTTTTACGCATCAGCCAGTCGGAAATCACGCCGCCGAGCACGCCGCCCATAAAACCGCAGATGGCCGGGATAGAGGCGATAAAGCCCGCTTTCAGAATTGACATGCCGCGCGCCTGCACCAGATAAACCGGGAACCAGGTAATAAAGAAGTAGGTCAATGCGTTAATGCAGTACTGGCCGAGATAGATACCGAGCATCATGCGAGAAGTAATCAGCTGGCGAATCTGCGCCCACTTTTCACCCCTGCTCAGTTTCGTCTTCTCTTTCTTCGCATCCATGTTGATCAGCGCGCCGCCTTTCTCCATGTACTCCAGTTCAGCGCGGTTAACACCCGGATGATCGTTTGGATCGTGAATCACTTTCAGCCAGATAAAGCTGATAATGATGCCGAGGCCGCCCATGAACCAGAACACATGCGCCCAGCCTACCTGCGCGGTCAGCCAGCCCATGATTGGTGCGAAGATAACGGTGGCAAAATATTGCGCCGAGTTAAAAATCGCCACGGCAGTACCGCGTTCGTGCGCGGGAAACCAGGCGGCGACAATACGGCTGTTACCGGGGAAAGAGGGTGCCTCTGCCAGCCCCACCAGAAAGCGCAGCGTAAAGAGCGCGATAATGACGCTGAAGCCTTCAAAGATATCGACGAATCCCTGTAACAGGGTAAACAGCGACCAAATGAAGATACTCCAGAAATAAACGCGTTTTGAACCAAAACGATCGAGCAACCAGCCACCGGGGATTTGTCCGATAACGTAAGCCCATGAGAACGCAGAGAAGATATAGCCCATGCCGACCGGATCGAGCCCGATATCTTTTGCCATTTGAGAACCGGCAATGGATAAGGTGGCACGGTCGCCATAGTTGAATGAGGTGACGATAAACAGCATCACCACGATCCAGTATCGTGCGTTAGTCCTTTTTTCTACGGCACTTTCCGCCTGGCTGTATGAATTCATGATGCACTCCTGAAATATAGCGGTACGCTACTTTCCACTCTGACTGCATACACAACATGTTGAGTATCAGAATGAGGTTGGGTTAAACACGGTGATTATTATTCGTTAGCAAAAACGGTTATATGCAGCGCAGCTGATTCACCTGTCGTCGAACTTGGGGAAAGTATATGGAGCGGGCACGGCCAATTCACTGGACGAACGCCCCACATTTACGCGGGTTATACGTTTAAATTAATGCAATTGCCTAACCACCTGCGGCACTGCTCACGAAATCATCTTTTTCAGGGGCGTTAACGGGAAGCCAGGAGGGCTGTGGGTTGGGTTTGTGAGCCTCTTCACTTGCACTTGTACTGAAGCCAGAAAAGAAGACGTATCAGGCGGATAAAATCGTTCATATGCATAGTGCTGGCGGGGTTCCCCCTCTTTATACTTACCGTCAGCAAAAACAGTAATGCAGCATTCGCCTGCGCCGTTTCCCCTTTTGACTTTTCCGTTTACTGGAAACCAAAGCAATGAAAACGATTCGTGAAGAAACACCGCGTTATATTCGGGTACACGAAGACGATAATGTCGCGATCGTGGTGAATGATAACGGCCTCTCTGCAGGCGCCGTTTTCCCATGTGGGCTGCAACTGACAGAGCATATTCCGCAGGGACATAAAGTGGCGCTGACGCCTATCGCCCGTGGCGCAGCAATACGCCGCTACGGCGAAGTGATCGGCTATGCGCTGCGGGATATTCCGCAGGGCAGCTGGATTGATGAATCCCTGGTGGAATTGCCCGAAGCGCCGCCGCTGGAAAGTCTGCCGCTGGCGACACGCGTTCCTGAACCGCTGCCGCCGCTGGAAGGGTACACCTTTGAAGGATATCGCAACGCGGATGGCAGCGTCGGCACCCGTAACCTGCTGGGGATCACTACCAGCGTCCACTGCGTAGCGGGCGTAGTCGATTATGTGGTTAACATTATCGAACGCGAACTGCTGCCGCGTTATCCAAACGTGGATGGCGTGGTCGCGCTTAATCACCTTTACGGCTGCGGTGTGGCAATCAATGCGCCTGCGGCGGTAGTACCGATCCGCACAATTCATAACCTGGCGCTGAACGCTAACTTCGGTGGCGAGGTGATGGTGGTCGGCCTCGGCTGTGAGAAGCTCCAGCCGGAAAAACTGCTGGCCGCCAGCGGCGACGATGTGCAGGCGATTTCTGTCGGTGAAGAAGATATTGTGCGTTTGCAGGATGAACGCCATGTGGGCTTTGAAGCCATGGTGCAGGAGATCCTGCGCGTGGCAGATCGTCATTTGCAGCGTCTGAATCAGCGCCAGCGCGAAACCTGCCCGGCCTCCGAACTGATTGTCGGCATGCAGTGCGGCGGCAGCGATGCCTTCTCCGGCGTTACCGCTAACCCGGCGGTCGGCTTCGCCTCCGATCTGCTGGTGCGCTGCGGTGCGACGGTAATGTTCTCTGAAGTTACCGAAGTGCGCGATGCCATTCATTTGCTTACGCCGCGTGCGGCAGATGTAGCGACCGGCAAGCGCCTGTTGGAAGAGATGGCCTGGTATGATGACTACCTGAGCCAGGGCAAAACCGATCGCAGCGCCAACCCGTCTCCGGGCAACAAAAAAGGCGGCCTGGCAAACGTGGTGGAAAAAGCGCTCGGCTCTATCGCCAAATCAGGACGCAGCGCCATCGTCGAAGTGTTATCACCCGGTCAGCGTCCCACTAAACGCGGCCTGATCTATGCGGCAACGCCCGCCAGCGATTTTGTCTGCGGCACGCAGCAGATGGCTTCCGGCATTACGCTACAGGTGTTCACCACCGGACGCGGCACGCCTTATGGCCTCGCGGCGATTCCGGTAATAAAAATGGCGACGCGCACCGCGCTGGCAACGCGCTGGCACGATTTAATGGATATCAATGCGGGAACTATCGCCACAGGCGAAGAAACCATTGAGCAGGTGGGCTGGCGTCTGTTTGAAATGATTCTGGATATCGCCAGCGGACGGCAGCAAACCTGGTCCGACCGCTGGGGGATTCGTAACGCGCTGGCGGTATTTAACCCGGCCCCGGTCACCTGATGCCAGCTACCGGAGCGGAGAAAGTCAGAGCAGCTTGCCCCAGCTTTCCACCCAGGGTGAGGTGACGCTTTCCGGCTCCGGTGCTTCCATCGCATCCACTAACAGCACGTCACCAATACGCGATGCGCCCTGCTCCTGCAGCTGCGCATCGAACGTTTTTCCCGCGCCGCAGAAATTCTCATAGCTGCTGTCGCCCAGCGCAATCACGCCGTAGCGCAGCTGAGGCTGATGGCCCAGCTTATCCTTAACCGCGTGGTATAAACCGGCGATACTGTCAGGAAAATCGCCATGTCCGGTGGTAGACGTAACGATCAGCGCCACTTTATCGCTGTACTGCTGCCAGTCGTCAAGGCTGGGATCTTCAAAAATCGCCACCTGATGCCCCTGCTGTTGCAGGATGGGCTCAGCCTCTTCCGCTACCAGCAACGCGTTGCCGTAAACGGTGCCGACGAAAATACCTATTTGCGCCATAACCTTCTCCCTTATTGTGATGCCCTATCCTGACCTGGCTGTGAATCAAACTCAACCCTGGGAAGATCGGGGAGACAGTGCTGCCAGCCAAACTGCTGCATCATCCGCTGCCAGATAGCGTCCAGCCCGGCACGAATCACTAACGGCTCGCCGGTTACCGGATGATTAAGCGCCAGGCTGCTGGCGTGCAGCATCAGGCGTCCACAGCCGAAATGCCGGGCCGCGCCGCGATTCTGGCGCAGATCGCCATGCGTGGTATCGCCAATAATCGGATGACGCAGGTGTGCGAGGTGACGACGTAGCTGATGCTTACGTCCGGTGGCAGGCTGTAGCTCAATCAGGCTGTAACGCGCGGTGGCGTAGCGACCAATGGCAACCGCCTGTTCCGTTATAGCCAACCCGCGCCAGTCGGTAACGGCCTCCTGCGGTCCTTTATCCTGCGCGGCATATTTATCGCCAATCTTATCCAGCTCCTCAGTGAGCGGATAATCGAGCCGATCGGCTCCTTCCAGCCAGCCGCGTACCACGGCGTGATAGGTTTTCACCATCTGATGTTGTTCAAACTGCTGCGCCAGCAGGCGGCCAACCTCGCTGGAAAGCCCCATCAGCAACACGCCGGAGGTAGGCCGATCGAGCCGATGAGCGGTAAAAACATGCTGACCAATCTGATCGCGTACCGTTTGCATCACGACAACTTTTTCTTTGCGATCCAGCCAGCTGCGATGTACCAGCCAGCCAGCGGGCTTATTGACCGCGACCAGCCACTCATCCTGATAGATAATGTCCAGCATTAGTGGCCTGCCACAACAAACAGCGCATCAAGCGCGTTAAGGTGACCCAGCAGTTCTTCCCGGCAGGCCACATCTGCCGTCAGCGACATCTCATAATAGGGGGCGATAGCGAAGTTTTGCGGCAGCTCGGCCCCGGCGTCCAGCAGCGCATGCATACGTGGAATCAGCACCCACTGAAGCCACTCCAGCGGCTGCATGGTATCGAGAAAAAAGGGCTGCGTGCTGGCAAAGGCAGAGGCATCGGGCGCTTCATTCTGCCACAGCGCCTGCGCTTTCAGTAGGGCTTCAACTGCCAGCAACCCCTGGCGGACCTGATGTTCTCGGTGCATGGACATCCTCACAACGGGTGAAATTTTCAGGGCGGCAAGCATAGCATTGGCGGGCGGCGGGGAGAACGCGCGGCACAAAAAAAGGGAGCACTGTTTTACAGTGCTCCCGGTTCGTTTGCAGCTATCCTGCTACTTCGACGCTCCCTGCTCTTCCTTGAAAACTTTTCCCTTTTGTCTTCCTGACATTATCGCCTTCCTGGCGATGCTCCTTTGGCTTTCCTGGCCCACCAGTCATCCTGACCGGCTCCCATTCTCCATCCTGGAGGTGTCCCTGTCGTTCCATCCTGGAACTTACTGCTTCATCCTGAAGCTATCCCTTAAACGCACATCCTTTGCGGAACCATCATCCTGATGAACGCCATCCATGACGTTTTCCAATCCTCGGATTCCCTTTCCGATGTGGCCTATTTTGCCCTGGCCCTTGTAGGAAACAAGCTACCTTTTCCTTTAACAACTCCTCCTGGCGTGATTCTGAAGCCCCTGATATCACTAAGTTTATGATTTACATTATTTTCACAAAAAGAACTTCTGATTTTCTGCTTTTTATCCTGGCGATCTCTCACAGTCGTTGTGAGACATATCTCACAAACATGTAAGACGATCTCTTAAAAACGGCCACTAAACGGTTGTAAATTCTTGAGAAATGTCTGAATATTTGGTGCCAAAATTTGGCGCTTTGGCGTTCCCAACGTTTCAAGAATAACTTCTCCATTTAGATTGCATACAGAAATCACATCCAGATCAGATTCTGTGGTTGCAATGAAAAGTGTCGGAGTTTGTTTTAAACGCCTTTTCATCACCAGGTGCCCAATCAGGTTTTCCTGTACACGAACAAAGTCGGCTTCGCTCCAGACCTGAAGTAATGTGATCGGCTGTTGGTCTAACATTGCCTGCATATCGCCCGCATATTGCGTTGTATAATAATCCACCACCGCAGGCTGCAACTGCAAATCGAGCGCCCGCTCTACTGCCGCAAGCTGTGGCTCAGCGTCAAAAGGCCGTGGCTGCCATAAAACGCCCTCTTCGCGATTCTCAACTACGCAGGGGGAAGGTATACCATAAAGCTCCTCGCTGAAAGGAAGATGCCCGTGCTGCTGTTGCCACTGCTGACAGTAACGCTCAGTAAACGTCTTGAGCGCAATGGCGGTCTGATCATTCATTTTTTCACTCCAGGCTGTCTGGGTTACACTTACAGCCTTTATTTATCGTTTCTTTTTACAGGAAAAGACGCACTCGCCTTTTCGGGTGGTTTTGAGGTTACGCTATGTCTTCTTATGAACAACATCAGGCGCTTGCCGGCCTGACTCTGGGAAAACCCACCGCCTATCAGGATTGCTATGAGCCAGGCCTGTTGCAGGCGGTTCCCCGTTCGCTTAATCGCGAACCGCTGGGGCTTTATCCCGACAATCTGCCTTTTCATGGGGCCGATATCTGGACATTGTATGAGCTCTCCTGGCTGAACGCGAAAGGCGTACCGCAGGTTGCCATCGGCGAAATCTCGCTGCGTGCTGACAGCCTTAATTTGATCGAATCAAAGAGTTTCAAGCTCTATCTTAACAGCTTTAACCAGACGCGCTTTGCCGACCGGGAAGAAGTACGCCAGACGCTGCAACGCGATCTCAGCGCCTGCGCCCAGGGTGAGGTCAGCGTCTCGCTGTTTCGCCTGCAAGAGCTCGAAGGCCAGCCGCCAGGCCAGTTCGAAGGTATCTGCATCGACGAGCAGGATATCAGTATCGACAACTATGAGTTCAATGCCGATTACCTCGCTGATGCCGCTGGCGAAGAGATAGTGGAAGAGACGCTGACCAGCCATCTGCTGAAGTCCAATTGCCTGATTACTCATCAGCCGGACTGGGGCTCAGTACAAATCCGCTATCGTGGCCCGCGCATTAACCGTGAGGCGCTGCTGCGTTATCTGGTCTCATTCCGTCATCATAATGAGTTCCACGAGCAGTGCGTTGAGCGCATTTTTAACGATCTGCTGCGCTTCTGCCGCCCGGAGACGCTGATGGTCTACGCACGCTATACGCGGCGCGGCGGGCTGGATATCAATCCGTGGCGCAGCAATACCGATTTTCAGCCGGCCCATTCTCGCCTGGTACGCCAGTAAACTGCGGCACGGCTCGCAGGACGTTCTTCTGTTATCGGAATCAGTTGAGAAACCACGCAGGAGAAGGCTACTCTGACGAACAGCGGCGGCATTATGCCTCCGCCCAGGGATTTTCTCGTCACCGTGCGGCGCGACAGGCGGCACGGTGTCACTTATCACCCCGGCGGGTGTAAAGGAGCTCACTTGATTACACATATCAGCCCACTCGGCTCGATGGATTTGCTCTCGCAGCTGGAAGTCGACATGCTGAAGCGTACGGCCAGCAGTGACCTCTACCAGCTATTTCGTAACTGTTCCCTCGCGGTATTGAACTCCGGCAGCCAGACTGACAGCAGCCATGAACTGCTCTCCCGTTTTGAAAACTTCGACATTAATGTGCTACGTCGCGAGCGCGGCGTTAAGCTGGAGTTGATTAATCCGCCGGAAGAGGCGTTTGTTGACGGGCGTATCATTCGCTCCCTACAGGCCAACCTGTTTGCCGTACTGCGCGATATTCTGTTTGTTAACGGTCAACTCTCCACCGCTGGGCGTTTTCATCAGCTCAATCTGGAAAAGTCTGCGCATATCACTAACCTGGTCTTTTCTATCCTGCGCAACGCGCGTGCGCTGCATATCGGCGAAGATCCGAACATGGTGGTCTGCTGGGGCGGTCACTCGATTAACGCTACCGAATATCAATACTGCCGTAATGTTGGTACTCAGCTGGGGCTGCGTGAACTGAATATCTGTACCGGCTGCGGGCCGGGCGTCATGGAAGCGCCGATGAAGGGTGCCGCCGTAGGTCATGCGCAGCAGCGCTACCGCGAAGGGCGTTTTATTGGTTTAACCGAGCCGTCTATCATCGCGGCGGAACCGCCTAATCCGCTGGTGAACGAACTGATCATCATGCCGGACATTGAAAAGCGTCTGGAAGCCTTTGTGCGTATCGCCCACGGCATCATTATTTTCCCCGGCGGCGTCGGTACGGCGGAAGAACTGCTTTACCTGTTGGGTATTCTGATGAACCCGGAAAACAGCGATCAGGTGTTACCGCTGATTCTTACCGGGCCGAAAGAGAGCGCCGATTACTTCCGCGTGCTGGATGAGTTTATTGTTAATACCGTTGGCGAACAGGCCCGCCGTTATTATCACATCATTATTGACGATGCGCCGGAAGTGGCACGCCTGATGAAAAAAGCGATGCCGCAGGTAAAAGAGAACCGGCGTGAAAGCGGCGATGCTTACAGCTTTAACTGGTCGCTGCGCATTGAACCCGATTTACAGGTTCCTTTCCTGCCAACCCATGAAAATATGGCAAATCTGAACCTGTACCCCAACCAGTCGCCGGAGAAACTGGCCGCCGCGCTGCGTCGTGCATTTTCCGGCATTGTGGCGGGCAATGTGAAAGAAATCGGCATTCGGGAGATCAGACAGAAAGGCCGTTATAAACTGCACGGCGATCCGGCGATCATGCGCCGCATGGATGACCTGCTACAGGGCTTTGTCGCCCAGCACCGCATGAAGCTGCCGGGTACTGCCTATATTCCCTGCTACGAAATCATTAAATAACTGCGGTACGGGCGGCATGACGCTGCCCGTCTTTTATTATGACTATTCATTTATTGATTGTTGATGCACTGAACCTTATTCGCCGTATTCATGCCGTACAGGGCAGCCCGTGCCGGGATCGCTGCGTCGCCGCGCTGCACCAGCTGCTGGCTCATACGCATCCCAGCCATGCCGTTGCGGTTTTTGATGATGAGCTACGCCGCGAAGGCTGGCGTCATCAACTCCTGCCTGACTACAAAGCGGGGCGTCCACCGATGCCAGATGACCTACGGCTGGAGATGTCTGCGCTGCAGGACGCTTTTCGTCAGGCTGGCGTAGCCTGTTGGGCCGCAGAAGGTGATGAGGCCGATGATTTAGCCGCCACGCTGGCGGTAAAAGTGGCGCAAAGTGGACATCAGGCCACCATCGTTTCCACCGATAAGGGTTACTGTCAGCTGCTGACACCGGAAATTCGTATTCGTGACTATTTTCAGAAGCGCTGGCTCGATCAGCCCTTTATCGATAGCGAGTTCGGCGTTTCACCACAGCAGCTGACTGATTACTGGGGATTAGCCGGTATCAGCAGCAGCAAAATTCCAGGCGTCGCGGGCATCGGGCCTAAAAGCGCCAGCCAGCTGCTGCAACAGTTCGGATCGCTTAATGCGATTTATCAGCAGCTTGATGCCGTACCGGATAAGTGGCGTAAAAAGCTGGTGGAGCACCGCGATATCGCCTTTATCAGCCAGCAGGTCGCGACGCTGCGCACCGATTTACACCTCAACGGTAACCTGAAGGATCTACGCTATTCCACAGCTAATGTGCCTCAATGATTAATTACTGCGGGAAGGATATATTACGCGCTTTGCCAGCAAATCAGCGGCAATAAAAAATGCTGGTCAAGACAGACCAGCATCAGGCTATACAGATAATATACTCTACATAATTCGCACCGCAATAAATTCGCGAGCATTTATCTTAACGGATAAAAAGTCTGCGAAAAAAGCCAGCATACCATGCAGCTAAATTATAAAGAGTATGTGAGACGATTACTGAGAGACAGGACCGCAGCCGCCAATTATCTTAGAAATGGAAATGGCTGGATGCAGTAAATAATCATAATCACAGTTCTTCTCTTTATTATAAACGCTGCCGGTGCAGCCCGTCAGGGTAGCCAGAACGGCTGCCAGAACAGCAACTTTAATAGCCTTATTCATTATGAGTTCCTTTTTGGGAAAATAATTCCATCAAAAACAGAGGGATGACACATAAAGTGCCAGCGTAGATAATAAAACATCAAACAGAAAAAAGTGTCAACTCAATAAACCCAGAAACTTGCCACAGAACAACCAGAAACTTGCCACAGAACAAGATAATCTTCATTGTTAATATTTAATTCAGCAGAAAGACAACAAAAATGACTGGGTTAATTTACATTAACGATTAATTGTATAATCTGAAATGTAAAGCGACGATAAATATCAGCGGAAAAACGATTATAAATATAATTACCTGACAAACTAATTTATTTATGGCGCAGCATTCCTTGTCTACGCCGATAATTTTACCCGGTACGATTACAATTTAACGTTCGTCACGACGCCCCGGCACGGCACCCCAAATGCGCCGAATATGTACCGTCACCTCTTCACGATCGTGATAGAGCTGGCGCGCCTGGATCTGACCGTTAATCCCGTTTTCTTGCAGCTTCTCCTGAATCATCGCCAGGTTTTGCGATACCTCTTCGTAGCGCTTTTTCATCGGCAGCTTCAGGTTAAAAATCGCCTCACGGCACCAGCCGTTGATCAGCCACTCCGCCATCAGACTGGCAACGCGCACCGGCTTCTCCACCATATCGCACACCAGCCAGCTGATATTGCTGCGTGTCGGGCGAAACTTAAAGCCATCCTCACGGTGATGCATTACCTGACCGGTCTCCATCAGGCTCGGTGCCATTGGACCATTGTCTACCGCATGCACCATCATGCTGCGTTTTACCAGTTGATAAGTCCAGCCGCCGGGACAGGCACCCAGATCGACCGCATACATACCGCTCGCCAGCCGTTCATCCCACTCATCAGCAGGAATAAAGACGTGAAACGCCTCTTCCAGTTTCAGCGTGGAGCGGCTTGGCGCATCAGCCGGAAATTTAAGACGCGGGATGCCCATAAAGAATGGCGAATTATTGTCAGGATACGAATACCCTACGTAACAGTGGCCGGAAGCGATAAAGAAAACGTGCACTACGGGCCGTTTCGCGCTCTCATAGTTCAGCAGGATATTTTGCTGGCGCAGCGCCGCACGTAGCGGAACGGTAAACTTACGGCAAAATTTCAGCAGCTCTTTGGCTTCATTGGTATCCGGTACCTCGACGCGCAGCTCGCCGCCCTTCTCTACCGCGCCGTTCAGCATCGCCACGACGGGCGCAATACGGTCTTCAGGTGGCAAATCGCGCAGCAGCTCGCCTACCACCACCATCTGCCGGGCAAAAATCAGTTCGCTAAAGGGCAGTTCGCGAGCCAGCTTATCGGCATCCGTCGCCTCATAACATTCGAACAGTACATAACCCGCGTTCTCTTTTACCCTGGCAAAGCCATACACTTCGCGCTGCGCCGCCTTATCGGTAATCTCTGCCGCACACTCTTTCTCAAACCCGGAACGGCAATACAACAACACTTTATTCATGGCGATCTGCCTTTCTCTTCAGACGCAGTGCGCCAATTAACATTAAAATCCAGCCGATCAGGAAGCAGGTGCCGCCGACCGGGGTAATAAACACCCACATTTTCAAATGGGAGAGCGCCAGACAAAAAAGGCTGCCGCTGAACAGCACGACGCCGAGGGCGAGAAAAGCGCTGCTCCAGTAAAACCAGATATTCGCACGACGCAGCATCGCGGCAGCAAGGCCGATAATCGCCAGCGTATGCCAGGCCTGGTAATCCAGCCCGGTATGAATCCAGGCCATTTCAGTCGGGCCAAGAGACTGGCTAAGTACGTGCGCACCAAATGCGCCAAAAGCGACAAAGAAGAAACCGCTGATGGCTGAAAAAATTAACATTGCACGACTGGACATCGAACGATCCTCGTTAGCATAACGCGCCGGGTCACTCCGTCGCGGTCAAATAGGTTAGCTGGCGTAGCGGAAGCGGAATTTTTCTTGTTCGCTTGCGGCTTTTGCCAGGATCCACTGTCGAAAGGCGGCTATTTTACCCAGTTCTGCCTGGCTGTCATGACAAACCAGATAAAAAGCGTTTTTACTTACCAACACATCATTGAAAGGGCAAACCAGGCGGCCCGCTTCGATTTCACTTTGCGCCATCACGTTGTTAGCCAGCGCCACGCCCTGCCCGTGAATCGCTGCCTGTAATACCATCGCACTATGGCTGAAAATCGGCCCCTGCTGCACGTTAATGTGCTGCAAGCCTAGCTGACGGGTATAGGATTGCCAGTCGCGCCGCGACGCATCATGCAGCAGAGTGACATGCTCAAGATCGGCGGGCGTTTTCAACGGCTTATCTCCGGTCAGTAACTGAGGTGAGCAGACCGGCAACAAATATTCAGCGTACAATTTTTCTACGCGCAACCCCGGCCAGTTGCCGCGCCCATAGAAAATCGCCACGTCCACGTCGTCAGCCAGCTTCTCTTCCTCACGGTCTACCGCCTGGATACGCACATCGATCCCCGGATAAGCTGAGTTAAAGCTGGAAAGGCGCGGCACCAGCCACTGAATAGCAAAGCTCGGCAGCAAACTCACGGTTAATGCTCCCTTAGCGCTGCGCGCCTGTAGCTTGCGCGTAGCATCATTGAGCGCAGAAAAAATCTCTTTGATATCGAGATAGTAGCTTTGGCCTTCTTCAGTCAACAGAAGCGAACGATTTCGCCGCCGAAAGAGCTTCAGACCAAGAAAATCTTCCAAAGATTTGATCTGATGGCTGACAGCGGCCTGCGTAACAAACAGCTCCTCAGCCGCTTTGGTAAAGCTGAGATGACGCGCTGCAGCATCAAAAACGCGCAAGGCATTAAGTGGTGGAAGACGTTTTGACATGGTATCCAGGTCTTGACTGAAATAGTTTGACGCAACCGCTTAAGGATGGTTTACGTATTAGATTTTTTTATCCGAGCCATTATAAATTGTCCGTTGAGTAAGCTCCAGCAAATACCTATAGTTGCCGCACTTCCTGAGCCGGAACGAAAAGTTTTCAGAATAAGCAGGGAACTGCTGAGTTCGGAGGGCTTTTGGCTTGTGGTCGTGATGTTGTGTTTGCAATTTGATCTGACGCTTTTCGGATCGGGTAGCGCAGCTACCATTTATTCCTGTAGATTTACCCTGTCTGTCCATAGTGATTTTAACAGCACCGCAAACTGCGGTGCTTTTTTTTGGCTGTGATTTACTGTCCCATCTCAACCATTTCTTTCACATCAGCGCGGTTAATCTGCTGTTCATTGCCATAGGCGTCTTTATAGCTGATCATACCGGTATCGTCATCTACCATAGGCTTACCATCGGCAACAATGGTGCGACCGTCATTGGTGTGCATCACGTAATTGCTGGAGCAGGCTGCTAAAGTAAAAGTCATGGCGCAAGCGGTCAGTACTGCGGCGAGTTTTTTCATTTTCATCTCCTTGCAGATCAAATGCGATAACCCCTCCGCCTGGGTCATTAACGTCTCTTTTGCAGCGGATAGTATGACGCGGCAGAGGGTAAACAGTTTAAACCTTGCCTATTGAGCATAACGGGTTTTTGCTGTATCGCCAGCAGCTTAGCCGAATTTCGTTCTGCTCCTGGGGCGCTAAAGCCATACACTTATCGAATGAGAACAGCATGACCCTATTTAATCCTGCACAGTTTCGCCAGCAGTTTCCGGCGCTGGCCGATGCGGGCGTCTATCTGGACAGCGCCGCCACCGCGCTAAAGCCGCAGGCGGTCATTGACGCAACGCAGCATTATTACAGCCTGAGCGCCGGCACCGTTCACCGCAGCCAGTATGCCGCCGCGCGTAAACTCACCGAACGCTACGAAAGCGCCCGCACCCAGGTTGCCCGGCTGATCAACGCGCCTGATGCACACAACATCATCTGGACGCGCGGCACGACCGAAGCGATTAATCTGGTAGCCCAAAGCGCGTTACGTCCTCTGTTACAACCAGGCGATGAAATTCTGGTCAGCGAAACGGAGCATCATGCCAACCTGGTCCCCTGGCTGATGGTGGCCCAACAGAGCGGTGCGCGCGTGGTGAAATGGCCGCTGGGCGCGGATCGGCTGCCCGATATGGCCCAGCTCCCCGCCCTGCTGAATGAAAAAACGCGCCTGCTGGCGCTGGGGCAAATGTCTAACGTCACCGGCGGCCTGCCCGATCTGGCGCAGGCGATACGCCTTGCTCATGCCGCAGGCGCAAAAGTAATGGTAGATGGCGCACAGGGCGTGGTGCACTGTCCGCCTGACGTGCAGGCGCTGGATATCGATTTCTATGCCTTTTCCGCTCACAAACTCTACGGCCCGATGGGTATTGGTGCGCTGTATGGTAAAGCGGAGCTGCTGGAAGCGATGTCGCCCTGGCAGGGCGGCGGCAAGATGCTGAGCCAGGTCGATTTCTCTGGCTTTACGCCGCAGCCGGTTCCCTGGCGATTCGAGGCGGGCACACCGAACGTGGCGGGCGTTATCGGCCTGAGCGCGGCGCTGGAGTGGCTGGAAAATATCGATATGCAGGCGGCGGAACGCTGGAGCGGTAGCCTGGCGACGCTGGCGGAGGAACAGTTACAGCAGATTCCCGGCTTCCGTAGCTTCCGCTGTGGCGCATCCAGTCTGCTCTCTTTTGATATCACCGGTTTGCACCACAGCGATATCGTCACGCTGCTGGCAGAAAGTGGCGTAGCGGTGCGCGCCGGTCAGCACTGCGCCCAGCCGTTAATGGCGGCGCTGGGCGTCAGCGGCACGCTGCGTGCCTCTTTTGCGCCCTATAACAATTTACAGGATGTCGATGCGCTGGTGCGCGCCATCCAGAATGCTGTCACTCTACTGGCCGAGTAACGATTATGACGCTTATCGCCCCGCATCCCTTTGCTGAACTGATTACCGTAACGTCGCTGAAAGAGAAGTTTGCCGCCTGTCACGGCTGGGAAGAGCGCTATCGCCAGTTGATTCTGCTGGGGAAACAGCTGCCGCCGCTGCCGGAGGCGTTAAAAAGCGCTGAAATTGAGCTGAGCGGCTGTGAAAACCGCGTCTGGCTTGGACATCAGCGCCTGAGCGACGGCACGCTGCATTTCTATGGCGACAGTGAAGGCCGCATTGTGCGCGGCCTGCTGGCGGTATTGCTCACCGCGGTGGAGCGGCAGCCTGCTGATGTGCTGCTGGCACAGGACCCGCTACGGCTGTTTGATGAGCTGGGTCTGCGCGAGCAGCTCAGCGCCTCACGCAGCAGCGGGCTGGATGCACTGGCGCAGGCGGTGCGCGCAGCGGCTAGCGCTGACGTGCCGCCTTCGCCATCATCTTCTTAAGCACGTGCGACACCGCCATAAAGCCAAAGGTGGCCGTTACCATGGTAGCGGCCCCGAAGCCGGAGGCGCAGTCCATCCGTTTTGGTCCTTCCGCCGTGCTGCGTGAAGCGCACACGCTGCCGTCCGGCTGCGGATAAACCAGCGCTTCGGTAGAGAACACGCAATCAATACCCAGTTTGCCTTTGCTGTTCTTTACTACGCCAAAGTCATGCTTCAGGCGTTCACGCAGCTTAGCCGCCAGCGGATCCTGAATGGTCTTCGCCAGATCGGCAACCTGGATCTGCCCCGGATCGATCTGCCCACCTGCACCACCGGTGGTCACTACCGGGATCTTATTACGCCGACACCAGGCGAGCAGCGCCGCCTTAGGTCGTACGCTGTCAATGGCGTCGATTACATAGCTGTAGCCTGCGCCCATTAGCTCGGCGGTATTATCGGGCGTAATAAAATCATCCACGCAGTGCACCGTGCATTCCGGATTGATCGCCAGCATGCGCTCCGCCATCACTTCCGTCTTCGCCTTGCCGACGTTACCCTGCAACGCATGAATCTGCCGGTTGGTATTAGTGACGCAGACATCGTCCATATCGATCAGCGTAATGGTGCCGATGCCGGTACGCGCCAGCGCTTCCGCTGCCCATGAGCCAACGCCGCCAATACCAATAACGCAAATATGCGCGTCGGCAAAAAGCTGCAATGCGTCCTGACCGTAGAGACGCGCCGTTCCGCCAAAGCGCTGCCGCCAGGCGTCAGAGAGAACTCTCATCAATTAACCTTTGTTGATTTACTGTCGGCGGGCCAGAGCGGCCCGCGACGAGAAGTTTACTGGCTGGCGTTAACCAGCATCGCACCATTATGGCCATTTTGCGCATTACTGAACAGCGTGCTGCCCGTACCGGGCGCAGCGCGCAATACCCAGACACGCCCATAATGATTAAAGAACCCTGCCATATGGCCCGCTTCCGGACCGATGCCCTGATAGATATCGAAGTGCTGGCCTTTAATTGCGCCACCCACATCCAGCGCCACCATCAGACGCATTTCATACTTGCCGGTAAATTTGCCGTCCTGATTCAGCAGCGGCACCTCCGCCAACAGCACCGTTCCCGGCGGGATAAGCGAACGATCCGCCGCCACCGCTGCTTTGGCAATCAGCGGCACCGCGCTGGCACCACGTACCGGCGTAAAGTTTTCCGGTTTGAAGAAAACGAAAGAGTTATTGGTTTCCAGCAGTTCGCGCACTTCCTGCGGGCTGTGTCTGTCAGCCCAGGCGCGAATCGCCTGCATCGACATATCTTCCCGTTTCACTTCACCGCGATCGATCAGCTCTTTGCCCACGCTGTGATAGGCCCAGCCGTTTTTACCCGCATAACCGAAAAACATTAGCGGACGCCCATCGCCGTAGTCAACGTAGCCGCTGCCCTGCACGTCCATAATAAAGTTATCCATCAGCGAATTGCTGTAGCCGATGATATAGCGATCGTCCAGCGCGCCGCCGTAGATTTGCGCCCGGCTCGGCAGCTTGCGCCCTTTACTGCGCGGTGGCATGCGGTAAAGTGGATACTGAAATTCGCCCTGTCGCGTATAGCGCGCCTCAATCACCGGCGTGTAATAACCGGTAAACTGTACGTTACCGTAGTTATCCACGCCTTCCATTTGATACGCATCGAGACCAAACAGCCGTAGCTGGCGCGTGTCTCCGCCGGAGAGCAGCCAGTTTTCAATCGCGCTGTAGGTATCACTTTGCTTGCGATATAAAGAAGAAGAGGCGAAGCGGATTTCACTGACCTGATCGCCAAAATCTTTACCGTTTACCGGACGCCCTTTAGCGTTCGGCTGATTCACCAGCGTCAGTGGCTGATCGATTTTACCATCTATATATTGCTGACCGCGATCGGTCGGCTTAGAGGAACATCCTGCCAGCAGCGCCAACAGCGCGCCGGTTGTCACATACGTTGCCCAACGTCCTTTCATTCTCTTCTCACCTCAGCTGCCTGCCGGGCAAGATAGCAAAGGGGTTATGAGAATGAAATGCGTTGTCAGAAAAAGAGTCATCGATATTGTTTAAGAAAACAACAGTTCGGGGAAATATTCAACAGACAGTAGAAACTTCCTAACTAATACCCAAAAAAGGGTTGCATCATAAATCGGTAAGAGTATAGTGCGCATCCACGGACGCGGGATGGAGCAGCCTGGTAGCTCGTCGGGCTCATAACCCGAAGGTCGTCGGTTCAAATCCGGCTCCCGCAACCAATTAAGCAGTACACAGTAAGCTTGTCGTGACGGAAGCGACAACATCCGGACGCGGGATGGAGCAGCCTGGTAGCTCGTCGGGCTCATAACCCGAAGGTCGTCGGTTCAAATCCGGCTCCCGCAACCAATCATTAAAACACCCTTCAGGGTGTTTTTTTGTATCTGGCGTTTATTAAAGCGAACCGGAGCGAATGGTAAGCCTCCTCTCCGGCCCGGTAAACTATTTATGATGCGCCAGCGCCGCCCCTTTTGAGAAATAAGCCTTAATCCCGCTCAAAATCGCCTCTGCTACCTGCTGCTGATAGCGGGCAGTACGCAACTTGCGCTCCTCTGCCGGATTACTGATAAACGCGGTCTCTACCAGTATCGAGGGGATATCTGGCGCTTTTAATACCGCAAATCCCGCCTGATCGACGCTGTTCTTGTGCAGATGGTTAATTTTCCCTATCCGCGTCAGCACCTCTTTGCCGAATTTCAGGCTGTCGCTGATAGTCTGACGCTGCACCATATCGAACATCGTATGATCAAGATAGCGATCGCCGCTTTTGCTGACGCCGCCAATTAAGTCAGATTCATTCTGCGTCTGGGCGAGAAAACGCGCCGCCGCCGAGGTAGCCCCTTTGGTTGAAAGCGCAAACACCGAAGAGCCACGCGCCGCACGGCTGGTAAAGGCGTCAGCATGTATCGAGACAAACAGATCCGCCCGCTGTTTACGTGCTTTTGCCACACGTACCTTAAGCGGAATAAAGACATCTTCATTGCGCGTCATGTAAGCACGCATATTCGGCTGTTTATCGATTAGCGCCTTCAGACGACGCCCGATTTGCAGCACGATATCCTTCTCTTTGGTTTTATGCAGACCATGCGCGCCGGGATCCTCACCGCCATGGCCCGGATCGATCATGATAACGATGGGGCGATCGCGCCCTGCTCTGCCAGGCAACGGCGCTTCCGCAGGCTGCGTGCGCCCCAGATCGCCCTGGTTGTAATCTTTCAGCAGCGCCAGCAGCGGATCGTCCTGACTGTCGTAGGCACCATAAAGATCGATGACCAGACGATGTTTAAAACCGGCAACCGGAGAGAGCGTAAACAGGCGCGGCGCTACATTTTGTTTCAGTTCCAACACGATGCGTACCGTGTTGCGATCGAACTGACCGACACGCGCCGTTTTAATAAAGGGATCGTTTTTCTGTACCAGTTGCCCAACGCCTTTCAGCACGTGATTCAGCTGCAGGTGCTCAATATCAATCACCACCCGATCGGGATGGCTGAGCGCAAACTGCTTATATTTCAGGGGCACGCTGGATTCAATCGTCAGGCGAGAATAGCTGGAAGAGGGCCAGATACGCACCGCCACAATATGACTATTGGCCGCCAGCCCTACCCGACTGACGCTCAGTAACCACATCGCTCCAGCGCCTTGCAACAGCCGACGACGGCTGATAACGGGTTTTATCTCGGACATGCCGCTCCAGATACTGTGTTCTGTCTAAAAAAAAGCCAGGGAAAAAAAATGTGGCGAAAACTTTAACCTATTCACTTTTGCACTGTCACCCGGAAAAAGCCATAAAATGCAGCCTGTTAACCTTATCGGCAGATTGTATAAGGTGTTAAATTGCGGTAAAAGCCGCTTGCACTCTTCGCAGCAAAAGAATAAAAATACAAAAAAACCGAATATTCATGCAAAGAGGGTCTGCCGTGAAGGAACGTAGCACTGCACTGGTTCAGGGTTTCCGTCATTCCGTTCCCTGGATCAACGCCCACCGGGGAAAGACATTTGTCATTATGCTTGGCGGCGAAGCCATTGAGCATGAAAACTTCTCCGGCATTGTGAACGATATTGGACTGCTGCACAGCCTCGGTATCCGGCTGGTGGTGGTTTACGGTGCCCGGCCACAGATTGATGCCAGCCTGGCGGAGCATCAGCTGGAGCCGGTTTATCACAAACATACACGTGTTACCGATGCGCAATCGCTGGAACTGGTGAAGCAGGCGGCTGGTCAGCTACAGCTCGATATCACCGCACGTCTTTCCATGAGCCTGAGCAATACGCCGCTACAGGGTGCGCATATTAATGTCGTTAGCGGCAACTTCGTTATCTCACAGCCGCTGGGCGTCGATGACGGCATCGATTATTGCCACAGCGGACGCATTCGCCGCATTGATGAAGAGGCGATTCACCGCCAGCTTGATAATAATGCCATCGTACTTATCGGCCCGGTAGCCGTCTCGGTGACCGGCGAAAGCTTTAATCTCACCTCAGAAGAGGTGGCAACCCAGCTGGCGATTAAGCTCAAGGCGGAAAAAATGATCGGTTTTTGCTCAGAACAGGGCGCAACCGATGATGAAGGCAATATTATTTCCGAGCTGTTCCCCAACGATGCGCAGGCGCGTATTGAAACGCTGGAGCAGCGGGGCGATTATCTTTCCGGCACGGTGCGCTTTCTGCGCGGCGCGGTAAAAGCCTGCCGTAGCGGCGTGCGGCGCAGTCACCTTATCAGTTATCAGGAAGATGGCGCCCTGTTGCAGGAGCTCTTCTCGCGCGACGGCATCGGTACGCAAATCGTGATGGAATCAGCGGAACAGATTCGCCGCGCCACCATCAATGATATCGGCGGCATACTGGAGCTGATTCGCCCGCTGGAACAGCAGGGCATTCTGGTACGCCGTTCGCGCGAGCAGCTGGAAATAGAGATCGATAAATTCACGATTATCGAACGCGACAATCTGACTATCGCTTGCGCGGCGCTTTACCCTTTCCCCGACGAACAAATTGGCGAAATGGCCTGTGTAGCGGTACATCCCGACTATCGCAGCTCATCGCGCGGTGAAACGCTGCTACAGCGCATCGCGTTACAGGCACGTCAGCTGGGGCTGAAAAAACTGTTTGTATTGACCACCCGCAGCATTCACTGGTTTCAGGAGCGCGGCTTCACGCCGGTGGATATTGAACTGCTGCCGGAAAGCAAAAAGCAGATGTATAACTATCAGCGCCGTTCAAAAGTGCTGATGGCCGATCTGACCTGACGCTCTGGCGCTCCGTGCCAGAGCCACAAAAGCATTAAAAATCAGGCGTACTTAACCGTTCTACTAAACCGCTGCGCCGCTGCGTACGCACCGCTACCGCACGCGCAAAGATTTGCCGATCGGTATAAAGCGTCAGCTGACGGCGCGCACGCGTAATAGCGGTGTAAACCAGCTCGCGTGTCAGCACCGGCAGATAATGATTTGGCAATACCAGCGCGGTATGGTCAAATTCAGAGCCCTGTGATTTGTGCACCGTCATTGCCCAGGCGGTATCGTGTGGCGGCAGGCGACTTGGCTGCACCGCCTTAATCGAACCATCCGGCAGCGGAAAATAGACTTTCAGCGTATGGCTGGCATCATTCATCGCCACGCCGATATCGCCGTTAAACAGCCCCAGCGCACTGTCGTTACGTGCGATCATTACCGGACGGCCGATATACCAGCGGCTCTGCGCCAGCGGGCGGCGAATTCGCCGCAGCTTCAGCAATAAACGTTCGATACGCTCATTGAGCCCCGCAACGCCAAACGGCCCCTCGCGTAACGCACACAGTAGCCGGTAGCGGGAGAAAGCGGCCAGCACCGCTTCCGGCGCCGCACCGTGCTGGAGCAAAGAGAGATATTCTTCATAACCCGCTACGCCCTGCTCCAGCAGCAGCTGATAATGTTCAGCGCTGCTCAGCTCGCTATGGCGAATATCCTCGAAACCGGCACGGAATACCTTGTCCGCCGCATGTGCATCCCCGGCGTTAACCGCCTGCGCCAGTTGTCCAATGCCGGAGCGGGCATCGAAACGATAGCTTTTTCGCAGCAGACAAATGCTGTCGCGCACGTTGGGCATCCCTTCGCCATCCGCACCATCCAGCTCACAGCCGGTTAGCTGATGCAGCTGCCTGGCTCGTGCCACGCTGTAGCCCGCTTCGGCACAGCGGCAAATATCACCCAGCACCGCGCCCGCCTCTACCGAAGCCAGCTGATCGCGATCGCCGAGAAAAATAACGCGGGCATGCGGCGGTAAAGCGGCGATCAGATTAGCCATCATCGGTAGATCCACCATCGAAGCTTCATCCACCACCAGCACATCAAGGTGCAGCGGATTACCCGCATGGTAACGCAGGCGCTGGCTATTCGGCTGCGCTCCCAGCAGGCGATGCAGCGTTGTCGCCTCTTCGGGAAACGCGGCGCGCTCCGCTTCACTTAATCCCAGGCTGTGCAATGCTTTGCCCAGCGACTCCGTCAGGCGTGCCGCCGCTTTGCCAGTAGGCGCTGTCAGCCGGATACGCATTTTTTGCTGCGAAAGCCGGATCAGTGCCGCCAGCAGCTTAGCAACGGTAGTGGTTTTTCCTGTGCCCGGTCCACCGGAAATGACGGAGATATGGCGCGTAATCGCTACGGCGGCGGCGATTTTCTGCCAGTCGTCAGGACGATCGCCAAACAGCTCGTTTAACACCCGCTGCACATCGGCATGATCAAACGCGGGCGCAGGCTGTTCGGCAGCAATAAAGCGCGCCACGCTGCCTTCGCCACGCCACATACGGTGCAGGTAGAGCCGCTGCTGCGCCAGCACCAGCGGCGTCGGTTTTGAGCCATCGCTTACCGCATGGCTTTGCTTTAGCAAACGCTCCCAGTCTTCCGGTTCTCCTGCTGCCTGCCAGATCTCCGCCGCCAGCTCCGACTGACGGCCGTCAAACAGCCGCCCATCGCGAAAATGATCGAGCGGCAAACAGACATGCCCTTCTCCCGCTTCGGCACTGACACAGGCCGCTGCCAGCATTAAGGCGGGCTGCGTATCATCCGCCAGCATATGGGCGAACTGTAAATCCAGCGCGCGTATCAGACGTTTTTCTACCGCTTCGCGCAACAACTCGCTCATTTTTCTCATTTCGCCTCCACCTTGTCTCCACTAAACAGGCTATCCAGCGCCATGACAAAATCAGCGGAAGGACGATGATGAAACACACCGTTTTCACTGGCGCTACCGTCCATTCCACGTAAAAACAGATAAAATACGCCACCAAAGTGACGTTCATAATCGTAATCTGCGACACGATGACGCAAATAGCGGTGCAGCGCCAGCGTATAAAGCTGATACTGCAAATCGTAGCGGTGGCTGATCATCGCCTCGCCCATCGCCTGCGGCGTATAGGCCGCGCTCTCTTCGCCCAGCCAGTTCGATTTATAATCGAGCAGATAATATTTATCCTGCCAGCAAAAGACTAAATCGATGAAGCCTTTTAACATGCCCTGTACCTGCTGAAAATTCAGCTCCGGTGCGCGCGCCGACAGCGGATCGTGCTGGCGCATTACCGCATCGAGCGCTGGCGCAGTTAGCAGCTGATGCATCGGCAGATAAAATTCCAGCTCAACCAGATAACGCCCTGGCGCCAGCTGTGCGAGGCTAACGCCGTTCTGATGCAGCGGCGTTTGCAGTACGCGCTGGATCCAGTCGCAAAGCATTGGTAGCCACTGCTCGCCAAAACCTGCCAGCTGGAGCTGTTCCGCCAGCCATATTTCATCCGGCGGCTGGCTGAAATCGATCGTTTCAAACAGGCCGTGCAAAAAAGTACCCGGCGAAGCGCCGCGTGGGAAAGTGTGCGGTGTTAACGCAGGTGCAGCAACGTCCGCCGTCTCGCCTGCGGCATCAATATCAAAACGCGGCGTTAAATCGAGCGCCACTGACGGCCCGTGCTGTTGCAGACCGGAGTAGCTGGTTACGCGCCAGTTATCCTGTAACGGACGCGAAATGACCGGGCTGGTTAGCTCCGGCAGGCCTTCGCCCTCCGGCTGCCAGCTGCCTTCTTCCACTCCTTCCGGCATGGTTACCGCTATCGCATCATTACTTAACGCATACAGCGCCTGCTGTAATGCACTGGCACTTAGCGCCTCTCCACGCTGAATCAGATAGCCGATGGCACTTTTATGGAGATCGCTGTTACCCTCTTTTTTACGGTTCCCCTTAATCAGCGGAGCAATACCGATGCTGCAATGATAAACAGAGCGGGTCAGCGCCACGTAAAGCAGACGTAAATCCTCCGCCAGCCTTTCCTGCTCGGCTAATTCAAGGCTCTCTTCATCATCACTGAGATCCAGCAACGTCTGAAACGTTTTACGATCGTGATACAGCCCCTGCGTCGCTTCACGGAAATTTGCGGCAAAAGGCAGCCATACCAGCGGATATTCCAGCCCTTTCGATTTATGGATCGTCACGATTTGTACCAGGTGACGATCGCTCTCCAGACGTAGCTGCTGGCTGGCTGCCTGATGATTAGGCTGCGCAATTTGTTGCGCCAGCCAGCGCACCAGCGCATGTTCGCTGTCCAGCTGCGCAGAAGCCTCCTGTAACAGCTCGCCCAGATGCAGCAGATCGGTCAACCTCCGCTCGCCGCTCTCCGATGCCAGCAGATTTTCCGCGATATGTCGCTGTTTCATGAGTTCACGCAGCATCGGCAGCACGCCGCGCTGCTGCCAGCGCAGACGATAGGCAGCAAACTCTTCTACCAGCGCATCCCAGCGCTCTTCATTCTGGCTCATGGCGTCAATGGTGGCAGCATCCAGCCCAAGGATACTGGTCGCCAGCGCGCTGCGCAGCGTACGTTCCAGTTCCGGTGCCAGTACCGCCTGCAACAGCCACAGTAGCTCGCGTGCTTCGGGGGTGGTAAAAACGCTGTCGCGATTAGAAAGGTAAACCGAGGGAATATTAAGTCGGTTCAGCGCGTCGCGTATGACCGCCGCCTCATTACGACTACGCACCAGTACGGTAATATCGGCGGCGCTGACCGGCCTGCGCTCGCCCTGTTTGCCAATCAGCGCTTCACCACGCAGCCCCGCCTGTAACCAGTGCAGAATCTCAGCGGCACACTGGTTTGCCATCCATTGTTGGTACTCACTAACCCCTACGCCATCACCGGGCCGCAGCCAGAAGCGCAGCGCAGGCTGTTGCGCACCGTCAAGCTGAAAGGCACGCGTTTCATTAGGCGGTGCGGCATTCACCTCAATAAAGGGAATTTGATTAAACAAAAAGGGGTTATCCAGCCGGGAAAAAAGCTGGTTTACGCTGGCTACCATCGCTGGCGATGAGCGCCAGTTGGTATCCAGAGTATAGTGTGCGCTAACTTCACCACGCGCCCGCATATAGGTAAAGATATCAGCGCCGCGAAACGCATATATCGCCTGTTTGGGATCGCCAATCAACAGCAGGGCGTTTTCCGGCTGCCTCATGTAAAGGCGGCGGAAGATACGATACTGCTGCGGATCGGTATCCTGGAATTCATCAATCAGCGCAACCGGATAGCGGGAACGAATCGCCTCTGCCAGCATATCACCCTCCGGCTGGTGTAGCGCTTCATCAAGGCGGCTCAGCAGATCGTCAAAACCCAGCAATGCACGTAGTTTCTTCTCACGGCGCGTTGCCAGACGAATTTCTTCCAGCGCCCGGGCAATGACCAGGTCGCGTAGCGACAACGGCTCAGAGAGAAAGGTGTCAACCGCCTCAAACAACGCATGGCGCGGCGGCTCGCCTTTTTTGGTTTTCTCCAGCAGCACACTCTGTCGAAAGCGCGCTAAATCCTTAGGCACCGTATAGCTCTGCGTTTCTTCAGCAACCCAGACGGCGATGTTATCCAGCCAGTTAGGTAAGTGCTTGCTACTATAACTACGCTTGTCTACGCCCGATTTTTCAATCAGCTCGCGCAATTCGCCTGCCGCCATACGCCACTGCGCCTTCAGCGCGTCGATGCGTGCCACAATTTTCTCATGGCGTTGCGCCAGGGTTTCTTCACCGTTGGGCGCATATTTTAACGCGGGCGATTCGCCATGCAGCCAGGGCGTCAGAGTCGCCAACAGTTGCTCCGGCCCGGCCCACTCCTGCGCAATAACTTTCGCAATCGCCAGTGGCAGCGGATAACAGTGACGCCGCCAGAAATCGGCTGCGGCCTGGCGGCGCAGCGCAGACTCGTCTTCAATCAACTGTTGTTCAAACAGCATGCCTGATTCAAAGGCGTTCATATTCAGCATGCGCTGACAAAAGCCGTGAATAGTAAAAATCGCCGCCTCATCCATCTGGCGCTCAGCCGCCAGCAGCAGCGCAGCGGCGTCAGCGGGATCGTTAATTTCGTTCAGCAGCGCTGCCAGCATCGGATTACTGCTGCTACCGCGCACGCAGGCCAGCCGTAGCTCATGAATATTCTGTCGGATACGACCGCGCAGTTCAGCGGTTGCCGCTTCGGTAAAGGTTACCACCAGGATTTCTTCAACCGAGAGCGGACGATGAAAGGCATGTTCCTGCCCAAGGCCAAGCAACAGCCTCAGATAAAGGATGCCAATAGTAAAAGTTTTCCCCGTTCCTGCTGATGCCTCAATAAGCCGCTCCTGACGGAGCGGCAGCGTCAGCGGATCGAGCCGCTGCGGGTTGGTATCACTCATTTTTTCTCGCTTGTCACCGGCAACGATTGTTGCAGGCTGCTGACGTTCGGCCAGGTTTTCCAGCCCTGCGGTGTTGCGTAGTCAGCTTTATCATGCTGGTTGCCGGAAACCTGTGACAGCATCGCCAGGCCCTGCTTAGCAATCACCGCCCGGTGGAAATAATCCGCCAGGCTCTGTGGCGTCAGCGCTTTAATCTGTTCAATGACCTTGTCACGCGAATCAAAGGCGTAGTTTTCCCGGTCAAAATCTTTGCTGTAACGTCCCGCCTCTTCATCAAGCGTTTGCGGACGCTGCTGTAGTTCATTAATCAACGCGGCCTGGTACTGAGCAAAATCCTGCTGGTTTATTGCGCGCAGACGCCGCTCGGCCTCAGGATAAAAAGCTTCATAGCGTTGCAGCAGCAGTGCAGGCTGTTTGCTGTTACTTTGCAGCAGGAAGCCGATGCCCCATTGACGCCCTACCGGGATCTGGAAGGTAAACAGGGCGTAACCGAGCTGTTCCTGTGTACGTAGCTGGTTATAGAACCAGGGCTGGATAATCTGGCTTAACAGCACGCTGTTGGCGATGCTTTGATATTCGCTGTAGCCCGTCGGCACATACACTGCGGCCAGCGCGGAATCGCTACTGCTGCCCGTTTTTTGCAGGTTCGCACGCAGCGGCTGTTTCACCGTAACGTACTCGTTATGCCACCAGCTATCTCCCTGGCAGTTAAGCTGCCGTTTGACCTCACGCGCCAGCGTTTCCACCTGCTGCGGTGTCATATTGCCTACTACCAGCATCTCCGGCGTTGCCTGTTCCAATAGCATGCGACGGTAATCGATTAGCTCCTGCAAACTAATGGAGGCCAGCAGCTTACGCCGCTCGCTGCGCTCGGTATAGGGCAGCTGTGACAACATCTGCACCGGCTGTATTGCCAGTTCAAAAGCTTTGCCTTTTTCCGCCGCGTCAAGCCGCTCTTTATACCAGGATTTCGCCTGCTCCAGTAGATCTTCCGTTGGCGTATAGCTGGCATAGCCATCCAGCAGCGTCGTCAGCAACTTTGGCAAATGCTGAGTAAAACCACTGGCAGAGACAGTGACGCCATCATTTTGGCTGGTTGAGAAGCTGATTCCGCCAACCGCCGCCTGCGAGCTAAGTTCATCCAGCGCCACGCCCGCCAGATAATCATTCAGGGCGAACAGCACCTGATTACGTGCGCTATTCATCGCCGCCTTATTGCGCAGCGCCAGCGTAATGTTGGCTTTGGGTTCGCTGGCGTAATAGCGGCTCGGCATATAAAACACACGCAGGCCGGGCTTGTTTATCAGCTGCTGTGGATGCGTGAACGGCTTATCTGACGCTGGAATCAGGCTGAAATCATCGGGAATATAGGGATTCAGCGTGGGTAACGTCAGCGAAATAGTCGCGGCGGTCTGCTGCCAGCGCTGGAACAGATCGGCGCTGATTTTATCCACCTGGTAAGGCGCATTAACAAAATAGGCCGTCTTGTTATGCGGCTCGTCGGGACTGATATACCAGATACGCGCATTCTGTGGCGTCATACCAGACAGCCGCGTGCGAATCTCCGCCGGATCGTAGCGATCGGCAAGATAAGGCGCATCCAGCGTATGCTCTATCGGCACGCGCAGCATGGTATCGACCAGCCATTCGATATAATCCATATCGCGGGTAATGGAGGGATAACGGTAATCAATTTCCAGCACGTGCGCCATTTCATCGAAATAGCGTTTATCGATGCCCTGCTGACGCAGCAGATCGAGATAGCTGAAAATTGCCGCCACTACGCGATCGCGCTGGGCCAGACCTTTATCCGTCAATGAGACGTTTATCGCGAATACGCCGCCGTTACGTACGATCATCGGATCGGCACCGGCATCTACCGAGTCAGCCAGCCCCTGACTTTGCAGCCAGTCCGAAAGGGTATTTTTGCTGCGGTTCCCAATGAGATAGCTGATAAGAGTATCGGTTTTACTGCGGAACCTATCGCTGTTGTTATCAATGCGAAACTCAACCCGCAGCTGTTTGCGCGGCTGCGCAGGCACATAGTGAATAATGATGCCTTTTTGCTTATCAGTAACTACCGGCACGTTAATAACCGGTACGCTGGCCTGATGGTTCTTTACCCGACCAAAAGTTTGCGCAGCGATGGCAGCCAGTTCAGGTAGCGGTTTGTTACTGTAAATTACCGCTTTCATCAGGTTCGCCGAGTAGTGCTGTTGATAAAACGCACTCAGCGCGCCGTGCAGTTTACTGTCAGGTTTATCACTTAGCGTTTCCAGGTTGCCACCAGAAAAACGAGCGGCGGGGTGAGCCGGATTCAGGGTCTCAGCCCCAACCTGCCCGATACGGTGACCGTCACGCGAACGCGCCATGGTCATTTCCGCATTAACCGCATTGCGTTCCCGATCGGCATTAACCGGATCGAGCAGCGGTTCCGCTATCGCGTCCGCCAGGCGATCAACGGCGGGTGCCAGCGCGTCATTTTCCACTTCCAGATAGTAAGCGGTGCGATAAGAAGCGGTGCTGGCGTTATGGCTGCCGCCGTGCTTTTTCAGGAATTCCGCCAGGTTATCAGGCTGCGGATAGCGTTTCGAGCCCATCAAGACCATATGCTCAAGATAGTGAGCTAACCCAAGCTGCTTATCGGGATCGTCCAGCGAACCAATGGGCAACGTCAACGCCGCCAGTGATTTGGTAGCCTGCGGATCGGAAACCAGTAATACCGTCATGGCATTATCCAGCCGGATAGCCTGATAGTGACGAGGATCTTTGTCGCTTTTATTGATCGTTTGTTCGATCGGCTGCCAGCCCTGCTCGGCTCTGGCGACCTGGCCGGAAATCGTGAACATCAATAGCAGACTGGCTGTCCAGACAGCGTACTTTCGCATGTATACCCCTTGAGTTTTATCCTTTCCTTTTCCAACGCGCATTCCGCTGGTCAAAGCAACTATCACAAATTAACGGGTTAACGCTCACTATTACCGGACCGCAGTATTACCTCCCCTCACTGACGGCCCGGCTACTCATCGTTTTTCCGCGTATCGCTGCGGTTAAAGCGCAACAGCGGCAGCAGCCACTGTTCAGCGGCGGCACAAATGGCATCCAGCTGGGGCGCTTCCAGCGTACGGAATAGCCGTTGCAGATAGGGATCGCTCCCCTCGCCTTCCTGCTGGTAGTTACCCTGCCATGCAGTAAGCAGCTTCGCCTTTGCTTTAGCCTGTGTCGCCTCATCCATCAGCATCAGATCGTTTTTGGCATCGTAGCTTGCCTCCAGCCAGGCACCGCCGGTTTTCGGCAATAGCAACAACGGCGCGCACATGCCGTCGCGGTAGCCTTCCACATAACCAGCCAGCCAGGTTTGCGCCTGCTCCGGTGCAATAGCGTCAAAGCTCCATCGGCTCTCTTTACGCCCCAGCATATGGCTCTGACCCTGCCCGCCCATAGCGCACCATGTCAGATGCTCCAGCCACAGCGCCAGACCATCGGCAAAATTCAGTACGCCCGGACGCCAGCGCAGCAATCCGCTCTGTTGTACCTGCGGTAGCCAGCCGTTTAGCCGAACACCCGCCGCCGTCAGATCGATCTCCAGGCTGCGGCTCTCATCGCGTAGCTCCCTGACCTGTTCAGCCAGCGGCGTCATCTCCTCCTGTTGCGTTTGCCAGAACAGTTCGCCAAAGGCACCGTAAGGCAAAACGCCTGCCGCCCGATGATGATGAAACAGCCGCTGCGTATCCTCTTCTTCAATCAGCGCGTTCAGCAACTGCGCGTTAATCTGGTAGCGATCGAGCGCATCCAGCACAAACGGCTCGGCATCCGGCAGTTCGGTCTGCTCCAGCGCGAAGCTGACGCCAAGACGCAGAGTAAAAAAGGCACGCACCGGATGACGCCAGAAGCGTAACAGCTGCTCAAAGCTCAGTTCACTAAGGGCAAGCGGCGGCAACGGCTGCATAAACGGCGGATGGGGTTCACCGCTGCCGCGTGCTGCCGGAAGCCATTCATGGGCGAAGCTGCGATATTCAGACTGCGGCGCAAAGTTCTGCGGATCGAACGGCATACGGCTGTGCAGGCAGTGCAGATGCGCCAACACTCGCTGAGCGCTACTGTCCACATCCTGTTCTTCATCCTCCGGCAGATGAAAGCTTTGTGCAATGTAGTCCACCAGTTCAGTGACCAGCACGGAGGGATATCGTTCCGTATTATCCTGAATCGATCGCCCGATATAGCTGATATAGAGGTGTTGCTGCGCCGACAGCAGGGCTTCCAGAAACAGAAAACGGTCATCATCGCGGCGACTGCGATCGCCTTTTTGCGGCTGCTGCGCCATCAGATCGAAGCCCAGCGGCGGCAGCGTACGCGGATAAATGCCGTCATTCATCCCCAGCAGACACACCACGCGAAACGGCACCGAACGCATTGGCATCAGGGTGCAAAAATTAACCGGCCCCGCCAGAAAACGCTGGCTGATCCGCTGCTGATCGAGCCGTGCAGCCAGCTCATCACGCAACAGCGTCGCCGGTACGGCATCGTCGTAGCGCGCCTGTAACCCGTAGGCCATGACCTGCTGCCACTGCTCTTCAATTATCATCAGCGCCGCATCGGTATTTACGTCAGCGGCAAAGAATACCTGTAACATTTCACGGCACAGCGGCTGCCAGTCAGTGAGCGCTCGCGGCTGGGCGAGGATCTGACGCCAGTGGTTAAGCTGCATCAGCAGCTCCGCCAGATTCCCCGCCAGCTCAGCGATCAGGCCGCTTGATTCATCGTAAGGCAGAATACCGTCCCAGTGCCCATGCTCGCTTTCCATCGCGTAGCCGAGCAGCATACGAGTGATTCCGAAGCGCCAGGTATGCTGGCCGGTGGGCGGCAGTTCCAGCTCTCGCACGTTGTCATCATCCAGCCCCCAGCGAATACCTGATTCCTCAACCCACATGCGCAGACGACGCAGTCCCTCTTCATCAATGGCAAAGCGGGCCGCCAGCGCCGGAACCTCCAGCAACGCCAGCACCTCTTCGCAGGCAAAGCGGCTTTCCGGCAACCCAAGCAGGTTGATAAACGCCATAATTGCCGGATGGGCAAAGCTGGCGCGCCGATCTGATATAGCAAAAGGCAGGTAGCGATCCGCGGGCGCATTGCCAAATACCGCCTGGATATAGGGCGTATAGGCATCGATATCGGCCACCATAACGATAATGTCACGCGGCGTCAGCGTCGGATCTGCTTCCATCATCGCCAGTAGCCGATCCTGCAACACTTCAACTTCGCGCTGCGGGCTGTGGCAGACATGCACCACAATGGAACGATCCTGCGGATCGAGGCGTCGTTTTTTATGGCTGCTGTTCAGCTCTTCGGCGCTCAGGCCAATGACCGCGTTATCCTCCAGCTCCAGCAGATCATGCTGCATCGCATGCAGCAGCGTATCGTCAGGCACCTCAACAAAGGCGTCAATTTCACGCGCCTCCATCTGCGCCAGCAGATAAAGGTTATCGCGCCCCAGTTTGCCCCATGAGGCGAGCAGCGGGTTAGTCAGCTGCTGTTCGCCCGCATCGTTAAACAGCGAGGACGCCTGCTCTGGATCGCGAAACAGCGCGATTTCTTGCTGTTGTTGGTGATGGCGTCGACGGCGACTTTGCAGCTTCGCCAGGAAAGCGTAATCCTGGATATCGCCCCAGTAGTGGCGACAGGGATTAGTAAACAGCAGATGAATATCGATATGTTTACCCAGTGCCTGTAGTGCCTGCAGATAAACCGGTGGCAGCGCCGAAATACCGCAAATAAAGACGCGATCGGGCAGGCCCGCCGGACGTTCACTGCTGTTTTCCAGCTTCTGAATGAAACGGGCGTAGAGGTTGGCACGATGCCATTCCGGCTGCCCCAGTTCGCGGGTATATTCCACCAGCCTGGCCCAGAGCGGTGCCTGCCACTGCTGCGCTTCGCCCAGCCCTTCAATAATTTTGCCCTGCTGCCAGCTGTTTAACCACTCCGGACGGTAAACCAGATACTGGTCATAGAGATCGGCGACACGTGAGGCAAGCTGGAACAGCTTGCGTTTATCATCGTCGTCGTTGAGGTAGTGCTGTAACGGGCGAAACGCCTCTTCCCGCAGCAGGCCCGGCAGCAGCGTCATTAGCTTCCAGCTCATGCTGGCTTTATTAAAAGCGCTCTCTTTAGGAATGCCGGGCAGTACGCGTACAAACATATCCCAGATAAAGGTGGCTGGCAGCGGAAAGGCGATGTTGGCAGCGATGCCGAACTGCTGCGCCAGCTGCATTTGCAGCCACTGCGCCATACCGGGACTTTGCACCAGCACCACTTCAGACTGAAAAGGATCGCGTAACGGTTCGTTCTCAATCAGATACGCCGCCAGCGACTTCAAAATATCGAGCTGGTTGGAGTGATAAACCGTAAACATGTTGGCTCCTGTTCAGTGCTGCTACTGCGCGTTAGCGCGGGGACACTCTACCCCTTACATTCACTAATGCAACCGCGACGCTTAAAAAGCGCAGAAATCACTCATTACAGCGCAGCAGGCTCAGCTTCACGGCAGGCACGCCGGGACGTGAGACCTTTGTCTGCCAGAGCTGACAACCTTCCGGGCCGGGCTGTTGTTGCAGGCTGCTCTGCCAACCCGCTGGCGTGTCGCCCTGTAGACGCCGGGCGGCAACGCGCCACGCCTCGCGCTGCTGCCATTGCCGATAAAAGCCCTCCGTCAGCCTGTGCTGATAATGCAACAGCGCAGTTAAACTCATGGCTAACAGCAGCATCGCCAGCAGCGTTTCTGTAAGGCTAAAACCCTGTTCAGCGTGCATCGGGCGTACAGGCCTCAGCGGTAGCAAGCGGGCAAAAATCAAGCCAGCCGTGTGCCACCGGTAGCCAACGCGTCTTTCCATTACGCCGTAACCACTGCCACAGCGCCAGCGCCTCGTCCGGCTCTCTCAGCGCCGATCCACGCAATAGTGCTTCGTCATTGTCCAGCATCAGCAGGCAGGCTCGCCAGCCAAAGTGGGATTGCAGCTGACATTGCCAGCCGTTGTGCAACCGCCAGTCAAGACGTTCTCCCCAGGCCAGCGCCGATAAAGCCTGATGATAATCAATCAGATAGCCTCTTTCATCCGCAACCAGCGACAGTGACGCGTCAAGCTGCTGGCGCGTGGCATGCAGCAATGCGGAACCCAGCAGCAGTACCAGCACAACCATCGCTATCGCCATGCCGCCGCGCTGGCTCAGGGCTGATTGTGGGTGCTGATCAGGCTGTGCAGCGTAACGGGCGCATGCGGAAATGGCAACGCTGCACCGCCAAGCGTCAGCACCAGCTGTGTATCGCCCTGGGTCATTTCCAGCGTATGGATAATGAGCGTTGTCGGGTCGGACAGGCTCTCCCATCCACCGCCTTCGCAGCTGGCAACGCCGCGCTGCATTTCCAGCCGCTGTTTGCGCAAGCGGTATCCGTACCATTCACTTTCCTCCTTTTCCGGCCCTTCCCAGCGGCCATTGCTGTTTTCGTCCCATCTGACCAGCAGGCAGTGCGGGCGTATAATCAGCGATGGGCCTTCACAGCTGCCGTGACAATAGCCTGCGCGACGCACGGCTTTCTCCAGCACGTTCACCATCTGCTGGAGCTCCTCTTGCAGATATACCTGGTTTTGCAGCTGTAAATTCTGCCGCTGTAGCTGCGGCAGCAGGCGCAACGCACCCAGCATCAGTATGCCGCTCAACGCCATCGCAACCAGCATCTCCGGCAGGCTAAATCCAGCGCTTTTTACAGGCATGTGCTGGCCTTACACAGCCGGATTCGCCCGCGGGCGGAAATAATGATGCGCCAGCGCAATGTGCCTTCACCAAAGAGAATATGCCCGGCTCTGGCGACATTACGTCGACCATAGAAGCCCGGTTTGCCTTCGATCGCGAAAATGTGAACCTGCGAATGTGGCGCCAGCAGCTGCATTCGCTGCCCAGCGCGACAGCCTGACGGCGGCACCGCTCCGCTGCCCAGACACCAGCGATCGCCTGCCAGTAGCCATAACGGGCGATCCTGGTTATGCCAGCCAGCCCAAACGCGCATACTGTGCAAAAACTGTTGTAGCTGTAACGCCGTATCACGCATACGTTGCTGCTGCTGCCACTGCTGCCAGCCAGTGAGCGCCGCTATACTTAGCAGCCCAACAATGGTTAGCGTTATCAGCACTTCCAGCAGGGTAAATCCCTGAAACTTGTCCTTTTTCATACCGACATTGTGCCGAACTAATCTCAGCGTGCTATCTCCTGTGGCTTCCTTTGCGTGGCGGCTTCCCACATTTTTTCGCCGTTACAAAACGCTTAATAGCGAATGCGATAAGGCTCGCAAAGCTGCTCCGGCGCGCTGGCTGACCCTGGAGTAAGTCATCGGGTTAAAGACACGGAAGCGATCGCAGAGCGTGATAGCTGGAACTGGAAGGTAAAATCAGACAAGAGGCGCAGGCACAGCTGCAAAGGAAGAACGCCAGCGGCGCGGATGACGCGGCTGGCGTGCCAGAGTTATACCGCTACCGGAGCCTTAATGGCAGGATGCGGATCGTAACCTTCAATCTCAAAATCCTCGAAGCGGTAATCAAACAGCGAGGCGGGCTTGCGCTTGATCACCAGTTTCGGCTGCGGGCGCGGCTCACGCGTCAGCTGTAAGCGCGCCTGTTCCAGGTGGTTGCTGTAGAGGTGAGTATCACCGCCAGTCCAGACAAAATCACCCGGCTCCAGATCGCACTGCTGCGCCATCATATGCACCAGTAGCGCGTAGCTGGCAATGTTAAATGGCAGACCGAGAAACACATCGCAGGAGCGCTGATAAAGCTGGCAAGAGAGTTTGCCGTCCGCCACGTAGAACTGGAAAAAGGCATGGCACGGTGCCAGCGCCATCTCATCCAGCTCGCCGACGTTCCAGGCGGAAACGATAATACGGCGCGAATCGGGATCGTTTTTCAGCTGCTTCAGTACCGTTGCCAACTGGTCAATCTGACGCCCATCCGCCGCTCCCCAGCTGCGCCACTGTTTGCCATATACTGGCCCCAGATCGCCATTTTCATCGGCCCATTCATCCCAGATCGAGACGTTATTTTCCTTAAGGTAGGCGATGTTAGTATCGCCTTTCAGGAACCACAGCAGCTCATGAATGATGGAGCGTAAATGGCAGCGCTTGGTGGTAACCAGCGGAAAACCATCCTGCAAATTGAAGCGCATCTGGTGACCAAAAATCGACAGCGTGCCGGTACCGGTACGATCGTTTTTCGGCGTGCCCTCGTTCAGCACTTTTTCCATTAACGCCAGATACTGCTTCATTTTTGTTCACCTGTTTGTAACTGTGGACGACGACGATACGCCCAAATCATCATAATCACGCCGGCCAGAATCATCGGAACCGACAAAATTTGTCCCATGCTGATGCCACCAAACAGGCCCAGCTGGGCATCGGGCTGACGGAAGAATTCCACAATAATACGGAACGCACCGTAGCCGATTAAAAACAGACCGGAAACGCTGCCCATCGGACGCGGTTTACGAATAAAGAGGTTCAGGATAATGAACAGCACCACGCCTTCCAGCAGCAGTTCATACAGCTGTGAAGGATGACGCGGCAGAACTCCATAGGTTGCCAGCAGCGATTGCCACTCAGGATGCGTTGCCACCAGCGCCACATCTTCGCTACGCGAACCGGGAAACAGCATCGCCCAGGAGAAATCGGGTGCCACGCGGCCCCAGAGTTCGCCGTTGATAAAGTTACCCAGACGACCGGCACCCAGCCCAAATGGGATCAGCGGAGCGATAAAATCTGACACCTGGAAAAAATGGCGTTTGGTACGACGCGCAAACACCAACATCACCACGATAACGCCAATCAAGCCGCCGTGGAACGACATGCCGCCATCCCAGACCTTAAACAGATAGAGCGGATTATCCAGAAACAGCGGCAGGTTATAAAACAGCACATAGCCGATACGGCCACCGAGAAAGACGCCGAGAAAGCCCGCGTAGAGCAGGTTTTCTACTTCCTCTTTTTTCCAGCCGCTGCCGGGTTTATTGGCACGACGTACCGCCAGCCACATCGCAAAAACAAACCCCACCAGATACATCAAACCGTACCAGTGCAGGGAGATGGGGCCGATGGAGAAGATCACCGGATCGAATTGGGGGAAAGCCAGATAGCTATTCATCTTTCACCATTTAAGTCATCCGTCCACGGGCTGGACGCTGGATAGTTCACTCCATGCGCGCCGCGTAAAGCGCAGCGCTACTCAGCCAGGAAAAACCGGCCGGGCATGATAGCATAGCCGTTTTCTGACAGATCTATGGAAATGTAAACGCGGATAAACCGCTTCAGAGACCGCCGCGAATCAGGCCGCCTAAACCGCGCCGCTCCATAAAGGCGGCGATTTGGTTACGCACCTCGGTAGCCGTTTGCGCCTGTAAGCTACGTTCGCTCAGCGCCTGCGCTTCTGCGCTATCAATATGGCGCAGCAGGTACTTCACGCGCGGCACATTTTTACCGTTCATGCTGAGATGGTGATAGCCCAACCCAACCAGCACCACCACGCACATCGGATCGCCCGCCATTTCACCGCACAGGCAAAGATCGATCTTCGCCTCGCGCGCCGCTTCCGCGATCGCTTTCAATGCCTTCAGCATCGCCGGATGCAGTGAGTCATACAGGTTTGCCACGCGGGTGTTGTTGCGATCGACTGCCAGCAGATACTGGGTAAGATCGTTAGTGCCAACCGAGACAAAATCGACGCGAGAGGCCAGATGCGGGATCATAAACAGCATCGACGGCACTTCTATCATAATGCCGATACGCGGCCTGGGGATGGCGTAGCCCAGCATCTCCTCCACTTCCAGCGCCGCACGATCGATCAGGCGCCGCGCCTCATCAACCTCATCAATGCTTGTGATCATCGGCAGCAGAATACCGAGGTTGCCGCTGGCGGCGTTGGCACGCAGCATGGCGCGCACCTGCACCAGAAAGATCTCCGGCTGATCGAGCGTCAGGCGGATACCGCGCCAGCCCAGACAAGGGTTCTCTTCGCTGATCGGCATATAGGGCAGCTGTTTATCCGCACCGATATCAAGCGTGCGCAGCGTTACCGGCTTATTGAGAAACAGCTGTAGCATGCCCTGATACTGTGCCACCTGCTCCTCTTCGGAGGGGAAGCCGTTTTGCAGCATAAACGGGATTTCGGTGCGGTAAAGGCCGATGCCATCCACCCAGCTATCCATCGCCCGCTCATGTTCGGCACTAAGGCCCGCGTTAAGCATTATCTGGATGCGCTCGCCGCTTTTTAATTCGACCGGCTGTTCTACATCATCCTCTGCCAGCCTGCTCAGCGCGTTTTCTTCGCTGACCAGACGCTGATACTCCTGGATCAATACCGGCTCAGGATCGATCAACAGCTCGCCGCGATAGCCATCAACGATCAGCAGCCGCTTGTTGAGCAGATCCGGCAGGATATCGGCTCCCATCACCGTCGGGATCCCCATTGCCCGCACCAGGATCGCCGCGTGCGAGTTCGCCGCGCCATCGCGCACTACCACGCCCGCCAGACGCTCCTGCGGCAGCTCCGCCAGCGTAGTCGCCGTTAGCTCATCGGCCACCAGTACAAAGCGCTCCGGCCAGGCATTGGTGCCCTGTAACGTATCATCAAGGTGAAACAGCAGCCGCTGACCAAGCACGCGTAAATCGCCCGCACGCTCGCGCAGATAGCTGTCCTGTAAGCTGGCAAACTGGGCGGCAAATTTTTCGATCACTTTCTTCACTGCCCATTCCGCTACCGATCCGCTCTCGATCTCGGCAAAAAGATCCTGCTTGAGGCGGGCATCGCTTAACAGGTGGGAGTAAAGATCGAAGATCGCCGCGCTCTCTTTCTGTACGCTGGCGCTAAAACGTTTACTGAAGCGGCGAAATTCGTTGCTCGCCTCGCTCATCGCCAGCGACAGCCGCTCGCGTTCGCGTCCGACATCGAGCGTTGAAGCGGCAAAAACATGTTCCAGCGAAGGCTGGGAGTTATCCACCCAGCCGGGAGCCACCGCAACGCCTGGAGCGGCCGCCAGCGCACGCACGCGCTTCTGACGAAACTGCCCGAACAGCTGGCTAAGCTGGGACTGGGTGATCAACGTCGCCATCTGCGTGGCAAGAGTAACCAGGAAGGATTCTTCGCTTTCGTCGAACTGGCGATGCTCGCGCTGCTGCACAACCAGCACGCCAAGCAGCTGACGGCGCGTAATAATAGGGACACCGAGGAAGGAACGGAAACGCTCCTCCTTTACCGAGGGGATATATTTAAAGCTGGGATGACTCTGAGCATCAGCAAGGTTAATCGGCTCCGCCAGCCGCCCAACCAGCCCGACGACGCCCTGATCGAAAGCCAGCGTGACGATCTTGCCGCGCGGCTTTTTCAGCCCACGCGTCGCCATCAGGTAATAGCAACGACGCTCGTGATCGGCGAGATAAATGGAGCACACTTCGGTTTCCATAGCGAAGCAGATTTCATTCACCAGGATTTCCAGCGCCTCATCAAGGCGCGGCGCGCCAGCCACTTTCTCTACAATCTCACGCAACTGAGTCAGCATCATCAGCGTGGCTTAACCTCTCTTTCGTCGATAAGCAGGCGTATTGCGCTGCGTTGCACTCTCCTGCATGGGCATCACGACGCTGGCAAACTCTTTCATTACGCGGCGATAAACATCACGTTTGAAAGAGACGACCTGGCGGACCGGATACCAAAAGCTGACCCAGCGCCAGCCGTCAAACTCCGGCGTGCTGCTGGTTTGCATGTTGATATCGGCGTCATTGCTTATCAACTGCAGAAGAAACCACTTCTGTTTCTGGCCGATACACACCGGCTTCGTGTCCCAACGCACCAAACGTTTTGGTAACTTATAGCGTAACCAGTTACGGGTAGAGGCAAGCAGGCGAACATCTTTACGGTGTAGTCCCACTTCTTCAAAGAGCTCACGGTACATCGCCTGCTCTGCGGTTTCTCCAGGATTGATACCGCCCTGAGGAAACTGCCAGGAGTGCTGTCCGAAGCGCCGGGCCCACAATACCTGTCCCTGCCTGTTACAAATAACAATACCAACATTTGGGCGGTAGCCATCATCGTCGATCACGGGACTACCTCAAACTGAAATTCAGATAGTCTGATTGTTTCATACTCCTTACAGGCGGTAAACCACTGCTTGTGGCTGTGCATAACGCATAACATTGGGATAACTCACAGATTTCATCATAGTTATAAACAGGAACTGGGTAAAACAACCGATTTTATTCACTTTTTCTGTGGATAGCTTTGTGCAGAACATGGTAAACCAGCGGGAAAAACCGTAAAAACATCTGTGACCAGGTTCAAAGATCCTTAGCTTAATTGGTTGTTTATAAAAGTAATAGCCCATCATATCAACCTTTCCGGTTATCGTTAACAGCTTCTACTTAGCGGAAAGATCCTTTGCTGGTGAAAGATCAATCAGCGGCGTTTTTATCCACAGAATATGCCATAAAGTTACGCACAAAATGCGCTGACCCAGTAAAAATCGGCTCCGTCAAGGCTGTAAATGAAACCAGTATTGGCAAAATGGGTGAGTTATCCCATATTTCTGTGGATAACTACCTGTAAGATCCTGTTCATTGTCGGTGACAATGTGGGTAAAACGCCCATGAACACCAGGCTGTGTATCGGCAGGTCTGATAAAAAATCAAGGCTAATCATGCTATTATTTTTGCGCCGTTTCCTCTGCACCACCGCGCTAAATGTGCAAAATGGGTGTGGTTATTTTTTGAGCAATTTATGGATGCCGGAATGGAGCTTCAATTCTTAGTCACACCGCCGCAAGATGAAGCGACGCTGCTGGCGCGCGCGCAGTCGCTGGCAGGCTATACGCTGGGTGAGCTGGCGCAACAGGCGGGTATCGCCATACCTGCCGATCTGCGGCGTGATAAAGGCTGGGTAGGCATGCTGCTGGAGATGCACCTCGGCGCCAGCGCAGGCAGCAAGCCGGAGCGTGATTTTGTCCACCTTGGCGTGGAGCTAAAAACCATTCCGGTTGATGCGCAGGGGCGACCGTTAGAAACCACCTTTGTCTGCGTCGCACCGCTCACCGGCAACAGCGGCGTCACCTGGGAGAGCAGCCACGTGCGTCATAAGCTGGCGCGGGTGCTGTGGATGCCGGTAGAAGGCGATCGCTCCATCCCGCTGGCGGCGCGGCGCGTCGGTGCCCCGCTCCTCTGGAGCCCGACACCGGAAGAGGAAGATCTGCTACGGCGCGACTGGGAAGAACTCATGGATATGATCGTGCTGGGCCAGGTAGAGCGCATCACCGCCCGCCATGGCGAGGTGCTGCAAATCCGGCCAAAGGCGGCCAACAGCAAAGCCCTGACCGAAGGTATTGGTGAGCACGGTGAGCCGATCATGACGCTGCCGCGCGGCTTTTATCTGAAGAAAAGCTTCACTGCCCCGCTGCTGGCGCGTCATTTTTTGCTTTAACATTTTCCCAGGCTAAAGGCGGTGCGTATAATCACCGTTTACTTTTCGTTTAGGATGCGATGTTACAATGCTCGACTGGATTGCAGATCCCAATGCCTGGCTGGCTCTCGGCACCCTGACCATTCTCGAAGTGGTGCTGGGCATCGATAATATTATTTTCCTTTCGCTGGTGGTTGCCAAACTGCCGAAAAATCAGCAAAACAGCGCACGCCGTCTCGGCCTGATGGGCGCGATGCTGATGCGTCTTGCCCTGCTTGCCTCTATCGCCTGGATAGTTAAGTTAACCCAGCCGCTGTTCACCCTGCTCGATCACCCGTTTTCCGCCCGCGATTTAATTTTGCTGGGAGGTGGGCTGTTCCTGCTGTGGAAATCAAGTATTGAGATCCATGAAAGTATTGAGGGAAATGAAGAGGAGCATAAGACCAACGTTCACTCTTTCGTCGGCGCTATCGCCCAGATTATGGTGCTGGATATTATCTTCAGTCTCGATTCGGTTATTACCGCCGTTGGTCTGTCCGATCACCTGATTATTATGATGGCCGCAGTGGTGATCGCCGTGGGCGTGATGATGTTCGCGGCAAAAGCCATCGGTGAGTTTGTTGACAGCCATCCGTCGGTAAAAATGCTGGCGCTCTCCTTCCTGATTCTGGTGGGCTTTACGCTGATTCTGGAAAGCTTTGATATTCATGTGCCAAAAGGCTACATCTATTTCGCCATGTTCTTCTCAATGGCGGTAGAGTGCCTCAACCTGATCCGCAGTAAAAAATCAGCGCAGTAGCACCTCCCTTTACCATCCGGCCCAGGCCGGATGGTTATTCAGTAGTTAACTTTTCGGAATTGTGCGATTAATGCCGGGCTGCCAATGTTTTATTACTACACTGTTTAGTTGAGTTAAACAGGCGGGAGAAAACTGGCAATGAGATGGATAACTGGCGCGGCTACCGCAGCAATGGTGATGGTATTAAGCGGTTGCAGCAGCAATTATGTTATGGCGACGAAAGATGGTCATATGATCATGACCGATGGCAAACCGCAAATTGATAAAGAAACCGGGCTGGTTAAGTATACGGATCAGGCTGGCAATGAACTGCAAATTAACGGCGATGAGATCTCCTCTATCATTGAACGTTAGTTAACCGTAAGCGCCCAGCGCGGCGCTTATCGCCCTAATAGTATCATTCTGCTCTTTCCCCTCTCTTCGGCGCCCGCTATAGTCGCAACAGCGCGCCGCGCTTTTTTTGTGCCAACGGCGCCGCCAAGATTCTTTTCATAACGATAAAAGGAAGCCGGCAAATGCACTATCACCGTATCCCTCATAGTACGCTGGAAGTCAGCCAGCTGGGCCTGGGAACCATGACGTTTGGTGAGCAAAATAGCGAAGCCGACGCCCATGCACAGTTAGATCTGGCCATTCATTGCGGTATCAATTTTATCGATACCGCGGAGATGTATCCGGTTCCACCGCATCCGGCAACGCAGGGGTTGACCGAGCGTTATATCGGTAGCTGGTTAAAAGCGCGCGGCAACCGCGATAAAATCGTGCTGGCAACAAAAATCGCCGGCCCCTCACGCGGTAGCGATTCCGGTATCCGCCCCGCTCAGGTGCTGGATCGCAAAAATATTCGTATCGCCGTGGAAGACAGCCTGAAGCGTCTGAATACCGACTATATCGACCTTTATCAGATTCACTGGCCGCAGCGCCAGACCAACTGTTTCGGGAAGTTAGGTTATCAATATACCGATACCAGCGTGCCGGTTACGCTGCTGGAAACGCTGGAAGCGCTGACGGAGCAGGTACGCGCCGGGAAAATCCGCTATATCGGCGTCTCAAATGAAACCCCGTGGGGCGTGATGCGTTATCTGCAACTGGCGGAAAAACATGAGCTGCCGCGCATCGTTTCAATCCAGAACCCCTACAGTCTGCTGAACCGCAGCTTTGAGGTAGGCCTGGCGGAAATCAGCCAGCATGAAGGTGTTGAGCTGCTGGCCTATTCCAGCCTCGCCTTCGGGACACTAAGCGGTAAATACCTTAACGGCGCACGCCCCGCTAACGCCCGCAATACGCTGTTCAGCCGCTTTACCCGCTACAGCGGCGAGCAGGCGCAACAGGCTATCGCTGAGTATGTCGATCTGGCACGCCAGCACGGACTCGATCCGGCGCAGATGGCGCTGGCCTTTGTACGTCAGCAGCCCTTCGTTGCCAGCACCCTGTTGGGCGCAACCACGCTTGAACAACTGCAAAGTAATATCGATAGCTATCAGCTAACGCTGAGCAGCGAGATACTGGAAAAGCTGGAAGCGATTCATCGCCGCTATACTTATCCGGCGCCTTAAAACAGAACCGCCGCCAGAAACTGGCGGCGGCAGGTATATCGCGCGGGCATAGTTACCCGCGCTTAGGTTATCCCTTTTCTCAGCGGCGTTTTTGCATCAGCTGCCAGCCCCAAAGAATGGCAATCGCCAACGCAAACAGCACGCCGAAGCCCACACCCGTGGCTACCGGTGGCGCACCCAGCTTAATCGCCAGCGAATAGAGCCCCAGCATCAGCAGCATGGCGCTGTTTTCACCGAGGTTCTGCACCGCAATAGCGTTACCTGCGCCCACCGTCTGCTTGCCACGTTCCTGCAACAGCGCATTAAGCGGCACCACAAAGAAACCGCCCAGCACACCAATTGCCACCAGCAGCATATAGGCATTGATCTGCGTATGTTGCAGGGCAAAGATCGCCACCACGATACCGATCAGCACACCGGCAGGCATACAGCGCCCAACGGTTTTCAGCGTCACCAGCTTAGCCGCCGCCGCCGCGCCGATCACAATCCCAACGGCCACCATCGCATTCAGCAGCGTCGGCGTTTTATTGTCGGTTATGCCCAGCGCCACCGGCACCCACAGCACCAGCAGGAAGCGCAGCGTCACGCCTGCCCCCCAGAACAGACTGGTACCGACCAGTGAAAAGCGGGTTTCACCGTTACGCCACAGCAGCAGCGCAGCGTGGAAAAAGCTGCGCACCATTGCCAGCGGATGCCAGCTCTGGCCTGGACGCGCCGCCGCCAGCTTCGGAATAGAAATATTAGCAATCACCGCCAGCGCATAGGTGACAACGCAGGCACCAAGCGCCGCCAGCAGGCTCCAGTCAGCCAGCACGCCGCCCGCAACCGAACCGAGCAGAATGGCGGCGATAGTGGACGCCTCCATCAGGCCGTTAGCCTTAACCAGCTGCTCGCCATCGGCGATCTCACCGAGAATGCCATACTTCGCCGGTGAATAGGCGGCGGCACCAATACCCACCAGTGCGTAGCCGACAAAAGGATCGAGCCCGACACAGATGGTCAGCGCGCCCAGCAGCTTCAGGCCGTTTGCCAGCATCATGACGCGCCCTTTGGCAAAGCTATCGGCCATCTGTCCGACAAAAGGTGCCAGCAGGATATAGGTGGCGACGAAAACCATCTGCAATACCGGCTGACTCCAGTCGGGATAGTGCTGGTTTTTTAGCACCGCCAGCGTGGCAAACAGAAGCGCGTTATCGCCAAAGGCGGAGAAGAACTGAGCGACGATAACCGCCACCATACCGCGCGACATCAGGGGTGAGCCGTTACCGGTCATATTCATTCATCCACCATTTTTTTCAACGTGACGAAATCGGGTTTCCCGCTGCCCAGCAGCGGCAGCTGCTTCAGAAAACGAATATCACGCGGCACCGCCAGTTCCGCCGCGCCCAGCTCACGCGCCGCCTGCTGTAGGCGATCGCGTTGCAGCTCGTTATCGGTAGTAAACAGCACCAGCGCTTCGCCTCGGTTGCCGTCCGGTTTGATCACGGCGGCATGCTGTTTCTCCGGCGACGCCTTCAGCGCGATCTGCTCTACCGCCTCCAGCGAAACCATCTCCCCGGCAATTTTAGCGAAGCGTTTTGCCCGTCCCTGAATCTGACAGAAGCCGCCTTCATCAAAGCTGACAATATCGCCGGTGTCATACCAGCCAGGCTCCATCACACCTTCGCCGTTATCCGCCATCGGCGGCTCCAGCTCGCCGGGACGCTCCACGCGCAGGTAGCCTTTCATAATGTTAGGCCCGCGCAGCTGTAAGCGCCCGCCCTGCTCGATACCGGGCACAGACATCAAACGCGAATCCATACCCGGCAGCAGACGCCCAACGGTATGCGGCCTCGCCGCCATCGGCACGTTGATCGCCACCACAGGCGCACATTCGGTCACGCCGTACCCTTCCAGCACGCGGATACCAAAGCGATCCTGATAAATCTGCCGAACGCCTTCCTGTAATTTTTCCGCGCCGGCCACCACATAGCGCAGGCGAGCAAAATCGTAAGGATTAGCGAAACGGGCATAGTTACCGAGGAAAGTTGAAGTACCAAACAGCACGGTGCAGTTACGGTCATATACCAGTTCCGGCACGATGCGGTAATGCAGCGGGCTGGGATAAAGGAAGACCTGCGCGCCGGTGATTAATGGCGTGAACAGCCCAACCGTCAGGCCAAAGGCGTGAAACAGCGGCAGCGAGGCCATAAAACGATCGCGCGGCGTAAAATCTGCTACCGTGCGAATCTGCTCAACGTTTGCCAGCAGGCTTTTATGGGAGTGCACCACCCCTTTAGGGTTGCCTTCGGAACCGGAAGTAAACAGCACCATCGCCGCATCTTCCGCCTGCTGCGGCAGCATCGCACAACGCGGCACCAGCAGATGCGCCAGAATCCACAGCTTATCCTTCGCGTCCAGGCTGTCTTTCAGATCTTCCAGATAGATCCACTGCACCTGCGGAATCCCCTGCGGCAGGTGCCAAAGGTTACCTTTATCCAGAAACTGCCGCGAGGTGAATACGGTTTTGATCTGCGCGGCGGTGACGGCGCTGGTCAGGCCGCTAACGCCTGCGGTGTAGTTCAGCATCGCCGGAATGCGTGCGCGCAGGGTAGCGCCGAAGATAGCGGCGGCGGTTACCGTGGTATTGGGCAGCAGCAGGCCGACATATTCGCCACGCTGCGTATGGCGCTCCAGAATACGCCCTACGCCCAGCGATTTTTTCAGCAGCCCGGTGTAGCTGTCAGGGGCGAAACTCACGTCTTCAATACAGGGTTTAAACCAGCCGTAACGCGTGCGGGCATTAACCAGCGCCTCAAACAGTGTCTCGCGCGGACGCACTGCCATACGCGCTTCCATCATAATATGATGCAGATGCTCACCCGCCAGCTCCCGACGATCGCGTGCGCGTGGCGCATCGGGCATCGGAACCAGCGTAGGCGGCAGCACTGTCAGGGTAATACGCGGAAACAGACGACGCTTAAACACGCCGCCGAGACGGCCGAACGGCGTAAATTCCGCGCCTTCAATACGCATCGGTACTACCGTCGCCTGCGATTTTGCCGCTACAAATCCGGCACCGCTGTAGATTTTCATCAGCGAGCCGGTAACGGTAATTCGTCCTTCCGGAAAAATTACCACCGGACGTCCTTCATTAAGGATGCGCACCAGGTATTTAATCGACATAGGCCGGGTGGGATCGAGTGGTACAAAATCCACCAGCGGCTTAACCAGGCGCATAAACCATTTATCACTAATATCAGAATAAACGGCGAATACCGGCCTGACCGGCAGGAACAGCGCCAGCAGTATGCCATCCAAAAAAGAGGCGTGGTTGGGCGTAATTAACACCTTCTCTTTATGCAGCCCGGAGAGATCGCCGCGTAGCTGCACGCGCCACAGCAGTCGAAACAGAAGACGAAACAGGTTGAAAAACATGCCAACTCCTTAGCAGTTAAAATCTGGCTATAACCATGCAGCAAAGAAAGGTTGAACTCAACGCTAACCAATGAAAAATTTATGCCTCGTGGTGCGGCAGATTACTTGCCGCTGCGAAAAAATAGTTTATTGATTAATAGATGAATTTTTTAATAATTCTGATTTAATTGATCGGTATTGCAATAAATGACCGGACGTTGAGCAGATAAATAACGTGTTGGAGAGCAGGAAGAACGGGATAAAAACCATAGCGTAAATTTAATGATCAAACGGCTACATAAAAGCGTCTCTCTTATATAGCCGTCATAACAGGTTAATGCACGCCGCTAACCAGCGCATCGGGCGCAATATTCATATGTTTCAGCACCGGTCCCATAATATTACCGAAGACTGGCGCAGCGACCGATCCACCGAAGTGATCGCCCGCGGTAGGATGGTTAATCATTACTACCAGCGCTACCTGCGGATTACTGGCTGGCGCGATGCCGGCCGTATAGTTGACGTAACCACCATCATATTTCCCGCTGCTGCCCATTTTCTCTGCGGTCCCGGTTTTTGTCGCCAGCCGATAGCCCGGCACCGCCGCACGAATACCGGTGCCGCCGGGCAGCACGTCGCTTTCCAGCATATGCACCACCGTTTTAACCGTTTCCGGGTTCGCCACCTGTTTCCCCATTACCGGCGGCGTCACTTTAGTAATAGAGAGCGGGCGATAAATACCAAAGCTGCCCAGCGTGGCGTATTCACGCGCTATCTGTAGCGGCGTAACGCGCAGACCGTAGCCAAAGGAGAAAGTGGCGCGTTCGATATCCGCCCAGCGCTGACGGTGCAGCGGAAAATAACCGACGCTCTCCCCGGTCAGGCCAAGCCCGGTAGGTTTGCCAAGGCCGAAAGCGTGATAGGTATTCACCAGCGCCTCTGCGGGCATCGCCAGCGCAATATGCGATACGCCGATGTCGCTCGATTTTTGCAGAATGCCGGTCATCGTCAGGCGTGGCCAGTGGCCTACGTCACGAATCAGGTGACCATTCACGCGATAAGGCGTGGTATCCAGTACCGAGTCGGGGCGCACCAGCCCGCGCTCCAGCCCTTCCATCACCACCAGTGGCTTCACCGTTGAACCGGGCTCAAAGCTGTCGTTGATCGCCACGTTGCGCATCTGCGCAGGCGAGACGTCAGCATAGTTATTTGGATTGAAAGAGGGATAAGAGGCCATGCCGAGGATCTCCCCGGTATCGATTTTTACCAGCACTGCCGCGCCGGAGTCTGCCTTATTCAGCAGAACACCGTCGCGCAGCTTGCTGTAGAGCGTGTATTGATCGAACTTATCGATGCTGAGCTGTACCGTTGGCGGCTGTTTCGGCGGCTGATAGTCGATCATGGCAATAATGTTGCCTTCACGATCCTGACGATATTTCTCTATGCCCGGCTGCCCCTGTAATACTTTGTCATAGCCCTTTTCCAGCCCGTTCAGGCCGGTATTATCGGCACCGACGATACCGATCAACGGTGCCGCCGCCTCGCTCATTGGATAAAAACGGCTGTCGTTATAGACCGTACTGATGCCCTTCAAATGAAGCTGGCTGATATCTTTCGCGATACCCAGCTCAATTTTTCGTCCCAGGTAGAGGAAACGTCGATGCGGATTGGCGGTAATCTGCTGCGCTATCTGCTCCGGACGCTCGTTCAGCGCGTTGGCGAGATACTCCCACTTGGCGCTGGTAAAAACCGGGTTCGCTTCCAGCACGCGCTGCGGATCGGCAATAATGTCACGTGAAGGCACGCTAAGCGCCAGGGTTTCGCCGTTACGATCCAGCAGGGTGCCACGGTTAGTAGGAATGGTTACCGTGCGTAGCGATCGCTGATCCGCTTCACGCTCCAGCATGGGATGATTAATCAGTTGTAGATCGGCGACACGGGCCAGCAGAACGCCTAAACAGGCTAATACGCCCAGGCAGATCAGACGAAAACGAAAAGGATTAAAAGGCGCTTTTATTTGGTCTTTACCAAGAAACTTCTGTATGCGGGGCATGTCCATGACCTTACGTCAGGCAAAAAAAACCTGCGCATCTGCGCAGGTTGGTGTAATCAATAAAATTTGTTGATGCTCACCCATCAATACCTCTGGGACTAAGAATGTAGCAAGGGGCACCGCCGCGCCGCTATCAATCATTCGCAACAGTTACCCGCAAAATGTAACCAGCTATGTGATTTATCGCTCATTTTGCAATGATTGCCACGATCTGACCTCGACCAGACAGGACATGGCGTTCGGCCCCTGGGTTAACAATGAGGTACCGATATCGAGCGTCAGAACATTGGGATTCCCGGCACGATCTCTCGGCTGCCACCGTTCACCGAAGCCAGGATCGAACCAGGCCCCGGTTGAGGTCACCACCACGCCAGGCGTCAGGCCCTCATTAAGCTGCACGCCTGACAGCATTCTGCCGCGTTGGTTATAGACCTCAATGACATCGCCATGATGAATGCCGCGCGCAGCGGCATCGTCAGGATGCATCCACAGCGTTTCATGCCCGGCGGTTTTGTTATTTTGCACGTTTGCCGTGGCGTCCAGCTGACTGTGCAGGCGGTCGGCGGGCTGTATGCTAATCAAATGCAGCGGAAACTCGCTGGCCAGCTCGCTGCCCAGCCACTCCTGCGGCGTGCGCCATTCCGGATGTCCGGCCATATCCTCCAGTTGATAATCAGCAATCGTCTGGCAAAACAGCTCTATTTTACCGCTGGCGGTGGCGATGGGATTGGCCTGCGCGTCGGCGCGAAAATCAGCCATGTAAACGTAATCATCTTTGCCTGTTGGCACTTCCACATAGCCGCGCTGCCAAAACGTTTCAAAGTCGGGCCATGTCACGCCCTGACGCTGATGAGCGGCAGCGCACCGTTGATAAAGATGGGCGATCCACTGCATCTCGTTGCGATTTTCGGTGAAGCGGTCGCGATAACCAAGCCGCTCCGCCAGGTCAGCAAAGATATCGAAATCGTTACGCGCCTGATGCTGCGGCGCAATCGCCTGATGCATCGCAAAGACAAAGCGATCGCGGGACGAGCCGCCGATATCGTTACGCTCCAGCGTGGTGGTCACCGGCAGCACGATATCCGCCATCTGAGCCGCCGGTGTCCAGACGATATCCTGCACAATCACCGTATCCGGGCGCTGCCAGCCCTCAACCAGCCGGTTAAGCTGTTGATGATGATGGAAGGGGTTGCCGCCCGCCCAGTGCATCAGGTGGATATCGGGATAGCGATGCGTTTCACCCTGAAAGTGGTATTCCGCACCGGGGTTCAGCAGCATATCGCAGATGCGCGCCACCGGGATCGCCAGCCCGGCGGGATTAGCGCAGGCGGGCAGCTGCGGCGCGGGCGTATCGATGCGCGGGTTGCCGACGCTGTTCATCGAGCCATGCCCAAAAGAGAAGCCTGCCCCTGGCAGGCCCGGCTGCCCCAGCATGGCGGAGAGCGCAATCATCATCCAGTAGGGCTGTTCGCCGCGATGGGCGCGCTGTACCGCATAAGAACAGGTGATAAAACTGCGTTTCCCCATCAGCTGGCGCGCCAGTTCAACGATGCGTGCCGCAGGAATACCGGTGATCGCGCTGGCCCAGGCGGGCGTTTTCGCCACGCCGTCGCTTTCTCCCAGCAGGTAAGCTCGCAGCTGCGGATAGCCGACGCAGTGGCTCTGTAAAAAATCATTATCCGCCGCGCCCAGCCGCTCGATCTCGTAGCCCAGCGCCAGCATCAGCGCCACGTCGGTATTGGGGCGAATAGCGATCCAGTCGGCTTGCAGAAAATCGGGACAATCGTCGCGCATGGGGCTGACATTAATGATCCGAGTTCCCTTCGC